>JACSRI010000022.1 GCA_014879845.1 Opitutaceae bacterium
GGCGCGGGCGGGCTGGTGCTGGAGTGGTCAGGGCCGGGGATCGCGCGGCAGGTGATCCCCGCCTCGGCGTTTGCGCGCACTGTGTGGGCGGAGGAGGGCGACCTTCCGGCGATACTCAGCCAGCCTGTTGCTGCGACTGGGGTGGAGGGCGGGGCTGTGCGGCTGGATGTCCGGGCGCTGAGTGCGGGCGGCGCGCGTTTCCAGTGGCGGCGCGACGGCGCGCCCATCGCGGGTGCGACCGGGGCGGAGTTGACGCTGCCGTGTGTCCAGGCGTTTCACGCCGGCAGCTACGACGTGGTGATCACCGGCGCGGCTGGAGCTATCGTCAGCGGGCAGGCCGCGCTGGAGGTGCGCGCTTTCGCCACGGCGTCGGACGCGCGCCTGATGAACCTCTCCACGCGTGCGCTCTGCCTGACCGGCGACGACGTGTTGATTCCCGGCTTCTACATCGAGGGGGCCGGGACGAAGCGGCTGCTCATGCGTGCGGTGGGGCCGGAGCTGACGAGGTTCGGCGTCGCTGGGCCGCTGCCGGACCCGCAGATCGTGCTCAAGCGCAAGAGCGACGGAGCCGTCGTGGCGTCGAACGAGGACTGGAGCGACAATACAAACGCGGAGGAGATCCGCGCCGCCGCGGCCTCGATCTATGCCTTCGGCCTGACGGCCGGCAGCAAGTCCGCGGCGCTGCTGGTGGACCTGCCGGCCGGCGGCTACACCATCGTGGCCTCCGGGCATGGTGAGGAGACGGGTGTATCCATCGTGGAACTCTACGACGTGTCCGCCTCGGGCGACGGCACGCAGCTGGTGAACATCTCCAACCGCAGCTACGTGGGCGTGGGGGGCAACGTCATGATCCCCGGCTTTGTGGTGTCGGAGGAGGGCTCACGCACATTCCTGATCCGCGCGGTCGGTCCGACGTTGGGCCGCTTCGGCGTGTCCGGCGTGCTGGCTGACCCGAAAATCGAGGTATACAGACGCCGTCCCGGCACGGCGATCGACGACCTGATCCTGACCAACGACACGTGGGGAGAAAATGGAGACGCCGAGCAGGTGCGCCAGACGGCGGCCTCGCTCTACGCCTTCCGGCTCAACGAGGGCAGCGCGGACGCGGCCTTCGTGGTGACACTGCCCCCGGGCGCCTACACGGTGAACGCCAAGGGCGTCGGCGACACCACCGGCGTCGCGCTGGTCGAGGTCTATCTCGTGCCGTGAAGGTCGCGCCGGCGTCCAGCCCGCTCCGACACGTGCGCGTTTTGCCCCGGGGCGGTGCGGGCTGAAGGCCCGCGCTCGTCAGGGCGTCACATCCCGCCAGATCCAGCGCAGCGCGTCGGGCAGGATCGCGCCGCCGTGTTCGTCGGAGTGCGCGCCTTCGCCCCAAACATGGGTGACGTCGTAACGTGGGCCCGTGTCGCCGCGCACGTCAGCCGCGCGGTTGGCATATTCGAAGGCGGAGAGCACCTGCTGGTTGGCGAGAAACCAGTTGCCGTGCTCGTTGCTCAGGTCATTCGAGCCGTCCTGCAGAAAGATGCGGATCGGGCGGATCGGACTTTTCCGGATGAGCGTCGGGTAGAGATCGCCGCCGGGAATCATCGGGCGCCCGTCACGCGCGGGCTGGTAGCCGATCGAGACGTAGCTGCCGATGAAGCTGACCACGTTGCGAAAGGCGTCGGGCCGATGCCACGCGACCGTGAACGCGCAGATCGCACCGCTGCTCGTGCCGCCGATGGCGCGGCGCGCGGGATCGTCGGTGATGCGGTAGCGCGTCGCGACGACGGGGAGCAACTCGTCGATGAGCATGCGCGCGTAGGTGTCGTCGAGCGCGTCATACTCCTGGGCGCGATGGTCCGGGTTGCCCATGCCGAGGTCGTCGGGGTACCGCTCGGCGAGGTGGCCGGGGGTGATGAACAGACCGATCGTCACCGGGATCTCGCGCCGGGCGATGAGGTTGTCCAGCACCTGCGGCACGCGCAGCGAGCCCTCGGGATTTGTCGCGCGCTGGCCATCGTGGAAGACGAGCAGGCAGGCGGGTTGGTCCGCCGTGTATTGGGCGGGCACATGGATCCAGTAGCGGCGCACCGTGCCGGGGAGCGCGGTGCTGTGAAACTCGGCCGGACCTTCCAGGCGACCGCGCGGCACGCCGGTCTGCGGGAGCGAGTCGGGGCCGAGCGGATACTGCGGGGCCGCCCCGGTGGGTGCGAGGCCGGCGAGTGCGAGGATGATCAGGGCGAGGCGTTTCATGGTGAAAGCACGAGCGCCAGGACCAGCGCCTCGAGCAGGCCGATGAACGAAATGAGCGACAGCAACACCGTCCACGAGCGCAGCGTCTCGCGCTCGGTCAGGCCGGTCATGCGGCTGAAGATCCAGAAGCCGCTGTCGTTCATCCAGGAAAGGCAGAGACCACCGTAACCGATGGCCAGATACAACACGATCGGGTGCACGCCGAAGGTAGCCGCCCCGCCCATGGACATGACCAGCCCGGCCGTGGTGATGACCGCCACCGTCGTCGAGCCCTGGGCCGCGCGCAGGAGTGCGGCCAGTCCCCAGGCGAGGGCGACCGCGCCGAGGCCGGAGCCGCCGGCCCAGCCGCGGATGGCCTCGCCGATGCCGCTCTGCTTGAGCATCGCCCCATAGGCGCCGCCGGCCGCGGTGATGAGGATGATCGCGCCCGCGGTGGCGAGCGGTTCGCCGACGACACCGTCGGTCTGCCGCCACGGGAGTTTCTTCTGCCTCAGATACACCGCGACGGCTGCGAGCGCGGCGAGCGTGAGGGCGACGTTTTTGTTGCCGAGCAGCAGGGTGGCCTCGAGCAACGCGGGTGGCACGGCGGCTCGAAACGTGCCCGCGACCGAGGCGGCGCCGATGAGCACGAGCGGCAGCACGACGGGTGCGATCGACACGCCGAAGCCCGGCAGCTCGCTCGCGTCGCGGTGGGCGATGGCCGTGACGTGTTCGACCGACGAGCCCGGCGCGGCGCGCAACTCGACCGGCCGGCGGCGGTCGGTCCAGCGCGCAAACCACAACCCGCCCAGTGCGGGCAACACGCCGGCCGCGAGCCCGACGACGAGGACGAGGCCGAGGTCGAGCTTGAGGATCTCGGCGACGGCGAGCGGCCCGGGCGTGGGCGGCACCGTCGCGTGGGTGATCACGCTGCCCGCGCAGATCGCGAGCAGGTGCAGCATGTAGTTCTTGCCCGTGCGTGCGGTGAGCGCGCGCGCCAGCGGCACGAGGAGGAAGAAGACCGTGTCGAAAAACACCGGCACCCCGAGCACGAAGGCCGCGCCGAGCAGCGCGAGCGGGGCGCGTTTTTCCCCGAGCACGGCGAGGAAGGTGCGCACGATGCGGTCGGCCGCGCCGCTCTCCATGAGTGCGGCGCCGATCACGGCGGCAGCCGCGATCGAGTAGCCGATGCCACCAACCGAGGCGCCGAACTCCCGCAGCATGCCGTCGATGGCGGCGGCGAGGCCGCGGTCGCCGGCGGTCATCAAGGCCACGGCGGCGGCGGCGCCGATCAGCGCGAAGAACGCATGCAGGCGGCACACGCCGATGAGCACGACGACGAGCGCGATGCTCAGGCCGA
>JACSRI010000115.1 GCA_014879845.1 Opitutaceae bacterium
CGCGGTCCAGTGGGTCCGCGACGAGGAGGAGCTTCGCTCCATCTCTCAGCTCGTGCCGTGCACGAGCTTGGCGAGGCGCGACGCGGTCCGGTGGGTCCGCGTCGGTGGTGCCCGGGACAGGATTCGAACCTGCACGCCTTGCGGCAAGGGCTTCTAAGACCCTAGTGTCTGCCATTCCACCACCCGGGCGGGCGGGAGCGAACGATGCCCGCGATGGTTGCGGCGGCAGCCGACGAGACAAGCCCGCAGTTCCGACGCCGCGCTCATGGCGCGGCGTCGGGCCTCGCCAGCTTCCTGCCGCGCAGGAAGCGAGAGATGATCGCCGGCGGCGATCTCGGTCCCGCGCCCATGGCGCGCCGTCGGGCCTCCGGCCCGGCTCAGCCCTCGTTCAGCAACTGCAGGTGTCGCGTGAACACCGCGTCCAGCAACTCGTGGTGTTCGTCGCGCCGCAGGAGCAAGATCTCCATGATCGCGTCGCGAAAAGGGCGGCCCCGGCTCGTCAGGCCGGCCTGGAGGATCGATCCTGCGGCGGCGTCGAGCAGCTGGCGTCCGGCACGTGTATCCAGAAAGCTGGACTCCAGGTCCGCCAGCGCGGGGCCGCGGAACAGGCGGTCGACATCGGCCGGCCTTGTCGAGACGAGATGCGGTATTCGCTCGGCCTCGAAGCGGAGTCGGGCGAAGGAGGCGATCTCGCGGAACAGGTCCGGCGCGGTGCGCACGACGAGGCGCAGCGCGACGAGGAAGGTCGTGGCCGAGGTCTTGACGTGCAGGTGCTCGCCGCAAGCGCGGGCGAGGGCGGGCAGGATCGCGAGCTTGTCCCCGCCGTGGTGCACGCTGACCTTGTAGGACCCGGAGTGCCGGGCGATCGCGGCGTGCGCGCGCATCGCGCGTTCGAACGCAGCGACGTCGCCGGCGTGCTCCGCCGCCGGCTCCAGGCCTGCATCCCAGCGCATGGCCAGGGCGGTCAACGGGAGGCCGCGCCGTCGGGCCTCGAGGCCGACAAACAGGTGCTCCACCGGCGTGGCCGGGGTCGAGCACTCCACGAGCGCGAGCTCGAGGTCGTAGGGCGCGTGTCGCGCATGCGCGGATACATGGCGTGCGAGGCGCTGCGCGTGGTGCAGGGCGCGGGAGAACTTCACCGCGGCCCGGCCGAGCGAGTCGAGGTCGGGCGCGAGGGAAAGGTCTGGCGCGAGATCGAAGCGCCGGCCGACATGGCTGGTGATCCAGCCGGGCGGGAGGATGCCCTCCTTGCCCAACACGGCGAGTTCCTCGGCGAGCGCATCGGGCGGGAGCACGTCGGCGCGGTTTTCGATGAAGGCGGACGGGTCGAGGGTGAACCACGTCAGGCCGGCGGCGGCCATGTGCTCGACGTCGGCCTCGGTCTTGACCCCGTTGGCGTCGGCCCCCCAGTCGCGCGTGAACGCGGCCGCAGCGGCGGCCCGTGTGGTCGCGTCCAGCCAAGTCGCGGCGGACATCCCGGAGCGGGCAATCTCGCGCGGTGCGAGCTGCACGAAGACCGGGGCGACGGAAAAGCGCCGGGCCGCGGCGACATGGCCGGGCGTTGCCAGTCCGAGGCGATCGCCGAAGCCGAACGAACGCCTCAGGCCGAGCGGCTGCGGCGCGCGCGGGATGGCGCGCGCCGTCGGTGTTGGGTCGGAGGATGAATAGTGGGAAGCAGACACGCCGGGAGGGCGGGGGAGAGAAAAAGAGTCTGGACATTCCAACACGTGTTGGTAAATCGTGTTGTCCTGTGACCTCCGAGCTACCCCAAGGACCGATCGCCTCGACCACCGCGCTCGCGCGGCATTTGGGGCTTTCCCGTTGGACCATCTCCCGCGTGCTCAATGGACATCCCGAGGTCAAGCCCGAGACGTCGCGCCGCGTCCGCGAGGCGATGATCCAGCTTGGCTTTGTTCCCAGTCCGGTCGGTCGTGCGCTGCGCGGCGGACGCACCGGCATGGTCGGCGTCTGCTTCCAGGCGCTCGGCTCGCCCATCGTCGCACGCAAGATCGCCTCGCTCCAGCGCACCTTGCGCGGTGCGGGCTTTCGCGCCCTCTTCGAACTCACCGACGGACGGCCGGAGATCGAGCTCGAGGTCGTCCGTCACTTCGTCGCGATGAAGCTCGACGGCCTCGTGCTCGTCGGGGGCATGACGACGGAAAACGAGGCGGCCATCCTCGCGATGCTCGCGCAGCACCGCATGTCCGCCGTGTTGATCGATCCGGCCCGCGAACTCGCCCTGCCCACGGTCGAGCTCGATCGCGAGCATGGCATCCGTCTCGCCTTCGAGCATTTGCTCGAGCTCGGACACACGCGTTTCGCCCTGCTCGGTATCGACGAGGACGTGGCCTACGGCCGCGCGCGCCTCGAGGGGATCCGCAAGCTCGCGCGCAGCCGTCGGCTCTCATTCGACAAGCACCTCGTGACGCTCACCGAGAAGTCGCCCGGGAGCCTCGACTTCGCCTATGGTCGCCGCCTGGCCGAGCGCTACCTCACGCTCGCCGATCGCCCCCGAGCGATCCTGGCGCTCAACGACCAGGTCGCGATCGGTGCGATGACGCGCCTGCAGCAGGCTGGCCTGTCCGTGCCGGGTGACGTTTCGCTCGTCGGGTTCGACAATCTCGAGGTGGCCGGGCACGTTAACCCGCGCCTCACGACGATCGACCAGCATGTCGATGAACTCATGACCCACGCGGTGGAACTCCTCACCCGACAGACCGCCCCGGCCGGCTCCGAGGAGTCCGAGCCCCGCCGTGTGGTGCGGCCCGCCCTCATCGTCGGCGAATCGACCGGCCGCGCGACCTGACGCACGCGGCCCGCCAGGCCCCCGTTTCTGTCACCCTTTACCCACTACATCCATGATCCGTGTCCTCCTGACCACCACGTCGTTCCAAGACACTCCGGGCGAACACCACGCCCTGCTCGACAGCGCCGGCTTTGAAATCGTCCGCGAGCGCGGCCCGCTCCCGGAGTCCCGCATGCTCGAACTCGCCGGCTCGTTCGATGCCTTCATCTGCGGCGACGACATGATCACGGCCGCCGTGCTCGACAAGTCCGCCCCGCGCCTGAAGGTGATCAGCAAATACGGCATCGGCGTGGACAAGATCGACGTCAAGGGCTGCACCGCCCGCGGCATCCCCGTGCTCTTCACGCCCGGCGTGAACCACACGACCGTGGCCGAGCACACCTTCATGCTCCTGCTCGCGCTGGAGAAGAACTTCGCCTACGCCATTGACGCCACGCGCAAGGGCGAGTGGAAGCGCAAGACCGGCCACGAGGTGCTGGGCAAGACGATCGGCATCATCGGCCTGGGCCGCATCGGCAAGGAGGTCGCCATCCGCGCCCGCGCCTTCGGCATGGAGCCGGTCGGCTACGATCTCTACTGGGACGAGGCCTTCGCCAAGCAGCACGGCGTGCGCCGCGCCGCCTCGCTCGACGAGATCTACGCCGCCTCCGACTACATCTCGCTGCACACCAACCTCACGCCCGAGACGCGCGACATGATCAGCGCCGCCAGCTTCAGGAAGATGAAGCGGGGTGTGATCATCCTCAACTGCGCCCGCGGCGAGATCGTGCACACGGCTGACATGGTCGAGGCGCTCAAGTCCGGCCAGGTCGGCGGCTACGGCACCGACGTGCTCGACGAGGAGCCGCCGCGCAAGGACCACCCGCTGCTCGCCTTGCCGAACTGCCTCGTCACGCCGCACGTCGGCTCGCGCACCTACGAAAGCGTGGTTCGCCAGGCCACGACATCGGTGAAGAATCTCCTCCTTGCCATGAAGGGCGAGAAACCCATCGCCCAGGTCAACCCCGAGGTGCCGGTCAAGAAGGTCGTCTGACCTCAGTCCCCCGTCTTCCGTCCTCCACCTTACCCGCCATGCCCGAGAACTACTTCGTCGTTTCCGAGACCGAGCACAACGCCCTCATCCAGGCTGCGTATCAGCATCGTGGATTCCATGCCGATGAGTCGGCCGAGGGCGCGCGCTTCTGCGCCGAGGCCTCCCGCCACGGCATCCGCACGCACAACGGCATCAAGGCCCTCCACCTCGACCACCTCTTCGGCTCCGGCTCGAAGGGCTGCGTGCCCGGCGCGCAGATCGAGGTGAAATCCTCGCGCTTCGAGGCCGCCAAGATCTGGAACGCCAACAAGAAGCTCGGCCAGTCCACCGCCTACCGCGCCATGGACGAGGCCATCCGCCTCGCCGATAAATATGGCGTCGGCCAGGTCTCGGTCGACAACGCCTTCCACTACCTCTGGGGCGGCGGCTACGTGATGGACGCCGCGCGCCGCGGCTACATCGCCTACACCAACTGCACGGCCGCGCTGGCCGAGGTCGTGCCCTTCGGCGGCAAGTTCCCCACGCTCGGCACCAACCCGCACTCGTGGGGGTTCCCCACGACCGAGGCGGTCGGCTACCCGATCGTGATCGACTGGGCCACCTCCGTCGTCGCCATGGGTCGCGTGCAGCAGCTCGCGCGCGAGGGCAAGCAGCTCCCGCCCGACGCCGCGGTTGACGCCAACGGTACGCCCACCACGGACCCGACGAAGGCGAAGTACCTCATGCCCTTCGGCGCGCATAAGGGGTACGGCCTCTCGCTCATCAACGAGATCGTGGCCGGCTTCATCGGCGGCTCGATCCCGACGATCCGCAACCGCTGGGAGCAGGCCGAGGGCGACAAGGGCACCTGCTGCTTCTTCTTCCAGGTCATCCATCCCGACGCGCTCAGCGGCGGCGCCTTCGCCAAGGGCCGCAACCAGGCCCAGAACGTGAAGGCCGTCATCGCCGACGTCCTCGGCCACGGCAACGAGAAGTGCATGCTCCCCGGCCAGCTCGAGGCCGGCTGGGCCAGGCACACTGCGGCCGCCGGCGGCCTGCTCTTCACCAAGGCCGAGCTCGACGCTTTCGACGAGATCGCGAAGGAGTGCGGCCGCCCCGCCTGGAACCGCGCCGCGTTCAAGACCTACGCGGTCTGAAACGGATCGAACCGGAAGTAACCACGGACGGACACGGATGCACACGGATAAGAGTCACGCATTTCCGCATTTGGAGATCGGACTGTCGATTCTCCACGCTTCGAATGCGACCGTTGCGCCCGTGTCCCGGCTCTCAGATCCGTGTCCATCCGTGTTCATCCGTGGTTAACCTATTTTTCCCTGTCTGAGAAACCTCACTACACAAGGCACGCACCCATCCATGTCACCATCTGACTACCTCAACAACCTCTTCAATCTCAGCGGCAAGGTCGCGGTCGTCATCGGCGGCACGGGCGAGCTGTGCGGCGCGATGGCCGAGGGCCTCGCCGGCGCCGGCGCTGAAGTGGTGCTCGTCGGCCGCAATCCCGACAAGGCCGCCGCGCGCCTGGCCAAGATCGAGGCCGCGGGCGGCAAGGGCTGGTTCGCCTCCTGCGAGGCCACGACCAAGGCCAACATCGAAAAACTGCGCGACGACGTCCTGGCGAAGTCCGGCAGGATCGACATCGTGATCAACGGCGCGGGCGTGAACTCGGCCACGCCGTTCCTCGACATCCCGGAGGAGGAGTTTGACCGCATCGTCAACGTCAACATCCGCGCCGTCTACCTGGCCTGCCAGGTCTTCGGCAGGTACCTGGTCGAGCGCGGCCAGGGCGGCAACATCATCAACGTCGGCTCGATGTCGGCGATCACGCCGCTCTCGCGGGTGTTCACCTATTCGCTGACCAAGGCCGCCGTGCACAACCTGAGCAAGAACCTCGCGCGCGAGTGGGCGCCGAAGGGTGTGCGCGTGAACATCATCGTGCCGGGCTTCTTCCCGGCCGAGCAAAACCGAAAAATCCTCTCGCCCGAGCGCGTGGCGAGCATCCTCGGGCACACGCCGGCCAAGCGTTTCGGGGAGGCCAAGGAGCTCATCGCCGCGACGCTCCTGCTCGCGAGCGACACCGCCGGCTCGTTCATCACCGGCGAGGAGCTGGTCGTCGACGGTGGCTACGCCTCGATGACGATCTGAGTCCGGCCGTCCTCGTGCGGCACGCGACACCCGCGACCTCGGTTCCGAGGCGCGGGTGTTTGTTTTCCGGGATTGCGCGGGTGGCTCCGAGGGTCGACTCTGGGGCGTCGCCGTTTCCGCCATGCAACACATCGCTCTTGTCGCCCTCGGATCCGCACTCGGCGGCGTGGCACGGTTTCTCGCCACCGGCTGGGTGAGCGAGCGTGTCGGCTCGACCTTCCCGTGGGGCACGATGTCGGTGAACGTGATCGGCTGTGCGCTCATCGGCCTGCTCGCGGGGCTCGGCGACTCGCAGCGCTTGGGTCTTCCGCCGGAGGCGCGGGCGTTCCTCATGATCGGTCTGCTTGGCGGGTTCACAACCTTCTCCAGCTTCAGCCTGGAAACGCTGCGGCTGATGCACGACGGGGCCTGGGCGCGGGTGGCCGGCAATGTCGGTCTCAGCGTGGTGCTTTGCCTGGTCGGTGTGGCCCTGGGCTATCGCCTCGCGCGGGTCTTGGGATAACGTAGCCGGGAGGTGCATGATGCAGACGATCGAACAGGCTCAACTGCTGCGGGTGATCGTGGGCGAGAGCGACCGGCACGGCGGAGTCCCGCTTTATGAGGCGATCGTGCTGCGTGCGCGCGAACTCGGGCTCGCCGGTGCGACCGTGGTGCGGGCGTGCATGGGTTACGGTGCGAGCAGCCACTTGCACACGACCAAGGTGCTGCGCCTGTCCATCGACCTTCCCATGGTGATCGAGATCGTCGACCGGCCGGAGAAGATCGCGACGATCCTGCCGTTTCTCGACGAATACGTGCACGGCGGCCTCGTGACGATCGAGGACCTGCGCGTGCTGCATTATCGCGGGACGAAGCCGGCCGGCGCCTGATCGGTGGCGGCGCAGCCCGCCGGGGCGGCGCGAGGTGGGCGAGGGCGTACGTTCACCGGGACGGGGCTTGGACGGCGGGTCTGCGGTCGGCGAACCAGCCGAAGGCGAGGCAGGCGAGGAGCACGAGGTCGCGGCCCACCAGCCAGGGATAGTCCGTCGCCCCCGCCGTGGCCGGTCCACCCCCGAAACATCCGCAGGCGATGTCGAGGCCGCGCGACCATGAGACGAGAAGCGCGCCGAGAAAAACCAGGAGCAGCGCCGCGGCGATCGCCTGGGCCCCCTGGCGTTGCCGGCCGGTGATGAGCGCGGCGCCCACGACGATCTCCAGCCAGGGCAGAAAGGCCGCGATCCAATAGGCCCACGCCTCGGGCACGAGGCGGTAGCTCCAGATGTCCGTGATGAACGTCGCGGGATGGATCGCCTTGGTCGTGCCGGCGACAACCAGCGCGAGACCGACGATACCGCGGGCCAACCAGGCGATGCTGCGGATCATCGCGGCGCGTGTGCCCGGCTCCATGCCTCCCAGCCTCCGTGCAGATGGTGGACATCCTCGAAGCCCGCGTCGCGCAGGCGCTGCGCGAGTTCGCGGCTGCGCGAGCAGGCGGTCGTGTCGCAGTAGACCACGATGCGCATGCCCGGCGACCATGCCGTCACGAGCGCGCCGAGTGACTCGCTGAACGTATCCTCGTCGAGCCGCAGCGCCCCGGGGATGTGGCCCCGGGCAAACGCCGCGGCGTCGCGCGCATCGACCCAGAGGACCGGGGTCTCCCAGGCGTTGACTTCGACGGGGCGTACGGCGTCGTCCGGGAGTCCGGCTCGCCGGCGGTCGGCGAGTTCGGGGTGCAGGGCCACGGCGAGTCCGGCAGGCAGCGCGGCCACGCCGGCGAGCAGGAACATCTCGCGCAGCGTCCTCACCTCACGGCGGGCCTCCGGGGGTGCTGCGCGGTGTGGTCGGACGCCCCTCGCGCACGAGCGCGTAGAGCGTGACGACGCGTGTGCGCCCGTCCTGCGCCTTGAGTGCGACCTCGATCGCGCCGTTTGTCGCGTCAGTCGTGACCTGCGGCGTGATCTCGAGCGACAGCCGGTTCGGGTCGTCGACGGCAGGCGTGGCGACCGCGGTGAAATTGGTGTGGCGCGAGGTGATCGAATCGAACTTCAGCACCTCCGGTGCGAGCAGCCGCAGATCCACCGTCTTGGCCACGGGGGCGTCGCCGAGATTCCAGATGACGAAGAACGGTTTGACCTCGTAGAGCGTGGGGATGCGCACCCGGAGCGTGAGCGGGACGCTGGAGGCATCGGGTGCGGCCGTCGTCACCATGATGGCTTTCTCCTGCAGGCCGAGGCGTTCGCCAATCGTGAACACGGCGCGGATCGTGCCCGACTCGCCCGGCACGTAGATCTTCTGCTCGAGTTGTGGCACCGTGCAGCCGCAGCTCGAGTGCACCTCGCTGATCGTGACGGGTCGCGTCGAGGTGTTGGTGAAGCGAAAGGCGGCCTCGACGGTCTCGGCGAGCGGCGGGGCGTCGATCGTGACCTCCGTCTCCTGCCAGTGGAGAGGCGAGGCTCCGAGTGGTGCCGGCGCGCCGAGCGCGATCAGAATCAGGGCGAAGAACGAAGGCACGGAGAGGCGCATGTCGGCCGCCAGATGTGGCGGATGTGCGGGCACGTGGCAATTCCGGGGCGCACTGTACCTGGGCCGCACGGCCCGGGGGTGTGGCTTGGCATCGGCGCGAATATCTGGCAGAGGATGTCGATATATCGTGCTGATGAACCGCGTGCCCATCGAGCGCCCCCGGCCGAGCCATGCCTGAGTCGACGCTCCAGAGACCCAACCGCCAGGCCAAACGTCGCGACCGCTGGATGCTCGGTTGGGTGATCATGCTCGGGGCCCTCGCCACGGGAGCCGGGATGCATCTGGCCTGGACTCACCGCGAGTCGGTCGAACGCCGCGAACTCCTCGCGGCCGCCCGCGAGATCGAGGTCAACCTCAGCCGGCAGGCGGGCGCGGTGGAGTCGTTCGTCGAGACGGTGGCGGCTTTCATCGAATCGAGCGTCGAGGTCAGCCGCGCGGAATTCGAGTCGTTCGCCGGCAGGACGGCGGGCCGCTGGCCCGGCCTGGTCGCGGTGGAGTGGCAGGCCTGGGTGCCGCGTGCGCAGCGCGCGGAGTTCGAAGCGCGCATGAGCAGGGATCTCCCGGGATTTCAGATCGTCGAACGGGACGCCCAGGGACGCTTTGTGCCGGCTGCCGACCGAGACGTGCACCTGCCGATCGCCCACGTCTTCAGCACGGGCACGACCATGACGCGGCCGGGCCTCGACCTGGCCGCGAGCCGGGAATGGTTCGAGGCCAAGCTCGCGGCCATCAGCGCGCCTCACGCGATGGCCTCGCCGCCGTTCGGCATCCTCGACGCCACGGGCCGCGGCGTCGGCGAGGGTTTCTCGATCAGCGACGCCGTGTTGACGGCGGGGACAGGTCCGGCTCGCGAGCGCCTGCGCGGCTTCGTCTCCGCCGTGTTTGCTTATCGCGGCATGATCCGGGCGGCGATGGGCGGCACGCGCGTCGACCGCCTGCGTGTGACCGTCCGCGACAGCGCGGAGGTGGCCCCGATCTTCTTCAGCTGGCAGGCCGGCGACGACGCCGGGACTGCGGCCCAGGAGGGCATGCGCGTGGACTCGTCCATCGCCGTGGCCGGGCGAACATGGGAGATCGCCGTCTCCCCTGGCCCCGGGCTGGTCACCCCGGTGGTGCGTGCCCTTCCGTGGCTGATATTGGCGGCCGGCCTGGCGGCGACCTTGGGTTGCGCGGTGGCGGCGGCCTGGCGGCTGCGGCTGCGCGGCGAGCGCGCCGTGCGCGCGGCCGAGCGGTTTGCGATCGAGCGGCGTTTCCGGGATGTCGTCGATCGCATGTCCAACGCCGTGCTCGTCGTGCGTGCAACGGGCGGCGATGACCGTGGCATTGCGGTCGTCGAGGTCAACGATGCCGCCAAGGGCCTCCTCGAAAGTGGTGCGGCCGTGGCGGCCGGCCGGACGCTGGGCGAGTTGCTGCCCGGCACGGCCGCGACGGCGCTCGTGGCCGCAGTCGAACACGTCCGCCGGACCGGGGAACTGCGCCGCGTCGAGGGCCTGCAGGTGCCCCGCGGGGGCGGCGTCCGCCAACTCGAGGGCGTGGTCTTTCGTGTGGGCGATGGCGACGAGATCTGCGCGGTCCTGCAGGACCTCACCGAGCTGAAGGAGACGGAGTGCGCCTTGCGCGATGCGCGGGACGAACTCGATCTCGCGCTCGACGTCTCGCGCGTGGGGCTCTGGTCCTGGGACATGGCAGCCAAGTCCATCGGCCTCGATGCGCGCTGCGCCCGCCTCTTCGGACTGGCCGAGGCCGGGACGGTCGACGAGATCGCCATCACCTCGCGCGTGCATCCCGAGGACATGAAGGTCGTGCGCGACGAGATCGACCGCGCCGTGCGCGAGATGCGGTCCTATGAAGTCGAATACCGGTTCACCCTGCCCGACGGCACCCTGCGCTACCTGTGCACGCGGGCCCGTCCCGTGAAGGAGGGCCCGCGGGCGGTGAACAGGATCGTGGGCTGCACCTGGGACGTCACCGAGCGCCGGCGCATGGAGGAGCACCTCAGGCGGACGCAGCGTCTCGAGAGCCTGGGTACGCTCGCCGGCGGCGTGGCGCACGACCTCAACAATGCCCTTGCCCCGGTGACCATGGGGCTCGACCTGCTCAAGCGCCGGCTCACCGACGACGCCGAGGCGGTGGATTCGATCAAGCTCATGCAGACGAGCGTCCGGCGCGCCTCCTCGATCGTGCGCCAGCTCATCGCCTTCAAGCGCGGTGCGGGCGAGTCGAAGCAGCCGGCGCCGGCGCACCCGAAGCGCATCCTCGAGGTGCTGGGCACCACGCTGGTCGAGTCGTTTCCCAAGGAGATCTCCGTCCTCATCGAGCCGGCCTCCCTCGACCTGCCGCGCATCGTGGCCGACGAGCGGGAGGCGCACCAGGTGTTGCTCAACCTGTGTGTCAATGCGCGCGATGCCATGACCGAGGGCGGCCGGCTGGTCGTGTCCTGCGAAGGACTCGATCTTGGCTCCGCCAATCAGAGCCTGTTCCCCGACCTGCGGCCGGGGGCGTACGTGATGTTCACCGTGACCGACTCCGGTCGCGGCATCTCCTCCGACATCCGGCATCGCGTCTTCGACCCGTTCTTCACGACCAAGGAGGTGGGCAAGGGCTCGGGCCTCGGGCTCTCGACCGCGCTCGGCATCGTCAAGGCCCACCGCGGCAGCATCCAGTTCGAATCGAGGGAGGGCGCGGGCACGACCTTCCGCGTCGCCTTTCCGACGTTTGCCGACGACGAGCCGGCGAAGACTGTGCCGGTCGTTGAGATCAAGGCGGCCTCGGGCGCATCCCGTGCGCCGCAACTGCTCCTGGTCGACGATGAGGTGCAGGTGCGCGAACTCGCACGGCGCGCCCTCGAGCAGTCCGGCTTCAAGGTCCTCACCGCGGGCAACGGTCGCGAGGCGGTCGAGCTGTTCACCCAGCACCTGCAGGGGGTTGACGCGGTCGTGATGGACCTGCTCATGCCGGTGATGAACGGCGCGGCCGCGACCGCGGCGATCAAGCGCCTGCGGCCGGATGTGCCGATCGTCGGGGCCAGCGGTTTCGCGACCGACGCGCTCGTCGAGGAGGCCAAGGCCGCGGGCATCACGACCTTCCTGCCCAAGCCGTTCACCGTCTCGATCCTCGTCGAGGCCGTGCGCGCGGCCATGGCAAAGAAAACGGGCTGACGCGCCCGCGCGTCAGCCCGCCAGATGAGGGATCCGCGGCGCGGATCAGATTTTGTCGACGATACGGTCGACCAGGCCGTAGTCGATCGCCTCGGTCGCGGTAAGGTAGAAGTCGCGGTCGGTGTCCTTGATGATCTTCTCGAGGGGCTGTCCGCTGGCCTCGGCGAGGATCCGGTTCAACTCGTCGCGCAGGCGCTCCATTTCCTTGGCCTGAATGTTGATGTCGATGGCCGGGGCCACCATGCGGCCGCTGATGAGCGGCTGGTGGATGAGCACGCGGGCGTGCGGGTAGATGTAGCGGTTCCCCTTCGGTGCGGCGCTGAGCAGGATCGAACCCATGCTCGCCGCCATGCCGGTCACCACGACCGTGATGGGCGATGAGATCAACTTCATCGTGTCGTAGATCGCCATGCCCGAGGTGATCGAGCCGCCGGGCGTGTCGATGTAGAAGGTGATGGGTTTGCCCGGGTCGTTGGCCTCGAGATAGAGGAACTTCTCCACGAGATCCTGGGCCGACTCCGCGCTGACCTCGCCCCAGAGGAAGACTTTGCGTTGCTCGAGAAACTTGCGCTGCATGAGCGCCTGGACGCTGGTGGGGGCGGGCGTGGCGTTGTTCTCGCACTCGGCCATCGGTTGGGTGGCTTGCTTCATGTTGGGGTACAGTGGATGCGCGTTTTTGTGTCCCGCAAGAGCCGAATGCAGACTCGCCGCGGCCACACGGCGCTTGCACCAGGCGTGCGTCGGGATTAGTTCAGGGCTGTCAGGTCAACGTCATCACTCAACCCCGGATCGCCCGGTGTTTTCCCCCGATCGGGTGGGTCCAACGGAAAGGATTTTCCATGAAGACGGAGACGACAGATGTCCTCATCGCGGGTGGCGGGCCGGTCGGATTGACTGCGGCACTGTGTCTGCAGGCGCACGGCATCCATTCCATGGTGATCGAGGCCAAGCCGCGGGGCGTGACCCACAGCTACGCTCTCGCGCTGCATCCGGCGTCGCTCGACCTGCTCGAGTCGGTCGGCGTGCTCGACGATGTGCTCGATGGCACTCTCGCGGTCTCGCGTGTGGTCGTGCAGGCGGATGGTCGCCGCCTGGCGAGCCTGCCGGTCGCAGCCCAGGGCGCGAGGCATCCGTTTCTCGCCGTGACGGGGCAGGACCGCCTGGAGTCGGCTCTCGTGCGTGCACTCGAGGCGCGCGGCGTGCATGTGCGCTGGAATCACCGGCTCGCGCGTTTTCAGCAGCATGCAGAGGGACTCGCTGCGGAGATCGATGAACTCGAGGAGCGGGTCATCGGTTATGCCACGGCGCGCTTTGACTGGATGGTGCGGCGCACGCATTCAGTCGACGCCCGCTACCTGATCGGTGCGGACGGGCACGGCTCGCTCGTGCGCCGGCAACTCGACATCGACTTTCCCGAGGTCGCGCCGGCCGAGCATTTCGCGGTCTTCGAGTTCCAGGTGCGCGGATCGCTGCCTGACGAGGCCGTGCTCGTGCTGCATCCCGAGGGGCTCGCCGTGCTCTGGCCCCTCCCGGGCGGGCGCGCGCGCTGGAGCTTCGCCGTGCATCCGCGCGCCGAGGGCGGCATTGGTCGCGACAAGGACCACGAGCCGGTGCAGATCTTCGGGCCGGGAGCATTTCCGGCGCTCGAGGAGCAGCTGTTTGAGCGCCTGCTGGCCGAGCGCGCGCCGTGGTTCACGGCGGGGGTCGAGCATGTCTACTGGCGCATGCTCGTGCGGTTTGAGCGGCGCCTGGCTGATGCGTTTGGACGTGGACGCGTCTGGCTCGCGGGTGATGCCGCGCACCTCACGGGGCCGGCCGGTATCCAGAGTATGAATGTCGGACTGCGCGAGGCTCGCGATCTCGCCGAAGCACTCTCGATCGACCGCCAACGCGGTGGCACCCGGGCGCTCGAAGCATACCAGGCGCACGCGCTCGATGAGTGGCGGCGATTGCTCGGGCTCGCGGGTTCGGTCGCCGTGGGGCCAGGTGCGCCGAAGGAGATCGCAGGTTCGGTCGCGCGCGTGCTGTCCGCGTTGCCCGGCTCGGGCCGCGCGCTGGCGGAGATGGCGGGCGGGCTCGGCTTGACGCTCGGTGGGTGAGATCGGCTTGCGGCGGACGCCGGGCGGGCGGCGGTACGCGCGCTTCGTCGCCCGCCGCCGGACGGCTCCGTCAGATCAGCCCGAGCTTCATCTTTCCTTCCTCGCTGATCATGCCCTGGTTCCAGGCGGGTTCCCAGACGAGGTTGACTTCGGCGTCATCGACGCCGGGCACGAGCAGGAGCTTGTTCTTCGCGTCCTCCGCGATGGCCGGACCCATGCCACAACCCGGGGCGGTCAGCGTCATCTGCATGGTCACCTTGTAGCCGCCGGTCTCCGGCCGCGGCTGCACATCGAGCGAATAGACCAGGCCGAGATCGACGATGTTCACCGGGATCTCGGGATCGTAGACGTTGCGCAGCTGGGACCACAGGCGCTCCTCGGCTGGCGGACCGCCGGAAGGGGTCGTGTTCGGCTCAGCCGCGACCGGCTCCTTGGCTGCTGCCGCGAGATCCTCGCCGAGCGCATCCGCGTGCTCGCCGCCGATGCGAGCCAAGCCGGCGTCGCACATCACGGTGTAACTGCCGCCGAGGGTCTGGGTGATCGTGACGATCGAGCCCTTCGGCAGGGTGATGGTGCCGCCGTTCGGGATCTGGACGGCCGGCGTGTCGCGGAGCAGGGTGCGGTCTTTGGATTCAAACATGATGGTGTCGAAATGGAGGAGCCCTCGGTAATCGTGTTCTCTGGTTTCGTCCAGCGAGCGCGCGGAAAACCTTGGCCCACATCAAGCCGGGCGAAGTGCGCCATCCGCCGTGTCACCGAGTGAGACAGGATCGGGTGTCAGGCCGCGAAAGTGTGACAAGTTGGCCGGGAATCGAGGCGTCGATCCTAGTCATGGCGGGCCTGTAAATGGTGCAAATTGTTGTTTTAGAGATTGTAGCGGTAGAGTTTTCGATCGTGGCACCCGCGTTGCTAGATAGAGCGCATGAGTCGCGTACTTGGAATCGACCTTGGAACCACCAACTCGTGCATGGCTGTGATGGAAGGCGGCGAACCCGTCGTGATCCCCAATGCCGAGGGCGCGCGCACGACGCCGTCCGTCGTGGCTTTCACCAAGACCGGGGAACGCCTGGTCGGGCAGGCCGCCAAGCGCCAGGCCGTGACCAATCCACGCAACACCGTTTTCTCCGCCAAGCGCCTCATCGGCCGCAAGTATTCGGAAGTCCGTGAGGAGGCCGCGAACATGCCGTTCAAGGTCACCGAGGCCAAGAACGGCGACGCATGGATCGAGGTGCAGGTCGGCGACAAGACGCAGCAGTTCTCGCCGCAGCAGATCTCGTCCTTCGTCCTCGCGAAGCTCAAGGCCGATGCCGAGAAATACCTCGGCGAGACGATCACGCAGGCCGTGATCACGGTCCCCGCCTATTTCAACGACTCGCAGCGCCAGGCCACCAAGGACGCCGGCAAGATCGCGGGTCTCGAGGTGCTCCGTATTATCAACGAACCTACGGCCGCCTCGCTCGCCTATGGCCTCGAGAAGAAGAAGGACGAGAAGATCGCCGTCTTCGACCTCGGCGGCGGTACCTTCGACGTCTCGATCCTCGAGATCGGCGACGGCGTGTTCGAGGTCAAGGCTACCAACGGCGACACCCACCTCGGTGGTGACAACTGGGACGAGGCCATCATCAACTGGCTCGTCGAGGACTTCAAACGCGACAACGGCGTGGACCTGCGCAAGGACCCGATGGCGCTCCAGCGCCTCAAGGAGGAGGCCGAGAAGGCCAAGATCGCCCTCTCGTCCGCCCAGTCCTACGACATCAATCTTCCCTTCATCACGGCCGACGCGTCGGGCCCGAAGCACCTCACCGTGCAGCTCACGCGCGCCAAGATGGAGCAGATCTGCGACCGCCTCTTCGAGCGCTGCATCCAGCCGTTCAAGAACTGCATGAAGGACGCCGACCTGACGTCCTCGCAGATCGACGAGCTCGTGCTCGTCGGCGGCATGACCCGCATGCCCAAGGTGGTCGACATCGCCCGCCAGCTCGGCGGCAAGCCCCCGCACCAGGGCGTCAACCCCGACGAGGTCGTCGCCATCGGCGCCGGCATCCAGGGCGCGGTGCTCAAGGGCGAGGTGCGCGACGTCCTCCTGCTCGACGTGACTCCGCTCACGCTTGGCATCGAGACCGCGGGCAGCGTATCCACGCCGATGATTCCGCGCAACACCACCATCCCGACGAAGAAGTCGCAGGTCTTCTCGACCTACAGCGACAACCAGCCGTCGGTGGAGATCAAGGTGCTGCAGGGCGAGCGCCCGATGGCCCGCGACAACAAGGTGCTCGGCACCTTCCACCTCGACGGCATCCCGCCTGCGCCGCGCGGCACGCCGCAGATCGAGGTCACTTTCGACATCGACGCCAACGGCATCCTCAACGTCTCCGCCAAGGACCTCGGCACCGGCCGCGACCAGAAGATCACGATCACCGGCTCGTCGGGACTTTCCAAGGACGAGGTCGAGCGCATGACGCGTGAGGCCGAGGCCCACGCCGAGGAGGACAAGAAGCAGCGCGAGGCCGTCGAGACCCGCAACCAGCTCGACAGCGCGATCTACCAGGTCGAGAAGCTGGTCAAGGACGCGGGCGACAAGCTCCCTGCCGACAAGAAGTCCAAGATCGAGGCCGCCGCCGCCGAGGCGAAGAAGGACCTCGAGAGCGGCGACGCCGCGCGCATGAAGGCCGCGATGGAGAATCTCCAGAAGGTCGGCGCCGAACTCTACGCCGAGGCCCAGAAGGCCGGCGCCGCCCCGGGTGGCGAGCCTGCCGGCGAGCCGGCTGGGGCTTCGTCCGCCGGTGCGTCCGGTGCGGGCGCCAAGCGCCCGGAGCCGAAGAAGGCCGACGTGGTCGATGCCGACTTCGAGGTCGTCGACGACGACAACGCCAAGAAGTAATCTCCGCCTGCGCACGCGTCACGACTTCGACGCGTGCGCGGCATTTGCATACATCCTCACATCAACCATCCATACCCAAAATATGAGCGTTAAGATCAAACCCATCGGTGATCGCGTCCTCGTTAAGCACATCGAGGAGAAGGAGCAGACCCGCGGCGGAATCATCATTCCGGATGCGGCCAAGGAAAAGCCCCAGGAGGCTGAAGTCGTGGCCCTTGGCACCGGCAAGAAGGATGAGAACGGCAAGGTCCAGGCCTTCGAAGTGAAGGTCGGCGACCGCGTGCTCATCTCCAAGTACGGTGGCACCGAGGTGAAGCTCGACGACAAGAAGTACGTGCTCGTGCGTGAGGACGACATCCTCGGCGTGATCGGCTGATCAGCCCGATCCGGCACAACCATCAACCAACACCAAATACTCAATACACTATGCCCGCCAAACAACTGATGTTCGACGAGTCCGCGCGCCAGAAGATCCTGCGCGGCGTGGAGACGCTCGCCAAGGCCGTCACCGTCACCCTCGGGCCGAAGGGCCGCAATGTCGTTATCGACAAGAAATTCGGCTCGCCGACCGTGACCAAGGACGGCGTCACCGTCGCCAAGGAGATCGAGCTCCCGGATCCCTACGAGAACATGGGCGCCCAGATGGTGAAGGAGGTCGCTTCCAAGACCTCCGACAATGCCGGCGACGGCACCACCACCGCCACCGTGCTCGCCGAGGCCATCTACCGTGAAGGCCTCAAGAACGTGACCGC
>JACSRI010000192.1 GCA_014879845.1 Opitutaceae bacterium
TGATCGGCCGCGTGCTGGGCAAGTACTACAAGGGCGCAGTGGGCAGCCTCGCCTTCTCCATCCTGCAACTGCGCATGTTCCCGCCGATGGCGATCCTGATCCCCACCGTCGGCAAAGTCCGCGAAACCGCGCGCCGCACGGTCGACAGCTCCGACGTGCGCCAGATCGTGCAAGCCTCGCTGCTCTACGCGGCCGAGCACGACGGACGCCTCCCCGGCCTCAGCATCGCGAGGGATGGCAGCGCCGAAGGCACGCGCGAACTGGCGACGATCCATCTCGTCGCCGCAGCGCTCGCGCGCGACGGCGGACTGAACGACACGTCGGTCTGGTTCTCGGCCGAGGATCGCGCCGCGGCGCTCGCACCGGCTGCGGCCATCGCGGCCCCGGTGATGTTCGACGACGGCACGCTGAACACCGACTTCCTCCAGGAGAAGGCGCTGGCATGGGACTATGTCACCGGCCTGCACACGTCGCATCCCATCACCACACCGGTCGCCTGGACGCGCGGACTGCGGCGCGATGGCACCTGGGATCGCCGTGGTGTCTACGGCGCGGACGGTGGATATATCGCCTTCCTCGGCGGGAATGTGCAGTTCTTCAAAAACCTCCATGACACGCCGTTGGTGACGCCCGGCGGCGAACGCACCAGCGACATCCTCAAGGCCCTGCCCGCCGGACGACGCATCGTGGGATCGGGCCCGGCCACGCTCGGCGGGACGGAAAGCGACAGTCCCTAGCGGCAATTCACCTCGGACCTTCGTCTCGGGCGCCGGCGGAAGCATCGCCTTCGCCGGAGCCTTTCGCGTCGCGCCCCCCGGCCGTGTCATTCGCTCAAGTCAACACCGCCCGCGATCGCACGCGCGCCCGCCGTGTCCTGCTCGGGAGTTGACCGGTCGGACGGCCCGCCAAGACTGGGGCGACCATGTGGCGGCGATCGATTCGTGCAGTCGGGCTTGGGATGCTCGCGGGCTGGAGCGTGGCGCTGGGAGCCATCGATCCGCAGGACGCGGAGGGAAGCGAGGATCCGCCGGTGTTTCGCCGGATGGCTGGCTATCATATCTACCGCTCCGATGTGGCCGACCGTGACCGTCGCGAGATGCTCGTCGCCCCGGGAGAGAGCCGGCGCGTCGAAGGACGCGTCCATCGCACGATCTACTACGCCAACGAAGACAGCCGTCGACCGGGCGGCCTGCAGATCACGCGCACCTACGCCGAGGCGGCGAAGGCCGCCGGCGGGAAGGTGATTCATGAATACGAGGATGGGGGCGTGCATCACGTCATCGTCTCGGTGCCTCGCAACGGAACGGAGGCATGGTTCGACGTCTTCGCCCCGACTGTCGATTCCTACGTGGTGGACATGGTCGAGATCGACACGACCCCGACGACCACGGCGACACCGATCCGCGTGACACCCACCGAGCGGAACGGCATCCGTCCGGAGGCCCGATCAGCGATCGATCCGACCGCGACGGTCGAGCCATCCAGCACCACCGCCACCACCACGGCACCAGCGACGACCGCGCCGACGACGACCGCTCCCGCGACGACGAACACGACTCCCGCGAGTTCCGCAACCCCGGCCGCGAGCACGCCGTCCGTCAGCAGCGTGCGCGTGATCCAGGTCGCCAGTGACACCGCCATCCGGGCGACGGACAGCGTGCTCATCATCCACTCCAGCACCTCGCTGCGTCTGCAACTGCCCGCCGCGAGTGATGGCCGCACGCTCATCGTCAAGGCACACGTTGCCAGCAAGCCGGCGTTGATCGAGGAGATCGACCTCGGCTCCTACTCCTTGGAGGCGGGCCATGCGGTGACTCTCGTCTACAGCACCGCGCTCCACACCTGGTTCATCGTCGGCAAGGTCTGACGCGCGCGACGCGAGGGCGCCTCACATTCGGCTTTCGCACCGGGCGCGCGCGCCCATGGTCGGGCCATGCATTCCCCCGCACCCGTCACGACCCTCGGCTTCGACGCCGACGACACGCTCTGGCACAACGAGTCGATCTTCGAGGAGGCCCATCGCCGCTACTGCGGGCTTCTCTCGCGCTGGCATGACACCGAGACGGTCGAGCGCACCCTCTTCGCCACGGAGATGCGCAACCTCGAACTCTTCGGCTACGGCATCAAGTCCCACGCGCTCTCCTCCATCGAGACGGCGATCGCGATGACGCAGGGGCAGATCAGCAGCGAGGAGATCCGCGCCATCGTCGATCTCGCCAAGGGCATGCTCGCGCATCCGGTCGAGCTGCTCGAAGGGGCCGCGGAGGTCGTACCCGCGCTGGCCCGACGCTACCGGCTCGTCCTGCTGACCAAGGGCGACCTGCGCGACCAGGAGCGCAAGCTGCGCAAGAGCGGGCTCGAGCCGCATTTCGCGCAGGTGGAGATCCTCTCGGAGAAAGATACGTCGATCTACCAGCGCGTCTTCGCACGCCACGGCATCGCCCCGGAGCAGTTCCTCATGGTGGGCAACTCGCTCAAGTCCGACATCCTGCCCGTGCTCGATCTCGGCGGCCGCGCCGTCTACGTGCCGTATCGCATCACCTGGCAGGCCGAGCGGGCCGAGCCACCGAAGGATCCCGCGCAAGCCTCGCGGTTTTTCCAGATTCAGTCGCTGCGCGAACTGCCCGATCTGTTGGCGCGCCTTTAGGCCTCCGGCTGGCGCAGCAGTGCCACGAGATCCGCCGCGGCAAACGGCTTGGGCAACACATGCACCGGGCCGTGCTGGGTCTGCTGCACGCCCGGACGCGCGAGCGAGCCGGAGACGAGCACGATCGGCAGCCCGCGCCTGACCGTGCGCAGATAGCCGACGAGCGCACACTCCTTGACCGCGCCCACGGAATCGAGCACGGCCGCCGCCAACTGGTCGCGGAACTGCTCGGCCAGCAGGATCGCATCGTCGGCCGCGCCGGCGGAGATCGTCCGGAATCCCGATTCACGCAACCCCGCCTCAAGCATGCCGAGAAACTCCCGGTCATCGTCGGCGAGAAGGACGAGACCACCCTGCGGGACGGCCACCGCGCCGGCATCAGCCACTGGCGTGGCCTCCGGCACCCGGGTCGCGGCCGGCAGCGTGAGCCGGAAGCACGCGCCAGCGGTCGCCGTCACTTGCACGAGATCCCCCCCGAGCCCGCGCGCGAGGCGGCGCGCCGCGGCGAGGCCCACGCCGCGTCCGCGGCCCTTGGAGGAGACGAACGGCTCGAACAGCCGGCCCGTGACGGCCTCAGGCACGCCCGGGCCGTTGTCGGTAATGGTGAGATGGAGACGGCTGCGGTTCGCGTCGAGCGACGCGGTCGCTTTGATCGCGGGCTCGGGATGCCCGGTGAGCGCCTCGACCGCGTTGGTGAAGAGGTTGAGCACGATCTCGAGGAGCTGCGCCTCGTTGACCCGCACGGTGCAGCCCTCGGCCGCACGCGCATCGATCTCGATCGTCACCTCGCGCTCGCGCCGTGCCACGTGGGAGGCGAGGCGGCAGGCCTCGGTGAGGGCGCGAGCAGCGTCACACACCTTCATCTCCGGCGCCCGGCCCGTGGAGAAGTCCCGGACGTTGCGGATGAGCTGGGCCATGCGCCGCAGGAACGTGCGCTGCTCCTCGACATCCTGCGGCGTGTGATCGCCGATGTCGGTGAGCATCATCGCGCCGCCGAGCAGGTTGTTGAGATCGTGCAGGATGCCGTCGGCCATGCGACCCAACGACTCGAGATGGCGGCGCTCGGCGTTCTGCTCCATCGCATCGAGCAGGCGCTGCTGGGCCTCCTTGCGTGCGGTGATGTCGATGCGCAACGCGCAGTAGTGCGTGATCCGTCCGGTGGAGTCGCGCAGCGGCGAGATCGTCGACTCGACCCAGTAGAACCGCCCGTCGCGCGCGCGGTTGCAGATCTCGCCCGTCCACACCTCCCCGTGCGCCACCACGCGCCACATCTCGCGATAGAACTCCGCGGGATGCTGGCCGGACTTGAGGATCCGGTGGTTCTGCCCGATCAACTCCTCCCGCGGATACCCGGAGATGCGGGCAAACGTCTCGTTCGCGTAGACGATCGTGCCCTTCAGATCGGTGATCGCGATGATGCCGGTCTCGTCGAAAAACCGCAGCGTCGCCGCGCGCACGTGATCGGGAAGCTGACCGAGATCCTGATAGAGGCCGCTCATCGGGGTGTTCTGGGATGGCCATTCCGCAGGCTTTCCCAAGCCATTTCTACGTCTAATGACGGCGCAGCTGGAGTGGGAAAAGCCGCCCGAGGGGCTGCTGGCCGACGTCGAGCCTGCTCAATACTGGCAGGCGATCTCAGTCACCTTGCCGCAGGTGCAGGTGACGATGATCTTCACCACGCGTCCGCGCTCGACGATCGTCTGCACCTTGGTGCCGTGCTCGCCCTTGAGCGACTGCGGCTGGGCCGGTGCGCCCGACGACGGGTCGGCCGGGGCCCCGGGCGCGCCGCCGGAGGGCCGTGCGGTGGGCTTGCCCGCGGCGGCCTGTGTGGCCGGTTCGCGACGCAGCGAACCGAACGGACCCTCGGAGGCCGCGGGCGCAGAGCCGGCGGGCGGCTTGACCGCGGCGACCGCGGGCTTGGGCTCGGCCGCGAGCACGAGGGTGCTCTTGGGGTCGAGGACGGGACGGTCTTTGAGAAAGTCTTCCATCGGCGGCGGGTGCGGTCTCAGGTATCCGTGCGCTGGATCGGCGGGATGAGCACGAAGCTGAGCTCGACGCGATCGTTGGCATTGTTGGCCGGCGGCTTGCCGGGCAGCGGCGCCGTGTCGGCAAAACCCGTCACGCGCTCGAACTTGTCGGCGGGCACGGCGAAGTGCTGGAGGGCGCGGCGCATGGCGTTGGCGCGGTCGGCCGAGAGTTCCCAGCCTGTGTATTCAGGTCGTGGAGGCTCGAAGCCCGCGGCCACGTGGCCGTCGATGCGCACGGAGAAAGGCCGCTGCGCGAGCATCCAGGCGAGATTCTGCACCACGAAGGTGCCCCACTCCGTGAACTCGGCGGAGCTGTCCTTGAAGACGGGCCGGTCGGCGCGGTCGTAGACGGTGACACGCAGGCCGTCGTTGGTCACGGTGACGTCGACGGGCGTGTTCGTCTGCGTGTCCTCGATCGCGAGCATGCGGTAGAAGTCGCGCGCGAGCTTGTTGAGCAGCGTCACCTCGTTGAGCGAGGACTCGCTGTTCTCGTCCGGGGCGGAACCCTGGGCGTTGCCCTCGCCGGCGCCGGCCGTGAGCACGCCGGCGGAGTTGTCCATGGGCGAGTCGAAGGGGTTCTGGAAGTAGCGCGAGGTCGCGATGAGGATCTCTTTGTCCTGCGCGGAAATCCACAGCACCATGAACAGCGCCATCATGGCCGTGACGAAGTCGGCATAGGCCACCTTCCACGCACCGCCGTGATGCTCGTGCTTCTTCTTGGCCATGGCGCGCGAGCCTTACTTGGCGGCGAGGGCGGCCTTCAGCGCGTGCTCGAGCTCGTCGGACGGCGGCACGAGCGAGGCGTCGAGGCTGCGGCGTGCGATCTCGATCGCCATGATCGGGGCGAGGCCGCGGGCAAATGACGAGATCGCCGTCGCCATCGCCTGGAAATACTTGGTCTCGGACTCCTCGTTGAACTTGATGCGGTTGGCCAGGGGATTGACGAACCCGTAGGCGCCGAGCACGCCGAGGAACGTGCCGGTGAGCGCGGCCGCGACCTTCTCGCCGACGGCCTCGGGGCCCTCGGCGATGGCGCTCATCGTGTTGATGATGCCGAGCACCGCGGCGACGATGCCGATGCCGGGGAGCGAGTCGCCCACAAGCTGGAGCACAGTGATGGGCGCGTGGCCCTCCTGCTCCTTCGTGTCGATCTCCGCCTGGAGCAGCGGCTGGAGCTGGTCGGGCTTGATCTTGCCGTCGATGATCGGCTTGAGGCCGTTGCAGAGGAACTCGAGGCGGTGCTTGTTGGCGAGGAACCGCGGGTACTTGCGGAAGATAGCGCTGTTCTCGGGATTGGAGACGTGCTCGTCGAGGGCGATGAGGCCGCTCTTCTTGCCCGTCATGAACAGCTCATAGAGGATCTTGAAGAGGTCCAGGTAGTCATCGCGCCCGGGCAAGCCGCCCTTGATCGCGACCATGACGCCGTGGATCACATCCATGAGCACCTTCTTCGGGCTGGCGATGATGAGCACGCCGCCCGCGATGCCGCCGATCACGATGAACTCGGATACGTGCAGCAGCAACACGGGCTGGCCGCCGGCGACCATGAAGCCACCGAGCGTGGCTCCAAGGACGACAAGATATCCGATCAGGATCAGCATGGTGGGAAATCAGGCACGCCTTACTTGTGCATGATATTCGTCAGATACGTGCGCAGGCTGAGGATGGCCTGGGAATGGATCTGGCAGATGCGCGACTCGGTGAGGCCGAAGACCGCCGCGATTTCCGCCAGGCGCATGTCCTCGTAGTAGTACATCGCGAGCACCTTGCGCGGCACCTCGGGAAGCTGGTTGATGCGCTCGGCCACGAGGACCTTGAGCTCATCCTTCTCCATCTTGTCGGTGACGGTGGTGAGCGTGTCGTCCGCGATGACCTCGTAGAGATTGGTGTCGTCGCCGTCGTCGCCGGACGGGCTGTGGTCGAGCGGCAGGAAGCTGATCGGGCGCACCTCGTCCATGAGCTCCTCGTACTCCTGGGGCGAGAGCTTGAGCTCGCCGCGGACCTCCTCCTCGCTGGCGGGTCGGCCGAGCTTTTGCTCGAGTTCCTCGACCGTCTTGCGCAGGCGCTTGAAATTGGTGCGGGCGTTGCGCGGCATCCAGTCCATGCGGCGAAGCTCGTCGAGGATCGCACCGCGGATGCGCATGGCTGCGTAGGAGCCGAAGGACTTCTTCTGCGTGGGATCGTACTTCTTGAGCGCCGCGATCAAGCCCGCCAGACCCACGCTGTAGAGGTCCTCCTCCTCGATGTGGGGGGGCAGGTTGATTTTGATGCGGGCGACGATGGACTTCACGATCGGGAGGTAGAGTTGGAGCAACTCTTCCTGGGACTCGGGCGGCGTGGCGGTGGCCTTCTTGTAGGCCTTGGCGACGCGGGAGCGGCTGGCAGGGGCTTCGGAGGTTTCGGACGGATGATCGGCGCGCTTCATGGATCCTCGGTGGGTTCCAGGGATTGGATTGGGTGGGACGGGTGGATGTGTCATCCGGTGCGATCCGTCGCTCGCTCACACGCCGCCTGGCGGGGGATCTGCGTGTGTGGGAAGATGGCGTTCCGTGCCGGTTTCACGTCTACGGGTTTGTAAAAGCAGCGGCGATGCCAGCAAGAAGCATCCTTCGATAACCGTTTTTATTACAGTGAGTTAAACAGGTTTGAGTAATTTCCTCTATGCTCAGGGCTCCGGAGGGCGGGCAGAAAGTTCCCTCAACGCCGGAGCAAAGTGCCGCATGGCTGACCGGCACTTCCCCGCGAAACCCTTGGTGGAATGACTCCATGACCGGACCTCGGTTTACGATTTCGGGCCGGCCGGGGCCGCTTTCTTCATGGCCTCGGCCGTGGCCTCCTGAATCTGGGCGGTGCGCTTTTCCTCCAGGGAGGCCTTCACCGAACGCGCCATCAATCCGTACAACCACCGTATGAGCAAAGCGGCGACGACCGCGGCGATCGCGGCCTCCATCACGATGCGCCCGGGATCGCGGCCCACGACAAAACCCGCCGCGCTCACGCCCGCGAACGCGACAAAACCACCGATGGCCATGAGGAACTTCATGCGCGGCCTCCTTCCGTCCCAGCTCCCTGCGCGAGACCGCGCGGGAACGTGCGCGCGAGCAGCGCGCCGAAGACATCCTCCTCGATCTCGCCCGCCGGACTCGGGCCGGCGCTGAGGAAGAGCGGACGCAGCCCGCTCTGCAGGACGTAGCGCCAGAGCTTGCCCGGGCGGCGGACCTCGTCGAGATGCGTGAAGACCAGGTGCGTGGCGCCGCACGCGCGGCCCATCTCGATCGTGTCGGCGATCACCTCGGCCTCGCTCGCGGCATTCACGACCAGGATACGCGTGTCGACGCGCAGGGCGTCGAGCATGCCGGCGAGATGCTTGTGCTCGGCATGCGCGTCGAGACCGACGCCGGGGACGTCGACATAGAGCAGGCTGGATCGGTCAAACTCCTCGACCTCGGCGGCCGAGCGCAGGAGCGGCGCGCCCAGCACGTCGCTGAAGGCGGCGAGACCGTCGCTCGCATTCGGCTGGTCGCCGTCGAGCTTGAGGATCGCGGGCTTGCGGCCGTGGACGAACACGTCGAGGGCGATGGCCTTGCACAGCGCGGTGGTCTTCCCCACCCCGCAGGTGCCGAGGTAGACGCGGCGCGGGCCGGCGGGACGACGCGGCACGCGATCGTAGTTTTTCCTCAACCACGCCACGAGGTGCGCGAGCGCCTCGGGCAGCGGCGTGCGGTCCCAGTCGAGGTCGGGAGTCTCGGCGCGGACGCGGTCGATGAGCGTCTCATCCAGCCCGCTCGCGCGCAGCAAGGAAACCGAGCGGCGCGGAGCCGCGGGCTCGGCCGGGGCCTCCGCGCGCGATTCCGCCACCGGACGCACGAACGCGGCCGGCGCAGCGGAGGCGGCCAGAAGCTGCTCGGCGGCGGAGTCGCCCTCGGCGAGGGCCGGCGCGGCCGCACTCGTCGCGGGAGCCCCACCCACCTCGACGATGACCTCAAGGCGCGGCTTCTGCAGGAAGCGTCCGAGTCCGCCGGCCTCGATCTGGCGCACGGCGAGCACGCGGGCGCCTGCGCCAAAGCGCTCCTGCACGAGACGGACGGCCTCGGCGGCCGAGCGCACAACGAGGCGGTACTGCACCGGCGCGGCGGCAGGCTGGGTCTGCGGGGCGGAGGATTCGGGTTTCCGTGAGGCCTGGGTCATGGGACAGTTGTGTTGGCTGCGATGAACGGTTCAGCGTGTGGATCAGGCGGCGGCCGGCACGGCGGCCGGGGTGCTCACGGGCATGGGGGCACCGCGCAGGCCACCCGGCGGCAGCGAGACGATGCCGAAGGTCCGTATCTCGATCTGCGACGGAAGCTCCTGGTAACTCAGCACGATGAGCTTGGGGAGCGACGGCTCGAAGAAGCGCTTGAACGCGAGGCGGATCTCCGCCGTCGTGACCAGGATCGGCTGCATGCCCTTGCCGGTCATGTCGGCCACGCGCGTGTTGAGCTCGTTGAGCAAGTGCTGCGCGAGCTGCGGGTCGAGCGTGAGCGTGATGTCGTAGGGCGTGCGCTGCACGCGCGAGAGCAGGTGCTGCTCGATACGCGGGTCGAGCGTCACGGCCTCGAGCACACCGGGCGAGGTCTCGAGTTCGGCCACGAAATACTCGCCGAGGCGGCGGCGGACCTGTTCGGCGAGGTCGTCGGGATTCTTCGAGATGTGGGCGTTGTCGGCCACGGCCTCGAGCACGAGAGGGAGATTGCGCACGGAGACGCCCTCGCGCAGGAGATTCTGGATCACACGCTGGATCACGCCGATGTTGACCAGGTCGGGCAGCAGCTCGGCCACGAGCGTGGGGTGCTTCTGCTTGACCACGTCGACCAGCGCCTGGACGTCCTGGCGCGTGAGCAGGTGGTGCGCGTGCTGGCGAATCGCCTCGGAGAGGTGCGTGACGAGCACCGAGCTGGCGTCGACCACGGAAAAGCCGTTGATCTCGGCCGACTTCCGCTCCTCCTCGCCGATCCAGACCGCGTCGATGCCGAAGACCGGCTCGACCGTCGGGATGCCGCGCAGCTGCACCTTGCTGCCAGCGACATTCATGGCGAGCCAGCGCTTGGGCATGAGACGGCTGCGGCCGATTTCCTTGCCGCGCAGGAGGAAGCGGTACTCGTTCGTATCCAGTTCCAGGTTATCGCGCACGGCGATGGGCGGCACGACGAGGCCGAGCTCGCGGGCGATCGTCTTGCGCACGCCGGTGATGCGGTCGAGCAGGTCGCCGTTCTGCGCGCGGTCGGCCAGGGCCACGACATTGTAACCGAGCTCGATGGCGAAGGGCTCGCTCTCGATGAGCTTCTCGAACTCGGCGCCGATCGTGCCGGGCGCGGCGGCGGCGGGAGCGGCCCCGGCGGCCTGCGGTGCACCCGCGGGCGCGGCACCGGCGCGGGCGCCCTCGGCCTTGGCCGGCGCGGCAGACTCGGCGGCCGCGGCCGCAGCGAGCGCCGCCTGCTTCTTGCGCAGCACCCAGCCGACGTAGCCGGTGATCGCAGCCGTGACGAGGAACGGCACCATCGGCATGCCGGGCACGATCGCGAACACGCCGAGCATCGCGGAGAGCACGAGCATCGCGCGCGGGTAGGCGGTGAGCTGCTGGGTGATATGCGAGCCGAGGTCGTCCGTGTCGGACGTGCGCGTGACGAGCACGCCGGCCGCGAGCGAAACAATGAGGGCCGGGATCTGCGACACGAGGCCGTCGCCGATGGAGAGCAGCGTGAACTTCTGCAGCGACTCCGTGAGCGAGAGGTCCATCTGCAGCACGCCGATGATGATGCCGCCCACGACATTGATCAGCGTGATCACGATGCCCGCCATGGCGTCGCCGCGGACGAACTTCGAGGCGCCGTCCATCGCGCCGTAGAAGTCGGCCTCCTTCTGGATCTTCAGGCGGCGCTTCGTCGCCGTGCCCTCGTCGATCAGGCCGGCGTTGAGCTCGGCGTCGATCGCCATCTGCTTGCCGGGCATGGCATCGAGCGTGAAGCGCGCGGCCACCTCGGCGATGCGCCCCGCGCCCTTGGTGATCACGACGAAATTGATCACCACGAGAATGAGGAACACAACCGAACCCACGACGTAGTTGCCGCGCACGACGAAGTTGCCGAACGCCTCGATCACGTGGCCGGCGAAACCGTCGAGCAGGATGAGTCGCGTCGACGCGATGTTCAGGCCGAGCCGGAAGAGCGTCACGCCGAGCAGGATTGTCGGGAAACTGGAAAACTCCGGCGCATCCTTCACGTAGATGATGGTGAGGAGGATGAGCAGCGAGATGCCGATGCTCGCCGCGAGCAGCACGTCCAGCAGCGCGGACGGCACCGGGATGATCATCAGCACGACCGTGCCGAAGAGGGCGCCGGTGAGCAGCAGGTCGCCGCTGGTGAACAGGCCGGCGAGTCCGCGACGCTTGGTTTGGGGAGTGGTGGTGCTCATGCGACGAGGCCAAGGCGGCGGGCCTTGAGACGGTGGAAGTAGTAGCGGTGCGTGCGGTAGACGAAGCCGAGGATCTCGGCCACGGCCTGGTAGAGCTGGACGGGGATCTCCTTGCCGACCTGGCCGTACTTGTAGAGGGCGCGGGCGACGGGCTTGTTCTCGACCATCGGCACCTCGTGCCGGGCGGCGAGTTCCTTGATCCGGCGCGCGAATACATCCCGGCCGCGGGCCACGACGACCGGGGCGCGGTCGCGGCCGCGTTCGTATTTCAGCGCGACGGCGAAGTGGGTCGGGTTGGTCACGACCACGTCGGCCGTGGGAACGGCCTGGAGCATCTGGCGCTGCAGGAGCCGGCGCGCGAGGGCGCGCTGCGCGGCCTTCACGTGCGGGTCGATCTCCTGGTTCTTCCGCTCCTGTTTGACCTCCTCCTTGGTCATCATGAGGTCCTTGCTGGACTTGCGCCAGGCATGGAAGAAGCTGATCGCCGCGATGACCGAGACCGCGATGGCGATGCGCACGAGCATGTAGAGTGTCGTGTCGCCGATGAACGCGCCGACGTGGCCGACCGCCACGGGCGTGTAGAAGATCGGGTCGTCGAGGATGCGGCTGATCGCGGCCCAGAGCACCGCGCCGATGGCCCCGAGCTTGAGCAAGTCGATCCCGAGCCGCACGAAGACATCCTTCGAGACGACGCGCTGGAAACCGGTCACGGGGTTGAGCCGCTCCCACTTGAACTCGAGGACTTTCGGCGTGAGCCGGAAACCCGTCTGCAGGCCGCCCGCCGTGATGCCGGCGAAAATCGCGGCCGCGACGATCGGAAACGCGAGCGAGCCCATGAAAACCATCGCCTGCTGCACCCAGTATTGGAGTCCCGAGGACGAAACCTCGAAGCGCTGCAGGTTGCCAAAGATGTAGGCGCCGACCTCCATCACGCGGCCGGCCACCCCCGGGGCGGCGAAGAGCAGCGCGACGAACGCCGCGATCAGGCTGAAGGCGATGGCCACGTCGGGAGACTGCGCAAACTGGCCATTCTCGAACGCCTCCTGCCGGCGCTTCGGCGTCGCCTCCTCGGTCTTGCTGGCTTGGTCCTCGGCCATGGCGTCAGCGCAGCCCGAAGGGCAGGAAGTGCAGCATCAGCTCGGGTGCGGCGTCGAGCTCCTGCACGATGTAGTGGGCGATCAGCCCGATGGAGAGCGCGAGCATCGACATGCCGGCCACGATGCGCGCGGAGAAACTGAGGATGAAGACGTTCATGCGCGGCACGACGCGGCCGAGCACGGAGAAGGTGAGATTGACGAGGAAGTTCGTCGCCATGACCGGCGCCGCCATGAGCAGGCCCAGCACGAAGAGCCGCGAGGTGTGGCGCACGACGGTGTCGACGAACGCGCCGTCCGGCGTCTGGAGGCCGGGCGGCACCAGTTCCAGGCTGCGCGCGAAGGCGAAGAAGACGGCGTAATGTGCTCCGGATACGAAGATGAGCAGGCCGAGGTAGAAGAGACCGGTACCGAGGGGGTTGCCGGCCACGCCCGCGTCGGGATTGAACTCCGGGGCCGGGCTCAGACCGATCTCCACCGCGAGGATCTGCGTGGCGATATCGAGCGCGAAGAAGACCAGGCGCACCGCGATGCCCATGAGCAGGCCGATCGAGATCTCCTTGGCCACGAGCAGGAGCACCTCGAACATCCCGGTGGGATAGACCGCCGCCGCGTCGGCGTACGGCATGACGATCCAGCCGAGCAGCGCGGCGAACGCGATACGCAGCGTCCGCGGCACCGAGCGCACGACGAAGAGCGGGAGCACGATCATCAGGGCGCCGGCCCTGAAGCTCGTGAGCATCCACAGAAACATGTCGGCGCTGTCGAACACGGGAAAGGGAGTAAGAGACTAGGAGGGACGGGGGGCCGAGGGATGCGGCGCTACCGCGTGATCTCGGGAAAGCGGTGGATCACCTGCACGGTGAACTCCATGAGCGTGCGCATCAGCCAGTGCGCGGAGACGAGCATGACCGCGGCGACGGCCACGAGCTTGGGCACGAAGGCGAGCGTCTGCTCGTGGATGCTGGTGACGGCCTGGATCAGGCTGACGACGAGGCCCACGGCCATGGCGGTGACGAGGATCGGCGCGACGAGCAGCAGCGCGTGCGTGATCGTGAAGCGGAACATCTCGATGCCGGCTTCGATGTTCATACGTGAAAGCTCTCCACCAGCGAGCGCACGACCAGCGACCAGCCGTCGACGAGGACGAAGAGCAGGAGCTTGAACGGGAGCGCGACCACCGTCGGGGGCATCATCATCATGCCCATGCTCATGAGCGTGGTCGCGACGAGGAAATCGATGATGATGAAGGGAAGGAAGACGAGGAACCCCATCTGGAAGGCGTTGCGCAGCTCGCTCATCACGAAGGCCGGCACGACGATGCGCATGGGCAGCTCGCTCGCGCGCGTCGGGCCCATGCGCGCGAGTTCGAGGAAGAACTCGATGTCGGAGACCCGCGTCTGTTTCAGCATGAACTGCTTGAGCGGCTCCGAGCCTTTCTCCAGCGCCTGCTGCGTGGTCATCTCCTTGGCGAAGTAGGGCTCGATCGCCTCCGTGTTCATGCGGTCAAACACCGGTTGCATGATGTAGAAGGTCAGGATGAGCCCGAGGCCGACGATGATCTGATTCGAGGGCGCCTGGTGCACGCCGAGCGCGGTGCGCACGAAGCCGAGCACGATCACGATCCGGGTGAAGCTCGTCATGAGGATGACGATCGACGGCCCGAGCGTGAGCAGGGTCATCAACAGCAACACCTGGATGGATACGCCGAGGTCCGGCGTGGCCCCCTGGCCGCCGCTGAGCGAGATGTTGATCTGCGCGCTGCCGCCGGCCGCCCCGGGCGTGGCCGCCTCGGGGAGCGTGGGCGCGGGCGGCGTGGCCGTCTGCGCGAGGGCCGGGCCGGCGAGGAACACCGCGGCCAGCGCGAGCACGAGGATGGAGGCGAGGCGGCGCATCGGTTCAGGCGTGGTGCGAACCCGGATGGAAGGGCTGGCGGCGCTCCTCCTCCTCGATCGAGGCGGCGGCCGCGGCGAGCGGGTGGCCCGCGAGCGGGGTGAGGTAATCAATGCGGCCCTGGCAGACGCCCAGGAGCATCTTCGCATCCTCATATTCGACCACCATGAGGAACTGGCGGTTGCCGAGCATCTTTGTCTCCAAGACCTTGAGACGGCCCTCGCTGCGCGCGAAGGGCTTGGGAAGGGAGCCGCGCTTGACCAAGAGCCAGGCGCCACCGACGAGCAGGCCGAGGACGACGACGTAGGCGACCGCCTGCGAAAGTCCACCGCTCGACGAGGGCGGCGAGAACGGGCTCGGGCTGTTGGCGCCCTGGGCCGGCTGCTGGGCGGCCGGTGCGGAACCGCGCGGGTAGACCACGTCGGACGGGTCGGTGCCGGCCGGCGTCTGGGCGCGGCCGGTGAGCCCCGCTCCGAGCATGAGTGCCAGGAACGCGGCGTGGATCACGGCCTTCATGACGACGCCTGGCCGATGATTTCCGTGATCTTGATGCCGAAGGCTTCCTCGACCACGACGACCTCGCCGTAGGCGATGAGCTTGTCGTTGACGTAGAGTCCCACGGGATCGCGGGCCTGCTGGTCGAGTTGTATGACGGTGCCCGGCGTCATCTCCAGGATCTGCTTCATCGGAAGCTGGCAGGAGCCGAGCTTCACGGTGAGCTTCACCTTGACGTCGAGTACGAGTTCCAGGGCTTTTGGGTCCAACGTGGCGTCCATTACACGTCCTCCGGGTGGAGTATTTGATCGATGCGGATGGCGAGGCGGCCGTCTTCGACGCCGACCTCACCGATGAACTTTGTCGCGTCGGCGACGCGCATGCGCGTGTCACCGAGGATCTCGCGGGGCAGGCGCAGCACATGGCCGGCCTTGAGCGCGATCACCTCGCGCAGCGTGAGCTCGCACGCATCCCACTCCGCGCTCATGCGGATCGGGATGGCGTTGTAAGTCGGGCGCCAGGCGCCGTGGCGCTTGGCCCGGCCATCGGCCGAGGCGTCGGGCACGCGCGCGGCGGCGATCGAGCGGAGAAACCCTTCGACGGAAGGCAGCGGGATCGCGATCTGCACGCGCTCGGTGCAGTCGCCGATCGAGCCCTCAAGCACGACCACGAGCATGACCGTGTCGCTGGCGGACGACTGCAGGTAGCGGCCGCCGCTTTCGCGCCCGACGATGGCGGGGTTGAGCTTGTGCTCGGAACCCCACATGCGGCACCACTCCTCCAGGATGACCAGGAGGGTGTCGTCGAGCAGGTTCATCTCGATCTCGGTCATGTGCTCGGGAATCTTCACCGAGTGGCCCTTGCCGCCGAGCATGCGGTCGACGATGGTGTGGCCGAGGCGCAGGCTCGTATCCAGCACGCCGACACCGGCGAGCGGGTCCATCTTGAAAAGGACGACGTGGCTCGGGTTGGCCACGGTGGCGGAAAAGCGCTTGTAGACCGCCGCGGCGATGCGCTGGACCTTCAGGGTGAAGTCCATGCGCAGGAAAATGGAAAGGCGCGCCGAGACGAAGGAGACAAACTCGTCGTGCTTCTGGCGCAGCACGCGCAGCACGGGCTCGTCGATGGCGAGCGGGTTGGAGAAGTCGTGGCTCTCGACGCGCGGCGGCGTCTCCTCGGGGAAGACCTCGCCGGAGTGGCGGAAGATCGGCGGAGCCTTCTCGACCGCACTGGCGGCCTCGGCCATCAGCCGGTCGATGTCGCTCTGGCTGAGGACGTCGCCGCCGCCACCGGGCATGTTCTGTTCGGGTCCGGCCATGCGTGTTACTGGATGACGAACTCCGAGAAATAGATCTCCTCGACCACGCGCTCGTGGAGGACGGCCTCCATGGCGTAGATGATCTCGTTGCTCACCTTGCTCTTCGCGGCCGGATCCTCGAGGTCGGCGAGCGAGAGGCGCGCGAGCACGCCGATGGTGGCGTCGAGCATCTTCGCGCGGTTCTCCTCGGCGATCTTCGGGAACTCCGCGTTGGAGCTGTAGGCGGTGAAGGTCACCTTGATGTAGCGCGAGCGCATCGAGCCCGCGAGGTTGCTGACGATGTCCTTGAACTCGTAGGCGATGGTGGGCTTCCCCTTCTCGCCGCCCTCCTTGCCGTGCTCGCCGGCCTTGGCCGGGGCACCGTGGCCGGACTCGGCGGCGCCGCCCGCGGCAGCCGCGGCGGCGAAGCGCTTCTCGAGCTGCGGGGCGATGACGAACATCGCCATCGCGTAGGACAGGACGGGAACGAGCACGACGACGGCGATGACCGGCATCCACGCCGACATGCCTCCGCCGCCTGCCGCGGCGCCCGCTGGCGCCGCACCTTTGTCGCTGGGAGCTTCCTTCTCCGCCATAAGTGCCCTTTCCCTGGATACGAGCGGTGGGTGTTACCGCTTGAGGTTGACGACCTCCTGGAGGATGTCGTCGGAGACCGTGATGATGCGCGAGCCCGCCTGGAAGCTGCGCTGGGTGGTGATCATGTTCGCGAACTCCTCGGTCAGGTCGACGTTGGAGAGCTCGAGCGTGCCGCCGCGGATCTCGCCCAGGCCGTAGCTGCCCGGTGTGTTGTCGGCCACCGTCATGTCGGCGCTGCCGATGACGCCGGCGGCCTCGAAGCCGGTGAAGAGGTTGGCGCCCTCGCGCACGAGCGCGGTCGGGTCGCGGAAGTCCATCACGAGCACGCGGCCGGCGACGAACTCGTCGCCGTTGGTGAAGCGCACGTTCAGGTCGCCGTTGGGATTGAACGCGAAGGAGACCATGCGCGGGGCCTGCTCATAGATCTCCTGGTCGGTGTAGGCACCGCCGGTGTTGTTGGTCAGACGGCCGTTCGCGAAGGTGGGATTGAGGTCGACCTGCATGTCGCCGACCGCGGAGGCCGGTGTGATCGCCTGCGTGAAGGTGAGCTGGCCGTTCACGACGGTGGCGTCGTAGCTGACGTAGCCACCGGTGAGGCCCTGGAGCCGGTAGCCGTCGTTGGTCGTCAGATACCCGCGGTCGTCGGTGCGGAAGTCGCCGGCGCGCGTCGCGTAGGTGCGGCCGCTGCGCGCGTCCTGCACCTGGAAGAAGCCCGCGCCCGAGATGGCCAGGTCGGTGGACTGGCCGGTGGTGGTGAGGCCGCCCTGGAGGAAGCTGGTCTGCACACCGGCGATCTGCACGCCGAGACCGACCTGTGCGGCCGGGGCGTTGGAGCCGTTGCCGTCGGCCGGCGAGGTCGAAGGCTGGCGCAGGAACTGGCTGAAGGAGTCGGTGTACTTGGTGCGGGCGCCCTTGAAGGCGGTGGAGTTGACGTTGGCGATGTTGTTGCCGATCACCTCGAGTCCGCGCGCGAAGTTGCGCAGGGCGCTGATGCCGCTGTTGAGTGAACCGATGAGTGCCATGGTGGGATAAGTGGGTGGTTGGGTTTCGGGGGGCGGTCGCCGAATCAGCCGGCGACCTCGACGCGGAGGATGTTCATCGCCGGGTAGTCGGTGCCGTCGATGGTCACCTGCGTCGTGCCATCGGTGACATGCACGGCGGTGGCGATGCCGGAGACTGTGTTGTCGCCGTCCTGGACGGTGACCTCGCGACCGAGCACGCTCTGCATGGTCATGAAGCCCTGCTGCGCGGAGAACGCGCTGAAGCTCGAGGCGAGCGAGCTCATCGACTCGAGCGTGCTGAAGCTCGCCATCTGCGCGATGTACTCGGTGTTCTCCATCGGGCTGAGCGGGTCCTGGTTGGCCAGCTGCGTGGCGAGGAGTTCGAAAAAGTCCTCCTGCCCGAGCGCCTTTTTTACCGTGCGACCGGTGTCGGTGGACGCTGCATACGCGCTGGCGTTGGTGGCGGAACTGGTGGCGTCGACGGCCATGGGAAAATCCTCCGAGGGTTGCGGGTCAGGCCCAGGTGTGGATGCCGCGGCGGGCGAGGGCGGCGGCGCGCAGGGCGTCGAGACCCGAGAGGGCGACGGCACCCGCGTGCTTGAGGCGCGCGGGCGAGAAGGCGCGTCCGCCAAAGTCCGGCGCCTCGTCGGCGTCCTGGCGACCCTGGCGGCCGGCGCCGCGGCCGTCGGCCGTGGCGCTGTCGTCGCGCTGATGATACGTCGGCGTGCTGGCGGCGAACTCGGGCTGGCCGAGTTTCCAGCCGCGGCTGTTCCAGTCCTGCGCGAGGTCGCCCCAGGCGGACTTGAGTGCGGCCTCGAGGCCGGGGACGTCGGTCTGGATCTGCGTGGCGATCTCGCCCTGGCTCATCGCGAGCTTGATCGAGAGCGAGCCGCCCTGCTCGAAGCGCACGGTGAGAGCGAGCTGGTCGCGGCCGTGCAGGACGAGGCGCTCGATGGCCGAATGGATCGGAGCGAGGGCCTCGGCCGCGTCGGCCGGGACGGTCGGAGCGACCGGCGCGGCGACCTGCACGGCCGGGGTGGCCGTGCGCGCGACCGTGGCATTCGCCGGGGTGGCGGCGATGCCGAGATGGTTGAGCTTGTCACCCAACTGGGAAAATTGGGCGGCGGTGGAGCTACGCTCCCCGCCGCCGTTGGTCCAACCCTTCCAATCAACCGAAACTGTCTCCGTCCAAGCCCCCTGCCCTGCCGTCGTCGACGATGCGGTCGCGAGGACCGGGCTCTCGGCGTGGCGGGCGGCGGTGTGCGTGGACGAACTCATGGTGGCCGCGGGAATAGCGCTGCGCGTGCCAGCCGAGCGTGATGACGTCGCAACAAACTGTTCATCAGCGACTAAAAACTTATTTTGTCCGGAGGCGTTTTGCGCGGTCTGCGCGGCAGTCGCCTGGGCGGCAGATTTTTCCGCCTGGCCTTTGGCCTGAATCAACCGGGCGATCGCCGGTTGGACCGCCGTCTCGTCCCCAGCGGCATTCCCGGACTTGGCCGTGACAGAGGCCGGCGTGGCAGCCGCCACCTCGCCCGAGGCGGGAGTCGCTCCGGCGCCCGGCGTTGCCGTGGGTGCGGCAGCGCGCCGACCGGTGGCGGAATCGGAAGCTCCTGTCTGCTCAGCCGCATGGGTCGCGCGCCCGCGCTGCCGGGCCGCATGGGCGGTCGTCGCGGCGGCGATCTCGGCACCCGCGGAGGCCTGGCGCCCATCATTACGCACGGAAGTCGCTGGAGTTTCGCCTGTTGCGGTGCTGCCGGCATTTTCTGCCGAGCCGGCTGTACCGGGTGCAGGCGTCGTGCGCAGGCTCGCGAGAAGGGTCTGGATGATGGAGGGCGACTCCAGCACGACGGACGCAGCACGGCGCTCGGCTTCTTCGGTCTCCTCATCGTCGTCGTGATCACACGCCTCGTCGGCGGGCTTCGGCTCCTGGTCGGCGCGGTGCTCGCCGGCGGCCTCAGCTCCCAATTCGTTCTCGTGGTGGACGTCCGCAGCATCGGCATCGCCGCGCGCGTCGTGCTCGGAGCAAAGCTCCTCGAAGCTGCGTGTGTCGGACGACTCGGCGGCCGAGAGCGAGGCGGCCGTGTCGGGAGAATAAGCGGCTGTGCCCGCGCGCGTGGCGGCGGGGATGAAGGCGGAAGTCGTGGAGGTCACGCTAGGGGGAGGAACTCGTGCCGGCTCGCACCTGGTGTAGCAGCCGGAGCTTGTTTGATATGACCGCAGCCCGTCCCGCGAGTGTGCCCTCGCCCTCCTTGGTCCGGGCCATCTCCTCGAGGATCTGGCCGACCGGGTCCGGTTTCATGTACGAAAGGATCTTGGTGACCGTGTCGTCGTCCATCTCGCGGAAGATCGCGAGGACGGCGGTCGGGGTCATCGTGGAATAGGTCGTGGCGAGCGTCTTGAGGTTCTTCTGCTCGACCGTCTCGACCGACGTGATGGTGTTCTCGACTGCGGCGCGCATCCGGTCGACCTCGCGCTTGATCTTCTCGATCTCGGCGCGCTCGGCCTTCAGCCGCAGCTCATAGTCGCGCAGCTCGCTCTCGCGCGCGTCGAGCGCGGCGAGACGGTCCTTGAGCTCCGTGCGCATCGCCTCGATCTCCGGGGTGATGAAACTCCAGTCCACGAACTTGGGCGGCTCGGGCGCGGCGTGCGGGTCGACCGCGGGCTCCGGCGGGTGGGCCATGCGCATGAGGACAAACGCCTGCGTGCCGACGCCGAGGACGATGGCGATCATGGCGATGAGCCACGGGTTGCGGAGGAGCTTTTGCATGGTCAGAGGTCGGGCTGAAAGCGGGCGTTGACGATGTCGTCGATCTCGCGCTCCTCGCGGCGGCGCTGCTCGGCGGTGTGGGCCTGGCTCTGCTTGTCGCGCAGCGTCTCCAGGACGCGGACACGGCGGTGGGCGTCGACGAGCCCCTTCATCTTCTGCTCGCGGATGCGGCGGGCGGAGGCGAGCTTGCCGGCCACGTCGGTGCGCTCGCGCTCGAGGGAGAGCAGGTGCTGCCAGCGCATGGTGCGGTCGGAAGGGTGCGTCGGGCGCGCGCTGAGCGCGCGCCACTCGGCCACGCCGGCCTCGATGCGCACCTCCACTGCGCGCAGCTCGCCGGCGATGCGGCGCTCCTGCTGGAGCGCCTGCCCGTAGGCGGTCTTGGCGCGCTCCTCCTCCCAGTTGCGCACGGTGAGGACGGGATCGAGGCGGAAGCGGAAGCGTTTCACTTGAGCACCTCCGCGAGCCGGGTGAAGCAGTCCTTGCGCGGGCTCAGCTCGGTGGGCCGCTGCTTGAGGAACGCGTTGATGCGGTCGTGCAGCTCGATCGAGCGGTCGATGCGCGCGTTCACGCCCTTGTTGTAGGCGCCGAGGTTGATGAGGTCCTCGTTCTTGCGATAGATGGCGAGCAGGTCGCGCGCCTCGCTCATCGTCGTCCACTCCTGCGGGGTGCAGACATCCTGGCTGAGGCGGCTGACGCTCTCGAGCACGTCGATGGCCGGGAAATGGTTGGCCGTGGCAAGCGCGCGGTTGAGCACGATGTGGCCGTCGAGGATGCCGCGCACGCTGTCGGCGATGGGCTCGTTGAAGTCGTCGCCCTCGACGAGCACGGTGTAGAAGGCCGTGATCGAGCCCGTCTCCGAGGTACCGGTACGCTCGAGCAGGCGCGGCAGCACCGAAAAGACCGACGGCGTGTAGCCGCGGCTGGTCGGCGGCTCGCCCACGGCGAGGCCGATCTCGCGCTGCGCCATGGCGAAGCGGGTGACGGAATCGAGCAGGAAAAGCACGCTGGCGCCCCGGTCGCGGAAACTCTCGGCGATGGCCGTGGCGAGGTAGGCCGCACGCAGGCGGACCGGCGCGGACTGGTCGGACGTGGCGACGACGACAACGGACCTCGCCAGGCCCTCGGGCCCGAGGTCCTTCTCGATGAACTCGCGCAACTCGCGACCGCGCTCGCCGACGAGCGCGATGACATTGACGTCGGCCGACGCGCCGCGCGCGAGCATGCCGAGCAGCGTGGACTTGCCGACGCCGGAACCGGCGAAGATACCGAGGCGCTGGCCGCGACCGACCGGACAGAACGCGTCGATCGCACGCACGCCCGTCTCGAGCGGGGCGTCGATACGGCGGCGCAGGAGCGGATTCGGCGGCTGGCGGCGCAGGGCGTTGCTCTTCTGCGCGCCGAGCGGGCCGCGGTCGTCGATGGGGCGGCCGAGACCGTCGAGCACGCGGCCGAGGAGCGCGTCGCCCTCGGGCACGGTGTTGAGCTGGGCGCCGACGCGCACCTCGCAGCCGGGGTGGATGCCGTCCATCTCGCCCAGCGGCATGAAGAGCACGCGGTGCTCGCGGAAACCGACCACCTCGGCGAACACGCTCATGCCGTGGCGCGGCGAGCGGATCTCGCACACGTCGCCGAGGCGCACGTGCGGGCCGTCGGACTCGATGAGCAGACCCGTCACCTGGGCGACGCGGCCGATGCGCTCCAGCGTCGTGCCGGTGTCGAGGCGGCGCGTGAATTCGGCGATCCAGTCTGGAGGATTGTCGATCATCGTCGGGTCGCTCAGTGGCCGGCGAGGGCCGCGCCGATGCGGGCGAGCTTGTTCTCGAGACGGGCATCGACCTTGCCGAAGCGCGTCGAGGCCTGGGCATCGCCCCGCGTGAGCGATTCGTCGGCGACCAAGCGCAGGCCGGGATGGAGGCCGGCGAGATTCGACTCGAGATCGTGCACGAGCTTGAGGTCGTCGGGATGCAGGCGCAACTCGACGGGTCCCACGTCGGGGCCGATCTCGGTGAGCAACTCGTTGACCACGCCCTCGACCATCTCACGCGTGACCTCGACGCGGGCGATGACGCGGCGCAGGGCCTGGATGGTCAGGTAGGGGAGCACGCTGCGCACCTCGGCGGCGGCCTGGGCCGCGGCCTGCTCGAGCGCGCGGAAGAGGTGCTCGCGCATGTGGTTGGCGTCGGAGCGCTGCTCGAGGAGCTGCTGGTTGATCAGCGCGGACGCGGCGTCGTATCCCTTCTGATACGCGGCGCGCTCGCGCTCCTCGACTTGCGCGGGCGTGGGTGCCGGCGGGCTGTCGCGCTCGATGCGCACGGCCAGGAGCGGCTGGAAGACCTGGATGACCTCAGACGCCACCCGAACCTCCCTTCTCCAAGGAAATCTCCTCCTGCTCCTCGAGGCGGCGGACCACGGCGATGATGCGGTCCTGGGCGGCCTCGATGTCCTTGAGGCGGACGGAGCCGAGCATCTCGAGCTCCTCCTTGAGGGTGTCGGCCGCGCGCTTCGAGAGCGACCCGAAGATCGCGTCGCGCAGGAGCGGCGTGGCGGGCTTGAGGGCGAGGACGAGATCGTTCGTGTCGACCTCGCGCATGATGCGTTGGAGGTCCTTCTGCTCGAGGCGGACCATGTCGGCGAAACCGAACATCTTCTTGCGGATGGCGGCGCCGAGCTCGGGGTCCTTCTGCTCGAGTTGCCCGAGGATCTGCTTGCTGGTCTCACGGTCGAGCGTGTTGAGGATCTCGGCCGCGACGCGCACGCCGCCGGAGGAGTGCATCGTGACCTTTGTCTGCTGCACGTTCTGCGTGAGCGCGCGGGCCACCTTGTTGACCAGCTCGATCGAAGTGCTGCTCAGCGTGCTGAGGCGCTCGACCACCTCCTCGCGTGGTGCGGGCGGGAAGAGCGCGAGGATCTGGGCGGACTTCGGCGGCTCGAGATAGGAGAGGATGAACGCGACGGTCTGCGGCTGCTCGTGCTTGAGCAGGTTGTAGATCTGACGCGGCTCCATCAGCTCGATCTCCTTGATGCCGTCGGCGGAGTGGCCGCCGGGTGAGATGCGGTCGAGGATGGAGGCGGCCTTGGAATCGCCCTTGGCCAGCTCGAGCGTGCGGCGGGCGAACCCGGCGCCGCCGGAGACGGCGCTCGCGCTGGCGCCGAGCACGTCGGCGAACTCGCGGATCGTCTGGGCCTGCATGTTCTGGTCGATGACCTGGAAGTTGGTCATCTCCTTGCAGATCGCCTCGATCTCGGCGTCCTCGAACTGGCGCAGCACCTCGGCCGCCGTCTCGGGTCCGAGCACGATCAGGAAGATGGCGAGCTTCTGCCTCTTCGAGAGATCATCGTATATCGCGGTGGCCATGGCGGGATGTCAGGGGTGTATCGGGAAAATCACTTCTGCTCGGCGGACATCCATTGCTTGAGCGTGATGCCGACGTTGTCGGGCTTCTGCTTGATCAGCTCGTTGAGCAGCTCGGGCGTGACGGAGCCGCCCTCCAGGTCGATCTTGCGTGGGCCCGCGCCAGCGCCGGCGGGGTTGTAGACCTCGAGGGAAATTGCCTCCGCCTTGCTGTTTTTCAACAGGCGCACGAAGTAGAGCAGCGCGCCGATGGCCACGACGATGGCGAGGGCGTTGCGACCGATGTCGAACCAGTTGCGCATCTTCGCATCCTTGGCCATCTCGACGGTCTGGTCGGCGAAGGGATCCGGCGCGAAGTCGACCTCCTGGATCGTCACGGCCTGGTCGGCGGGCTGGGCGCCGCTCGCCGGCACGCCGAGGGCGGTCACGACCATGCGGCGGAGATTCTCCATCTCATCGGCGGTCCTCGGCTGCGTCTGGCGCGCGTCGCCCGAGCCGGTCGCGCGCATCGCGACGAACACGGCGGCGGAGATGCGTCGGATCTCACCAGGATTTTTCACCGTGTTGATCGTCGAGCGGGCGATCTCGTAGGCCTCGGTCTTGGACGTGCGTTTCTGCTGCGAGCTGGTCGTCGGTCCGGCGCCGGCACCTTCGGCTCCCGGGGCCGTGCCCTGGGCCGTCGGCGTGTTGGCCGTGGCGCCGACCACACGCGTGTCGCGCGTCTCGGAGGAAACGTTGCTGTCCTCGGTCACCGTGGAGCTGCGCAACACCTGGCTCTCGGGGTCGTAGCGCTCCTCGACCACCGTGGAGGCCGTGGTGTCGACGTCGACGGAGACGCGCACGACGGCGTTGCCCGGCCCGAGCACGGAGGAGAGCATGCTCTCGACCTTGCGACCGAAGTAGTCCTCGAGGCCCTTGCGGGCGCGGATCTGGCCGGCGGTGAGGCCGGCGGCGGGCGAATCGCTGCGCAGCTCCTCGCTCAGCACGTTGCCGCGGTTGTCGACCACGACGACATCGTCGATCTTCAGGCCCTCGACGGCGTTGGCGACGAGGGAGCGGATGGAATTCACGGCCTCGGTGGCGAGGCGGTTGCCGCCGGTGTCGACGAGGACGGAGGCGGTGGAGCGACGGCCCGCGTCGGTCACGAGCAGGCGGTTTTCCGGCATCACGACCATGACGCGCGCGGCGCGCACGCCATCAAGCTGGGAGATGGTGCGGCCGAGTTCGCCCTGGATCGCGCGCAGGTAGTTCGTGCGCTGCACGAAATCGGAGATGCCGAAGTTGCCGCGGTCGAAGATCTCGAAACCGACCGAGCCGCCCGAGGGCATGCCGCGGGAGGCGAGGTCCATGCGAACCTTGTAGACCTGCTCGCGCGGCACGTGGATCGTCGTGCCGCCTCCGGTGAGCTGATACGGGATGCCCTGCGCGTCGAGCGCGGCCACGATGTCGCCCGCATCCTTCGGATCGAGGCGGCCATAGAGCAGCTGCATGTCGGGGCGCGAGGACCACACGAGCATGCCGGCCATGGCTGCGACGACCACGAGGGTCGCGAGGACCAGCGAGATCTTCTGATTGATCCCAAGTTGTTTCCAGAGCTCGAGGAGCTGGGCGAGGATGCGCATCGTCTAGGGGAAGTGGGAGGGCTGGAAGCGGGAAAGGGGGTCAGACCGCCATGCGCATGAGCTCCTGGTAGGAGTCGACGAGCTTGTTGCGGACCTCCACGAGCAGGGAGAAGGCGAGTCCGGACTCCTGCATCGCGATCATGGATTGGTGAATGTTGTCGGTCTCGCCGAGCATGAGGCGGCGGACCTCGGTCTCGGCGACCTTGCCCTTCGCGTCGACCTCGCGGACCAGGCCGCCAACGAGTTCGGAGAAGGAGCCGGCCTTCTTCATCCCGTCGACCGAGCCGGCGCTGTCCGGCGCGATGCCGCGTCCCGGAGCGAGGCGCTGCGGCGCATCGAGGTCGGTCGCGCGCAGGAGGCTCTGCGGCATGATCTGCGTGGATACAGGGTCGATCATGGAGGCGGATGGAGCGGGTCAGTGCGGTGGTGGTGAGAGGCGGGGGCGGCGCGGGCTCAGCGACCGATCGCCATGGCGCGCTGGGCCATCTGGCGGGCCGTGCGCACGACCGAGAGGTTGGCCTCGTAGGAGCGCGAGGCGGTGATGAGGTCGACCATCTCGGTCTGGAGATTGACGTTGGGCATGTGGACGAGGCCGTTCTCGTCGGCGTGGGGGTGGCCGGGGTTGAAGATCGAGGCTCCAGGCGTGCGGTCCGACTGGATACTGGCCACGCGCACGCCCGTGCGCGTCGAGAGGTCGTCCGCGCCGGCGCCGGTGACGGCATGCAGTTGCGTCTCGAACGTCACCATCTTGCGCTGGTAGGGCAGGCCGTCCGGGCCGCGGGTCGTGTTGGCGTTGGCGATGTTCTGGCCGATCACGTCGAGCCGGGTCTTCTCGGCCGCGAGTGCGTCGGAGGTGACGGAGATGGCGGGAAGGATGTTCATGCGGCTGGGGAACGCTCAGGGGACTGGGTGCGGATCACTGCACGCGACCGGTGATCGCGGTGCGCAGTCGCTTGATCGAGTCGCTGGCAAACTGGGAAAGGAAATCGTACTCGAGGGTGTTGCGGCTCAGCTCGATGAGTTCGCGATCGAGTTCCACGCTGTTGCCGTCGGGACGGACGGCGCGGGCATTGAGGTCCTGGACAACGGTGGGTGTGAGTCGGAGCGGTTCGGCGGAGGCCGGGCCGGCGGCGGCAACTTTTTCGAGCTGGAGGGCGAAGTCGGGACTGAGATCGAGGCGCTTGAAGCCGGGGGTTTCGAGGTTGGCGATGTTGGTCGCCAGCGCCTCGTGGCGCAGCGACGCGGCGTCGAGCAGATGCTTGGCGAGCTGGTAGTTCTGGTGCCCCAGCAGTTGATCGATCATGCCGCTCGCGATAGCAGGGCATGTGCCCGGGGCGGGCAAAGGCATCACAGGATATTGATGGTCAACGCGTAGAGAATTTTACGCGTGCCGGCCTATCCTGGTCGCTCGGCCAGACCGGCATTTTTTTCCCAAGCCCTCTGGGCCGGCAAATCCAGCCGCCCTCAGGATCAAGGCCCGCGAACGGGCCCCGAAGCGAACAAGGCACTGAGTAGATTCGCGCACCTCCCCGCGGGGTGAATCTGGCGAATGACCTAAAGTCGGACCGCGCGGTCCACGATAAACGGAAGGTGCCGGACGCCGTTTGCGCCTGGCACCTCGCACGCGCTCTCCCCACATGGCCTTTTCGCTTCTCCACCGTCACCGACATCCCGCTCCTCCGGCCGAACCGGCCGAGAAGGGCATCAGCGACAAGGACTACGGCTTCATCCGCGACCTCGTCTACCAGCGCAGCCGGATCAACCTCGGCGAGAACAAGCGCGAGTTGGTCAACGCCCGCCTGGTCAAGCGCCTGCGCGCCACCGGCCTGCCGACCTACGCCGCCTACATCGCGTTCATCCGCACGCCCGCCGGCGACGAGGAGCGCATGCACCTGATCGACGCGATCTCGACGAATCACACGTCGTTCATGCGCGAGATCGACCACTTCCGCTTTCTCTCACGCGAGATCCTCCCGGCCGCGGTGCAGGGCGCGTATCGGGAAAACGAATTCCGCATGTGGAGCGCCGCCTCCTCGACCGGCGAGGAGGCCTACAGCGCGGGCTTGGTCATGGCCAACGCCCTGGGCGAACCGCCGAAGATGCGCTGGACCTGCGACTGCTCGGACATCTCCACGCGTGTGCTGCAAACGGCGAAGAACGCGACCTACGACGCCTCCCGTCTGCAACAGGTCCCGCCCGACTGGGTGCGCCGCTACTTCACGCAGGCCTCGACCAAGCCCGGCGAGTCGCTCTTCCAAGTGCGCCCGGAACTGCGCGCGCACTACCGCTTCCACCATCTCAATCTCCTCGGCGCGGCCTACCCGTTCACCAAGCCGTTCCACCTCATTTTCTGCCGCAACGTGATGATCTACTTCGATCGTCCGACACAGGAGGAACTCGTCGACCGCCTCACGCGCATCCTCGCGCCCGGCGGCTACCTGCTCATCGGGCACGCCGAGAGCCTGACCGGCGTGAAGAACCAGCTGAAGAACGTGCGTCCGGCCATCTATCGAAAACCCGAATGAACACGCCCGTCCCCAACCCGGTGGCCGGCCGCAAGATCCGCCTGCTCGTGGTCGACGACTCGCCGACGGTGCGGATGCTCGTGACGCGTTCGCTCGTCGACGATCCCGACATCGAGGTGGTCGCGGGCGCGGCCGATCCGTACGAGGCGCGCGACCGCATCCTCGAGCTGCAGCCCGACGTCATGACGCTCGACCTGGAGATGCCGCGCATGGACGGGCTCACGTTCCTGCGGATCCTGATGCAGAAGCGGCCCATGCCCGTCGTGGTCATGAGTTCGCTCACGCAGAAGGGCTCGGAACTCGCCCTCGAGGCCCTGCAGTGCGGCGCGGTCGACGTGCTGGCCAAGCCCTACGGCTCCAACTCCACCGCGCTGCTCGGCCGCCAGCTGGCCGAGCGCGTGAAGATGGCGGTCGGCTGCCGCGTGCGCCTGCCCGGCCAGGCCGGCCCGGCTCCGCGTATCGGATCCTCGGATGCGCCGGCGGTGATCAAGAACCGCCTGCATCCCAAGCAGATCATCCTGCTCGGCGCCTCCACCGGCGGCACCGAGGCGCTGCGCGAGGTGCTCATCCGCCTGCCGAGCAACTGCCCGCCGATCGCGATCGTCCAGCACATCCCCGCGGGGTTCTCCCGCGCGTTCGCCGAGCGCATGAACAAGACCTGCAAGATGGAGGTCCGCGAGGCCGTGCACGGCGACACACTGCGCACCGGCCTGGCCCTCATCGCCCCCGGCGACTACCACATGACATTGCGCTGGGCCGGCGCGCACTACGAGGTCGGCCTGCGCCAGGGTCCGCCCGTCTGGCACCAGCGCCCGGCCGTTGACATCCTTTTCAAATCCGCGGTCGAGGCCGCCGGGCACCACGCCGTGGTCGGCCTGCTCACCGGCATGGGCCGCGACGGCGCCGACGGCATGCTCAAGCTGCGCGAGGCCGGTGCGTTCACCGTCGCCCAGGACGAAGCCACCTGCGTCGTCTACGGCATGCCCAAGGCGGCGGTCGAGCTCGGCGCCGCGGCCAAGATCGCCCCGCTTTTGCAGATTCCCCACCTCCTCGCCCAGGCGCTCGCGGAACCCGCGTCCGCCCCGGAGAGAGTCACCCGCTGATCCTGCGCAAGACTGCTCACCATTCCTTTTCAGCAACGCGAGGCGTTGCCGATACCTAACTGTCCATCTTCACCGCCATCTCCGGTCTACTCCCGATGCAACCCACCGCCACCGAAAACGTCACCGCCACCGAACGCCGCGCGCTCCAGAAATTCCTCACGTTCGTGCTGGATAATGAACACTACGGCGTGGAGGTGATGAAGATCCGCGAGATCATCCGCATGCAGAAGATCACGCCCGTGCCACAGATGCCGCCGCACGTGAAGGGCGTGATCAACCTGCGCGGCAAGATCATCCCTGTCATGGATCTGCGGCTACGATTCGACCTCGTGGCCAAGGATGCCGACGACAATACCTGCATTGTCGTGGTGAACCTCGTCCGCAACGACGGCAGCAACGCCCTCACCGGACTGGTCGTCGACAATGTCGAGGAGGTGCTCAACATCAACACGGCTGAGATCGAGGACGCCCCGGAAGTCGGCACGCACGCCGCCGGCGAGTGCATCCTCGGCCTGGCCAAGACCAAGAACACCGTCATCACGCTGCTCGCGATCGAACGCGTGGTCCTCGGAGAAGACGCCGCCTAAGCCAGCCGCCGCCAGGCCGCGCGGGACGCGCCGAACCACCGTCCCCGCTTCCCACCCGGCGGCTTCCCCCGTATGGCCGGTTCTCCCACAGTTGGCGCGTTTTTCACCCAGCGGGTTGTGGTCGGTGTAGGCGACATGGCCGCGGGCAACAACAGCAGCATCATCCTCAGCACCTTCGCGCTCGGCTCGTGCATCGGTGTCGTGATGCACGACTCCGCCACCAAGGCCAGCGCCCTGCTCCACTTCATGCTGCCCGACTCAACCATCTCGCCCGAAAAGGCCGCGAAGCAGCCCGCGATGTTCGCCGACACGGGATTCCCGCACATGATGAAGGCGTTCCTCGGCCTCAAGGGCGCGGCCAATCGCGCCAAGTGCTACATCGCCGGCGGCGCCGGCGTGATCAGCGGCACCGATGCCTTCAAGATCGGCGAGCGCAACATCGCCGCCGCCCGCGTGTTCGTGCAGCGCCTCGGCCTCACCGTGGTCGCCGCCGACGTCGGCGGGATCAACAACCGCACGCTTCACCTCAATATCGGGACCGGCGAGCTCACGATGAAGTCTCCCGTCGAGACACGAACCATCCAGCTGCGATGAACCTCCAGGAGCTCGTCTCTTCCGTCAAGTCCCTGCCCCCCGCGCCCCGGGTGCTGGTGCGCCTGCTCGAGGTCGTGCGCGATCCCGATGCCGACAGCGACCGCGTGCTCGAGGTGCTGCAGATGGACGCCGCGCTCACCGCCGAGATCATCCGCACGTCGAATACAGCCTACTTCTCCTCGTCCACGCCGGTGTCCTCGCTCGACGAGGCCGTCGCCCGGCTCGGTTACCTCGAGGTCTACCGCATGGCCGCACGCGTGCCCGCCGGCAAGATGTTCGGCGGCGCGATCGACTCGATGGGCATCGCCGCGGGCGAACTCTTCGAGCACAGCCTCGCCTGCGCCATCGTGGCCGACGAACTCGGCCAGCGCATCGACATGGAGTCGGGCGTGGCCTACACCACCGGCCTGCTCCACGACATCGGCAAGCTCGTGCTGCACGAGCGCTGCGCCGACAAGTACGAGAAGGTCTTCACGCTCATCGAGGCCGAGCAGATGACGCTCATCGACGCCGAGCGCACGGTGCTCGGCTTCGACCACGCCGAGGTCGGCGGCGCCCTGCTCGAACACTGGAAGTTCCCCGCCGACATCCACAACGCGGTGCGCTACCAGTACCGCCCGAAGGATTGTCCCGAGCCGAAGTTCCTCGCGGCCGCGCTGCTCATCGCGAACTGGGCCGCCGGCGCGCTCGGCTGCAACCACGGCCGCGATGTCTGGGCCATCTCGATCGACGACGAGGTGCGCCAGCTCGCCCGCCTCGAGCCCCACGACATCGAACTGCTCGTCGTCAACAGCACCGCCCGCCTGCACAGCGCCATAGCCGCCGTGGCACGCGAGTGACCCACCGTCGCTAACGTCAGCCCCACCTGCCCACGCATTCCCATGAAACTCGACCCGCACCAAGTCACCGCCCTTGAGGAGTTCAGCGGCAAGATCGCCGCCGAGCTCGTCTTCGCCGAAGCCGGCAAGGACGAAGGCTTGATTCCCGCCTACAGCCTGCTCGGCGAACTGATGGACCAGATCGATTCGTGCGACGAGGTGATGAAGGCCGCCAAGGCCATGCAGGCGTTGCTGGGCGAACATCTCGATCAAGGCAAACCCTGGGAGACGGCGACGATCAACCGGCTCACCGCGTTCAACTGCTGGTGCGAGGCGCTCCACGCCGCCACGGAGACCGGCGAGAAGTGCAAGCCGTTCGACCAGTATGTGGCCGATGCCGAGGCCGCCGCCGCAGCTGACGCAGCCGCCGTCGCCGCGCCCTCGGCGAAGCCTTCGAATCCCAGGGCCGAGACTCCGGCTCCCCAACCCGTCGGCACCATCCCTCCGGAACTGCTCGAACTCGACCGTATCCAGACGATCGATCTGAGCGAGAACGCCGAGCTGCTCGGTGAATTCCACATCGAGGCCGTCGACCATCTCGGCCAGATCGAGGCCGCCGTGCTCCAGCTCGAGGGCGACCCGGGCAATCGCGACGCGATCAACTCGGTCTTCCGCTCCTTCCACACGCTCAAGGGCGTGGCCGGCTTCCTCCATCTCAAGCCGATCAACCGGCTCGCGCACGAGATCGAGTCCGTGCTCGACGATGTCCGCACCGACAAGCTGGAATTCCACCAGGGTATCACCGACGTGGTGCTCGCCGGCCGCGACTTGATCGAGAAACTCGTCGCGCAGGTCGGCGACGTCATCCACGCCAATCGCCAGCCCGACACCGCGATTCCCGTCAGCCAGCTGATCGTGCGCGTGCGCGCCGTCGCCAAGCGCGAGACGGCCGCGGCCAGTCCCGCCGCCGCCGAGGCGCCCGTCGCGCCGGTGGCCACGCCGAGCGCTCCGGCTCCGGTGGCCACCACCGAGGCCGCCGTCGTCCCCGCGCCCGAGGCTCCGACCAAGGTTGCCGCGCCCGCGCCCCAGACCGGCAACTCCGCCGGCGCCACCGCCGCCTCGCGGCAGGAGTCGAACACGATCCGCGTGCAGACCGGCAAGCTCGACAGCCTCATGGATCTCGTCGGCGAGCTGGTCATCGCCCAGAGTCAACTCGTCGAGGGCGCGCGCGAGGCCGGCAACGGCTCCGGCACCCTCCACCGCACGGTCGGCCACCTCGCACGCATCTCCAAGGAGCTGCAGCACACGGCCATGTCGCTGCGCATGATCCCGATCAAGCCGACGTTCCAGAAGATGGCTCGCCTCGTGCGCGACCTCGCCGTGACCGCCGGCAAGCAGGTCTCCTTCGAGATGCACGGCGAGGACACCGAGCTCGACCGCAATATGGTCGAGGAACTCGGTGATCCGCTCGTGCACATGATCCGCAACGGCCTCGACCACGGTCTCGAGCCACCGGCCGAGCGCGTCGCCGCCGGCAAGTCCGATACCGGCCACATCCGCCTCTCCGCGTATCACCAGGGCGGAAACATCGTGGTCGAACTCAAGGACGACGGCCGCGGCATCAATCCCGAGAAGGTCTTCAAGAAGGCGGTCGAGAAGGGCCTGGTGAACCCGAACCAGCGCCTCACTGACGAGGAGATCTTCAAGCTCATCTTCCTGCCCGGCTTCTCCACCGCGGAGAAGATCACCGACATCTCCGGCCGCGGCGTCGGCATGGACGTGGTGAAGCGCAACATCGAGCGCCTGCGCGGCTCGGTCGAGATCCACTCCGAACTCGGGAAGGGCTCGACGTTTCGCATCATGCTGCCGCTGACGATGGCGATCATCGACGGCCTGATCGTCCGCGTCGGCCAGGATCGTTTCATCCTCCCGACCACGAGCGTGCAGGTCGCCCTGCGCCCGCAGGCCGACATGCTTGCGACGATCCAGGGTCGCAGCGAAGTCATCGTGGTGCGCGGCAAGACCATCCCGGTCGTGCGCCTGCACCGCCGCCTCGCGATCGAGAGCGATGTGACCAACCTCGTGGACGGCACGGTCGTGATCCTCGAAAACGCCGGCCGGCCCTGCGGGCTGTTCGTCGACGAGATGGTGAGCAAGCAGGAGGTCGTGGTGAAGAGCCTCGGCAGCACGATGCGCAACATCCCGGGCATCTCCGGCGGCGCCATCCTCGGCGACGGCAGCATCGCGCTCATCCTTGACCCGGCCAGCTTGATCAAGGCCGCCTGAACCACCACCGGCCGACCGATCCGCACTCGTCCACGCGCGCCCGCGAGCCGGGCGCGCGTTTTTGTTTCATCCGCCGCCCCTCGACGCCCTGAGCCAACTTCATGCGGCCGCTGGATGCGCGGTGGATCGACGCGTCTTTGGCTCGTCGCACCGAGGACGATCCGAGGCAAACGCCCGCGGCATGGGCATGTTCGATACCACCGGAACGCCTGCCGCCGCCGCTCCCACCGGCGAAAGGAAGAAACTCTCCGCAGACTCGAGCGCCTGAACAAGGCGCTCCGTCACGAGGAGCCCGACCGTGTGTCGGTCAGCGACTTCTTCTGAAACGGCTTCACCGAGCGCTGGCGCCGCGAACTCGGGCTGCCGTCCGAAGCGAATCCGCGCTCTGGCTGCGATCTCGATTGGATCGTCACCGTTCCGAGCATGGATCCCTGGATCCGGTCGTTCGGCACGCTCACGGAGACGCAAGACGAGGTCGTCGTGCGCACCGGTTTCGTCGAGACCATGCACAAGCTCTCCACCCGGGGCGACAACCCGATCGCCGAGGTCGCCTCCGCGCACGGCGCCGGCGTGGCGCGCGGAAACGGTGTCAGCATCTTCTCAGACACCGGCGCGTTTCTCACGACGGCGATCTGCTGCCTGGGAATCCACGCGCGGCACCGCACGCTCGGTGAGGCGATCGACCTGCCGGCCGGCGAAGGGAAGGCCAGCCTGCCGCTCAACTGGGCGATGGCGATCGTCATCGGCTGTTCTGGTACGGGCGGTCCTTTTTCTACAGGCTCGGTCAGGCACACGACGATCGCCGCGGCACACGTGATCCTCGTGGGCGCCGTGCTCGCCCTCACCTACGGCAACCATCTCGGCGAGTTTGGGTGAGCGCTCCTCATGGCGAAACGCGCGCATCGAGCGACTGGCTCGGCGGGCTCGGAGAGCCCGTCCGACCTCACCAGCCTGCTTCGGCAGAATCTAGCGTCTTGTCTCTTGTAGGGCCGCCAGCACGACGGGCATGGACTGCTTCCAGTTGGCCGGGTACTGCTCGGAGACCTCGAAGGCGAGGCGCCGGCCGTCGGGAGCCGCCTCGGCGACGCGTTGCAGCACGAGCTCGCGCAGCTCGGCGGGCGGCAGCTCGTAGCAGCTCACGTTGAGGTTGGACCAGAAGAGCTTGTCGGGCCAGGCGGCGCGGGCCTGCGCGAGCGTAAGGTCGCCCTCGGGCGGAGGAGTCAGCGACTCGATCAGGTCGATCGGCGCGCGCGCGATCAGGTCGCGGCACACCGCGAGCTGGCCGTCGTAGTGGCAGCCCACGAGCTTGCCGGCGGCGTGCAGGACCGGGAAACACTCCTCGTAGACCGGGACGATGAACTCGCGAAACCGATCAGGGCCGAGCGTATTGGCCATGAAGTTCTCGAGGTTGGAGACGTACCGCCCCGGACCGGCGGCGACGATCTCGGTGATGCGGCGGAATTGACGCAGGAGCGCGTCATACAGCGCGCGCACCTCCTCCTCGTACTCGATCAGGTGGTAGCTGAAATTCTCGAGGCCGGCGAAATCCACCTGGATCTGCTGCAGCGGCGTGCGCCAGAGCTCGGGGATGGCGATGCCCCAGGGTGGAAGTGCCTCGGCCTTGGCCCGATAGTCCTCGTAGGCGGGCACGACCGTCGTGCGCTCGATGATGTCGGTGAGCACGCGGTAGTCCTCGGGCGTCTCGAGGAAATACTTCTGGCGCCACCCGTCCTCCCAGGTCGTGACGATCTCGCCCGCGGGCGAGCGGCGGACCTGGCGCCGCAACTTGCTGCCGCCCTCCTCGACCGTGACATCCTCCGTCACGACATCGCGCACCGTCGAGGTGAAGGAGCGGAGATACCACGTCACGCCCAGACCCTGGCGGTAGAGCTCGTGCCACGCCGGATCGTCGGCGGTGTGACGCCACTCGTTCCAGTAGATCGTATAGGGAATGCAGTCCGGCCTCTCGCCGGACCAGAAGGCGTCGATGCGTTCGCGGATGGTCATGGGGTATCGCGCCAAGGCTGGTCCCTCACGCCAGCCGGGGGAAGCGCGCGGAGTTCTTCCCGTTCGACCCGGACGAGCCCAGCCCCGGCGCCCCTGGACCGTACGTTACACCGCGTAGGCGCGTCGCATCGGGCGCGTGAGCAGCGCGTTGGCCGCCTCGTCGCCGACCACGCGCTCGGTCGCCGGATCCCACTCGAGCGTGGAGCGGCCGAGGCGGATCGCGATGTTGGCGAGGTGCGAGATGCTGATCGCACGATGGCTCACCTCGATCGGCGTGATCGTCGGTGCCCCGGTGTAGATGCCGTCGACAAAGTTGCGCTCGTGCAGCTTGCTCTCATAGAGCCGGATCTCCCCTTCCTGGATACGCTCGCGGCGCAGCTCCTCCGGCGTGGTCTCGATGCCGCCGCGGTTGACGAAGAGGCTGCGGCCGTCCTCGCCTTCGAAGCGGATGCCGTTCGGGTGCTTGTCGGAGACGTTCACGCGCAGGCCGCTCGGGTAGACGACGTCGAAATCGTAGGCCGAGACGGTGTTATAGACGGCGTCGGCGGGCGGGAGCACGGCGCTGCGGATCTCGATGCGCGCCGGACCGCCCGCATCCATGCCGAGCGCCCACTGCACGATGTCGAGGTGATGCGCGCCCCAGTCGGTGATCATGCCCCCGGAGAAGGCGAAGTTGTGCCGCCAGTTGAGCTGGAAGAGAGCGGGGATGTAGGGTCGCTCGGGCGCGGGTCCGAGCCAGAGATCGTAGTCGACCCCGCGCGGCACGCGTTCGGCCTTCGTGCGGGAGGCGAGCCGCGACCAGTCGGTGTGGCCGCCCGGCAGGCCGACGCGCACGGACTGGAGTTTTCCCAACCGGCCGTTGCGCACGAACTCGCACGCGGTCCGGAAATAGACGCTGCTGCGCTGCTGACTGCCGGTCTGCCAGGTGATGCCGGCAGCCGCGACCTCCTGCGCCATGCGCCGGCCCTCGCCGACGGTGAGAGCGAGCGGCTTCTGGCCATAGATGTGGAGCCGGCGGCGGGCCGCGTGCACCGCGACCGCGCAATGCCAGTGGTCGGGCGTGTTGATGACGATGCCATCGAGGTCCTCGCGATCGAACATGTCACGAAAGTCCTCATACACGCGGCACCCGCGATACTTGCCGCCGGCCTGCTGCGCGTAGTGGGCCTCGACCGTGCGGCGGCCGACGAGCCGGCCGCCGGTGCGCTCGCCCTTGTATCCGTAGTTGGGGAGTTCGCGCACGGGGTCGGCCACGGCCACGACCTGCACGCGCGGGTCGGCGAGGAAGTTGCCGATCGTGTCCTGGGCGATCGTGCCGAAGCCGACGAGGCCGAGCGTCACGCGATCGGCGGGCGCCGGGCGCGCCGGGGTGGCGCGAACGGCCGCCTTGCGCGGCGGGGTGGCGCAGCCGGCGAGGCCGGCGAGCGAGAGGCCGGCGGCGAGCGTGGCGGAGTGCCTGAGGAAATCACGACGGTCGAGGGAGCGGGACATGGACGGGGAGGTTTTTTGAGATGGGCGAGCACGGCGAAGCGTGGCCACCGGGGATCGAGATCGGTGGGCGCGCGCCGCGTGAACGCGAAACCAAAGACGCGCGTGCAGCCCGTTGCGTTGCAGGAATGGTAGACCGGGCATTTCCGTCGACTCATGGCTCCTGGGACGCACGCTCGCCACCCGACGACATGAGCACGACGCGGCGCATCGCGGTGATCGGCGGCGGAGCCGCGGGATTCTTCGGGGCGATTCGCGCCGCGGAGGTCGACCCGACGGCACAGGTCACGATCCTCGAGGCGACCGATCATCCCCTGGCCAAGGTGCGAGTCTCGGGCGGCGGGCGCTGCAATGCGACGCACGCCTGCTTCGAACCGCGCGAACTCGTGCAACGCTACCCGCGGGGCTCGCGCGAGCTGATCGGGCCGTTCTCGCGCTTCGGCCCGCGCGAGACGATCGCATGGTTCGCGGCGCGCGGCGTGGAGCTCAAGACCGAGGCCGATGGCCGCATGTTTCCCGTCACCGACGACTCGGCCACGATCGTGGACTGCCTGCAGCACGCGGCGCTGGCCGCCGGCGTGCGCCTGCGCACGCGTACGGGCGTGAGTGCGATCGCGCGCGCCGCCGACGGGACTTTCGCTCTCACGCTGCGCGACGGCGCGAGCGCGGCGGCGGACTGCGTTCTCCTTGCCTGCGGGGGCACCAAGGGCACGGGCGGCGCGACCCTCGCCCAGGGACTCGGCCATGCCATCGAGCCCCAGGTGCCCTCGCTCTTCACCGTCCACATTGACGATCCGCTGCTCAAGGGCCTCGAGGGCCTGGCCGCACCGGCCGCCGCCGTCCAGGTCCCCGGCACGAAGCTGCGCGCGGAGGGACCGGTGCTGGTCACGCACTGGGGGCTGAGCGGGCCCGCCATCCTGCGGCTCTCGGCCTGGGGCGCTCGCGAGCTGCATGACATGGACTACACGTTCACGCTGCAGCTCGCGTGGTCGGCCGTACACGCACCCGCCCAGGCGGCGGCCGCCCTGGCCGATCAACGCACGGCGCAGGCGCGCAAGCAAGTTGCCTCGATCAACCCGTTCGGCCTGCCGGCTCGATTGTGGGAGCGGCTCGTGGCCGCGGCCGGTGTGCCGGCGGGTGGGACATGGGCCGGACTCTCGAAGGCGCAGGCGGACAAGCTCGCGGGCCAGGTCACGACCACGCGCCTCGCCGTGACGGGCAAGAGCATGAACAAGGAGGAGTTCGTCACTTGCGGCGGCGTTCGGCTGCGCGAGGTGGATTTTCGCACGATGGAGAGCCGCGTGTGCCCGCGGCTGTATTTCGCGGGCGAGGTGCTGGACATCGACGGCATCACGGGCGGGTTCAACTTCCAGGCGGCGTGGACCACGGGCTGGCTGGCGGGTTCCGCGATGGCGGGGCCGCGGGACTGAGGACAGGCACCCGGGGTGTTTTCCCTAAAAGAACCGCGGCCGAAGCGTCGCGTATCTCGCTCAACCTCCGGCTCTCTCGGGTCGATTGATCTAGGGCGATTCCCCAACACGCCCGCTCCCCGGCCGGCGTGTCGCCCCCATGACGATCGGATTCTTCACGCACACCGAGGGCCACCTCACCCGGCCGCTCCTGCTCGGCGCGCGGCAGGCCGCCCTCGATCTCGGCCTGCAGCTGGTCGCCTACACGACCCCGACCGCCAAGGCCCACGCCCAGCTCGATGCCGCACGGGTCACCCGGCACTTTGCCTTTCGCCGCGAGGCCATGAAGGGCGTGATCATGGCCTACTGTGGCGAGGGCCTGCAGGAGTTTGGCGTGCAGCTCCATCGCGACGGCTACCCGGTCGTCTTCATCGCGCGCCAGCGCGATGACGTGCCGTGCGTGCTCATGGAGAATCGCGAGACGGTACGGCAGCATACCCGTCGCCTCATCCAGTGCGGACACCGGCGCATTGCGTTCCTGCTCGGCACGCGCGGCAACAGCAGCGGCGAGGCGCGCTTCACCGGCTACCGCGAGGCGCTGCGCGAAGCCGGCATCGAGGAGGATCCCGCGCTGCTCATCCCGGGCGAATACGACCAGAAGCAGAGTGCCATCTCCGTCGAGACCGCCTGGCGCGGTGGCCGCCAGTTCTCCGCCCTGGTCTGCGCCAACGATGCGTGCGCGCTCGGCGCACTCGAGGCCCTGCATCGGCTCGGGGTGCGCGTGCCGGAGGACGTGGAGGTGACGGGCTTCGACAACGAGTACCGCACCCGCTGGGCCTCCCCACCCCTTTCCACCTTCGATCTCGTCCCGTTCGAGCAGGGCTACGCGGCGGTCAAGCTGCTCACCGCACGCATCGACGGCGATCGCGCCACGCGCGAGGTCGTGCTTCCGGTCGAGCCCGTGCCACGCGCCACGACCCGGCCCGACACCATGCCCGTCTCGCGCGAAACCGCGCCGGCCGAGCCGTGGGCGGTCGCCCCCTTCGAGGCCGCGATCCGGCTGGCCGCAGTCGGCCGCGACCCGCGGGGCGCGCGCCTGCTCACCGAGGCGCGGGCTGCCCGCGACGCCGACTACCTGGCCGCGGTCGCGCGACTCATCCGCTGGCACGAGCAACGCCAGCTCGATCCGGCGCCCCTGCAGCAGTTCCTGCAGATCGAGGCGCAGCGTCACGCCACGCCCCTGACCCCGGAGACCCAGCAGCAGGCCCGGGCCCTCCTGCGCGCGGCGGTGTTCGACGCGCACGAGCGATCCTCCGAGAGCGTCAGCGTATTCAACGAGGCGATGCGCGGCCTCCGCGAGCTCACCTTCGAGGCGGCCGATGAGGAAAGCGTCATCGCCACGCTCAAGGCCGCGCTCTCCCGCATCGAGATGCGCCGCGCCGTGCTCTTCCTGCGCCGGGCCGCCGCGGCCGGGGAACACGACACCGGGTGCTGCGTCGTCTGGGAGCGCAACGGACCGGAGTTGCTGCTCACCGAGGTGCGGCATCAAGACGACTCGTTTGACCTCACGCGGCTCACCCGCGGGGCCCGGACTCACGCCTGGTTTGTCGCCCCGCTCTCCTACCAGGAGACGCCGTTCGGCGTGCTCGCGCTCGACTACGAGAACCCGCACTGGCGAATGTACCACGATCTCGTGCGCCAGCTCGCCACCGCGCTGCACGGCACCCACACCCACGTCGAGCTGCTGCGCGCGCGCCAGGTGGCCGAGGCGGCCAACCGCGCCAAGAGCGAGTTCCTCGCCAACATGAGCCACGAGATCCGCACACCGATGAACGGCGTGATGGGGATGATCGAACTCGCCCAGGGGCTCGCCACGCCGGGCCTGCAGGCGGAATATCTCAAGACCGCCGCCGGCTCGGCCGAGGCGCTGCTTGCGATCATCAACGACATCCTGGATTTCTCCAAGATCGAGGCCGGCAAGTTCACGCTCGAGCAGACGCCGTTCAACCTGCGCGAGTGCATCGACGCGGCCGTCGACCTGCTCTCGCCCAAGGCCGGCGCGAAGGGACTCGAGATCCTCTGCCACATCCCGCCCGACGTGCCCGCCGACATCGTCGGCGACCCCACGCGCCTGCGCCAGATCGTGATCAATCTCCTGGGCAACGCCCTCAAGTTCACCGACCACGGCGACGTCGGTGTCGCCGTGCAGATCGTCGAGAACGACGCCGACGGCGTGCTGCTCGAGTTCACCGTGCACGACACCGGCGTCGGCATCGCCCCGGAGAAGCAGGCTGAGATCTTCAAGCCCTTCACCCAGGCCGACAGTTCGGTGACGCGCAAGTTCGGCGGCACGGGCCTCGGGCTCGCCATCTCGGTCCACCTGGTCGGCGTGATGGGCGGCCGGATGACGGTCGCCAGCACCCCGGGCGAGGGAAGCCGTTTCACGTTCACGGCGAGGTTTCAACACGTCACAGATCTTCAAATACAGCGATCCACGGCGCCGGCGATGGCCGGCCGCACGATCCTGGTGGTCGATGACAATGCCACGAACCGCCGCATCGCCGCGGAACTGCTCACCCTCTGGGGCGCGGTGGCTGTCGGGGCCGCCGACGCCGCCTCGGCCATGGTCGAGCTCGGCCGGCGGCGTTTCGACCTCATGCTGGTCGACGCGCTCATGCCCGCGACCGACGGCGTGGCCTTCATCCAGCAGGCCCGGGCGCGCTACGGCTCGGACACGCCCCGCGCGGTGCTCATGCTCTCCCCGGCCGACCATCCGGGGGAGATCGACCACGCGCAGCACGCCGGGGTGCATCTGCACATGCGCAAGCCCATCCTGCGCACCCGCCTGCTCGACGCGCTCCTGCACGCGCTCAAGGTCGAGTCGTCCCTTCCGGCCGCCAGCGCGCCCGTCGCGCCGGCCGTGTCCGCGGCCCGCCGGCTGCGCATCCTGCTCGCCGAGGACGATCCGGTGAACACGCGCGTCGCGACCGCGCTGCTCACACACCGCGGCCACGAGGTGACACACGCGCGCAACGGCCACGCCGCGGTCGAAACCTACATGTTCGGCAGCTTCGACCTGGTGCTCATGGACGTGAACATGCCCGAGATGGACGGGCTCAAGGCGACCAAGAGCATCCGCGCGGCCGAGAAGCATACCGGCGCGCACGTGCCGATCATCGCGGTGACGGCCAACGCGATCAAGGGCGACGACCGCAAGTGCCTCGCCGCCGGCATGGACGGATACATCTCCAAGCCGATCCGCGCGTCCGATCTCATCGCGATCGTGGAACGCTACGCGGAGCCGGCGGTGCACGCCTCATAGGGCGCTGGCGAGGCGGGGATGCACAACTTGGGCGCAACCCCAGGCTCGCTGAGGCATGCCTACCGCGGGATGTAGTGGTGCGTCCGCCACTGGTAGCGGATCTCGACCTTCGGGTTCTGCAGCAGGCGGATCATCTCCGCACCGGCCATGAGCGTGGGCCCGATCGAGTGGTTCGCGTCGGAAGGCTGCGGGCGGCTGTAGTAGTAGACATTGTCGCTCGCAAACGTCGTGCCCACGCAGGTGGACTCGATACGTCCCTCAGGCGTGACCATCATGGCCAGTCCGTTCCAGCCGACCTGCGCGACCGAGCCGTAGCTCACCGGGCTGATCCAGCCCTCGTTGATCGCGTGCGCGATGGCATAGACAAACATCGCGGTGCAGGACGAGTCCTCGAAGGAGTCGGCCTTGTCCAGGAGGTTGCGCCAGAGGCCGCGAGGACTCTGGAGCGAGGCAAGGGCCTGCAGGTGCTGCTGGAAGAGATCAAGGATGGCGGCGCGATCCGGGTGGTCGGCCGGCATGACGTCGAGCAGCTCGACGATGGACATGGCGACCCAGCCGTTGGCGCGCCCCCAGTAGAACTGCGGATTGTAGGGCTGGTTGGCGTTCCATCCGTGCGTGTAGAGCTGCGTACGCGCATTGAACAGGCGCGGCGCCGTGCGCAGGACATGGCGGGCCGCGTCGTCGATGTATTTGCGATCCCCTGACAGGCGTGTCATCTGCGCCATGAAGGGCACGCTCATGTAGTGGTCGTCGGCCCAGAGCGAGACCGGCTGCGGCCGCCGGCGCGCCCAGCAGCCGTCCTCGAGCCGGAACTGCTTGTTCGCGACCCAGTCGGCGAGGTGCTCGATGAGCGCGAGGTTGTCCGGGCCCACGCCGGCGAAACGCGCCTTGATGAGGGCGGCGCCCATCGCGCCGGAGTCGTCGAGGCTCTCGGTCGCGATGGCGCCGCGGAAGCTGTTGTGGCGGATGCCGTGCCCGCGGTGCTCGGCCCCGGGCTCGATGGCCACGAGTTCCGCCTGCTTCTGGAAATAGGGCAGCCAGTCGTGGATGAACTGCACGTGCCGCCGGACAAACCCGGAGTAGCGCGCATCGCCCGTGACAGCCGCGGCGCGAAGCATGCCGGCATGCGTGACGCCCATCGTGTACTGCCAGGGGTTGAAGGCGCCGCCATCACCGCGGTCGGCGATGGCCGACTCGATCACCCGTGTGCGGTCGGTGATCTCGGCGCCGGTCGTCTCGTCGATCACACGCGTCGGGCTGGCGTGGTCGACGAACGCAAAGACGCGCTCGATGACCGCACGCACTTCGTCGACGGTCGGACGATGGTAGGGCACGCGGTAGACGCCGGCCCCGGCGTCGCCGCGCACCGTGTTGTCACGGTCGGGAAAGACCGGCTCCTCCGGCCCGGAGGCCGTCGCGAGCGTGGTCAGGAGCAGGACGCATCCGGCGGCGAGGGCCGGACGCAGGTGTGTCGTCAGCGGGAGCATGGGCGGAGTAGGCGAAGGGAGGATACGTGTCCGAAAACGGAGCGGGTAGCGTCGCGCAGTCGAATCGACGGAGTTCAGGCCAGCTGGAGGAGCGCCCGCGTGCGCGAGATCTGGTAGCGCAGTTCCGGCTCCAGGGCGGCGAACTGCTCCTCGGTCAGGCCGGCGATCGCGAGGCCCTCGGCCGAGGTGCGAAACAGGCCGCTCTCCGGTGCGAGACCGGCCGAGGCGCGTTCGGCCAGGCAGCAGGCGAGATGGAGGACGCCGGCGGGCGACTTCGCCGCCGCGAGGCTGGGGGGCGGGATGTAGCGGTCGGCCACGGCCCGGCGCAACGACTCGGGAAACTTCCAGTAGTGCAGCACGCGCTCGGCCGCCGCGGCATTGTCGATGCCGAACGTCTCGCGCTCCCAATCGAGCAGCGGTACGGCCGGGTCGCGCGGGGCGATGCCACGCGCGGCGGCGACATTGTCGAGCGCGACGATGCCGATCGAGTGCAGGATGCCGCCAAGGTAGGCGATGCTGTCGTCGGCCTCGAGCCGGGAGGCGACGACCTCAGAGCCGACGGCCACCGCGAGCGTATGATGCCAGAGAAGCGGCGCGGAAATGACGTAGTGATCGAGGGCACGCTCGAAAATGCGCCGGCCGCCCAGCGAGGTGACGAGGCGCTGCACCTGGGTCAGGCCGATGTGCTGGATGCCCTCCTCGACCGTCGCGACGCGCTCGACCAGGCCGAAGTAGGCGCTGTTCGCGAGGCGGAGGACCTGCGTGGCGAGCGCGGTGTCGATGCGCACGAGGGCGGCGACGTCGTCGATGCCGCTGTCCGCATCCTGCAGGACGGCGAGAAGGCGCTGCATGACCGACCCGACGGGCGGGAGCTTGTCGACGGCGGCGGCGAGTTCCTGATCAGAGACGAGGACGGGCGAGGACATCATCCGGAACGGGGTGGCGGGGTCGATTCAGGAGGCAGGTTTGCAGGGCGATTCGTGGTTGTCGACGCTGGGCTGCACACGGGACTCAGGATTCCGGCGGCGAGGGGTCGAGCACCTCGGCGCGCTCGAGCGCGGCGCGCAGTTCGTCGGGGCGCATGGGCTTGCTGACATAGTCATCCATCCCGGCTTCGAGACAACGCTTGCGGTCGCCTTCCATGGCGTTGGCCGTCATCGCGATGATCCGCAACCCCTCGAAGCGGCCGTCGGCGCGGATGCGCGCCGTGGCCTGGTAGCCGTCCATCTCCGGCATCTGGCAATCCATGAAGACCGCGGCGTAGCTCGCGCGCTCGAGCGCCGCGAGCGCCTCGAGCCCATTGCCGGCGAGGTCGATGCGCACGCCGAGCTTGCCGAGCAGCAGGCGAGCGACGCGTTGATTGACGATGTTGTCCTCGACCACCAATACCAGCGGCGTGGTCGCGGACCCGGGCGGCCGACTGTCCAGCGCGGCCGGCGCGATCGATGGGGTCATCGCATCCGACTCCGCCGCGACGGCCGGTGAAGAAGCGAGCCCGAGGATCTCGGCACCGGCCAGCGCCTGGCGCGCGGCGTCGATGAGGCTGTCGCGGCGCACGGGCTTGGGCAGGAGCCCGGCAAAGCCCGGACCCTGCGCGGTGGCGAGGTCGCTGCGCCGGTCGACCGGCACCAGGCCGAGCACGCGGATGTGCCCGGCCCCCGGCAGGGCGCGAAGGGCCGCGCAGAACGGCACGAAGCCCGCCGAGCCGAGCGTGTCGTGATCGACGATCGCGAGGTCGAAGGCACGCCGGTCGTCGGCCGCGACTCGCGTGCTCGCCAGCGCCTCCTCGGCACTGGCCGCCGTCACGACCGAGGCGTCCCATGCGGCGAGATGGCCGGCGAGGATGCGCCGGACCGCGGCGTTGGCTTCGACGACCAGCACACGTCCGTCGCGCAGCGTCACGGCCGGACTCTCGCCAGCCGGCGACTCCTCGCAGCCGAAGCGCGCCGTGAACCAGAACGTCGCACCCTCGCCCGGGCGGCTGCGCACGCCGATCTCGCCGTCCATCATCCCGACGATCTGCCGGCTGATGGCGAGGCCCAGGCCGGTGCCGCCGAAGCGGCGCGTGGTCGAGCTGTCGGCCTGCTCGAAGGGCTGGAAGAGCCGCGCCTGGGCCTCCTCGGACAAGCCGGGGCCGGAGTCGACGACCTCGAAGCGGAGCAAGGCGTGACCCGGGGACCGTGCGACGCAGGCGACCTGCACGAGGACCTCGCCCGTCTCGGTGAACTTGATCGCGTTGCCGACGAGGTTGAGCAGCACCTGGCGCAGCCGGCCGGGGTCGCCGACGAGATGCGAAGGCACCGCGCGCGGCACGTCGGCGGCGAGGGCCAGCTGGCGGGCGGCGGCTCGCGAGGCGAGCAGGTCGAGCGTGCCGTCGACCGTGGCAAGGAGGTCAAAGGGCACCGGGTCGAAACGCAGCTTGCCGGCCTCGATCTTGGAGAAGTCGAGGATGTCGTTGAGGATGGTGAGCAAGCTCTCGGCACTGTCGCGGATCGTCTCGGCGAACTCGCGTTGTTCGCGTGCCAGCGGCGTGTCGATCAGGAGATTGGCCATGCCGATCACACCATTCATCGGCGTGCGGATCTCATGGCTCATGTTGGCGAGGAACGAGCTCTTGGCCGCGGCCGAGGCCTGGGCGGCGTCGCGCGCGGCGGCGAGCTCGTCCTCGAATTTGCGCCGCTCGGTCATGTCGTGCACGATACCGAGCAGACCGGCGGGCCGGCCGTCGACGACGAGGAGCCGCGAGCTGACCTCGACCCAGACGAGTCCCCCATCGCGCGTGCGGAATCGCGTCTCGAAGCTCACGCCGTCGCCCTGCTCGACGCGCAGCTGAGCGAGCGCCCGCGCGGCGTCCTCGGCGCCCGCGAAGAGGTCGCGCAGGTGCAGCTGCATGGCCTCGTCGCGCGTGTATCCGGTGAGCCGCTCGCCCGCCCGGTTAAACGCAGTGATGCGTCCACCCAGGTCGGTGGTGAAGATGCAGTCGTTGGCGTTCTCGAGGATGTCGCGCTGACGCGCCTTGAGTTCGGCCTCGCTCGCGAGTTGCTCGCGGATCTGGTCGGTCTGACGCTTCACGCGCCGACGCAGGGACATGACCCAACCCAGCCCCAGGAGCAGCACCAGCACGGCGACACCCATGAGGCGGGCGGCCGTGCGGGCGTTGAACCACGGCGGAGCCTCGATCAAGTCGAGGTCCGAGCTCCGCCGCAGCTGCAGGACGAATGCGCGCGGCCGGCGGTACTCGTCGAAGACGACCGAGTAGATGCCCGTGAGTTCGACCCGGCTCTGGGGCTCGACCACCGGAGTCCCCGCCTCGTCGCTCCCGAGCCGCGCCGCGAACACCACGCCGCCGCTCTCGAGCACGAGGCGGGAGTCCTGCCCGCTGCTCATCGTCTCGAGCACGCGGGCATGGAGGCGCACCAGGCGGTTTTCATAGGCGGTGTCCGGTGTGAGATGTTCATCGATACGCACCGGCACCGGCTCGCGTCCGGTCTCGAGACGGCGGTACTCGGCTTCGCGCAAGACCAGGCGCATCGTGTCGCTGCCCGGCAGCCCGACGACCTCGACCCGGTCGCCCGGATCGAGGCGGATTCCGCCGCGCGCCAGCACCTGGATCGCGTCCGCCGAGTCCTGCATGTAGAAGAAACGGCCCGGCACATGATGCGTGACCGTCCCCGAGAGCTTGATACGCCGGTTCGCCGTCTGGAGCGTGCTGAACTGCCGCAGACCGGCCAGGGACACGGCACGCACCGCATCGGGCGCGAACGGGTCGGCCGGGGCCGGTTCCTCGACCTGGAGGTCGCCCGGCCCGCGCAGCCACAGGCGCACGCCCGTGAGCTGCAGGCGCGCGTTGGCCTGCGCGGCGCAGATGCCGCGCGCGCGCACGATCGCACCGACGCGCGTCCGATAGACCGGGTCGCGCGGGGCGTAGACGGCGAGTTCGCCGCCCGTCGTGCTCAGGTCCAGCCGCGTCCAGGGCCCGTCGTCATCGGCGGCGCGCACGAGGCCGCGGAGCGCGACCCACTGCGCGTCCTCCATGCCGGTCATGGCCTGCTCGAAGGAGATGTCGCGCGCCTCCGGGAGATTGATCAACCCGAGGAGGTCGACCCGCCGCGCGGCCACTCCCGGCGCAAAGTCGCCGAAGGCTGTCGCACCCGCCACGCTCACGCTGCTTCCGGGCGGCGGCACGTCCGCGCCGTCGGGCAGGGTCACGCGCACGCCGCCGGTGGCATCGACGAGGAAAAAGTGCCGGATCTCTGGATACGACCAGGCGACCGCCCCGGATAGCTGGACCGGGCCGCCCTTCTCCGCCACCTCGCGGGGCAGCGCGAGCACCTGGTCAACGAGGCGAAGCGTCGCCAAGCCGGCCCGGAAAACCGGTCTGGCAGCCGGGTCGGCGGCGCGATAACGACCGTCGTGCAGCACGAGGCGCACGCCGTCCCGCCGCGGCAGTCCGACCGCCTCGTAGGTGCGGCCGAGGGCGGCCGGCGCCGTCTGGCCGGTGAGCACCTCGACCTGACCGGTGGCGTCGCGCAGCGTGATCGACCGACCCGGGGCCTGGGCCCGAACCTCGCCGACCACACGCACCTCGGCTGCGTCGGAAGCCTGGCCGAGTTCACCGATCGGCGTGGCCGGGCGCGCGAAGGCCGGATCACCTTCGAGCGATCCCACGCGTTCCACCCAGGCAGCCCCGGGCACGAGAAACTCGAAGTTCCACACGCCGCGGGAGCCCGAAGGCATGGGATTGTAGAGACCGCGGGCCTGCACGTACGAGCCGACCAGGTCGGGCACGGGACTGCCGGGCGCGAGGTAGATGCGCATCGTGTAGGTCGAACTCCGGTACGCGATCTCGAGATAGAGGTGGGTCTCGTCGGTGAGGTCCTGGCGGTTGACCAGCCCGCGCCCCACCACGGCCATCGGGTGCATCCGATCGGCATCGGTCAGGTCGAAAAGGTCGGGATAGTCCGTGGGCGGCGTCTCGCCGATCACCTCGATGCGCACGTCCCCGGGCTGCGGTCCGCGGGCGGGCACGACCGTGCCGGTGACGCGCACGCGCTGGCCGGCACGAAGATCCACGCGCATGCCGTCGGTCCCAAGGTAGTGGCACCACGCCCCGAGCTTCACGAAGATCATCTTCCAGTCGGGGTCGACGTGGATGACGTCGCCCACCAGATCGACCGCGTGGGCGAGCTGGTGCTGGTCGCCCGACATCGTCCAGAACTGCTCGTAATCGCGCACCACGGCCGGCTCGGTCGGGGCCGCGTCGGGCGAGATCTGGGCGCGCGCCGCCCCCGTCGCCACCACAGTCAGGCAACAGAGCAGCCACCTGCACACCCGGAGGCGCAGGTATGCGAGAGTCGGGTCGTCGGGCACGATGGGTATCGCCCCAGGCCGGAGGGGGCGCCCGGGCGGGGTACTATCCCCTCATCGGCTCCGCCCGGGACCGCCTTGACCCCCGGACGTGCCGCCCTCGGCGGCTCGCCATGTCGGAAACACCGTAGGGCCGCGGTCGGTCTACTTCTTCTCGGCCGGGGATTCGGCCTCGCCGACCACGTGCTGGTGGTTGCGGATGTGGTCGGGGCAATAACACTGCTCGCCCGCGCACTTCGAACAGTAGCGGAAGTCGAGATCGGGGTGCGTGTTGCTGTTCTTGCCGCAGATCACGCAGATGTGCCGGGGCGCGTCGGGCTCGGTCGGGCGCATACGCTGGGCATGGGAGAGGCGACGACTGCGACCCTGCAACGCCGCGAACACATCCCGGCCGATGAACAGCCCCAACGTCGCGATCGAGGCGGCGAAGGCCAGGCGGACATTCCAGCCGTTCACCGCGCACAGGTAGAGATCCAGCACGAGGTAGAACAGCGCCAGCCACTTGATGCGCACGGGAATGACGAGCAGCAGGATCTCGAAATTTGGCGCCAGCCAGGCGAACGCGAGCGTGATGCCGCCGAGCAGGAAGGCGTTGGTCGTCACCTGCATCGGCGTGAGAAATGAGACCGCCACGGTCAGCGCCCACCCGGTGAAGATGAACAAGTTGAACCGCACCGTGCCCCAGGTCTGCTCCAGGCCGTTGCCCAGCAGGTAAAGGAAAAGGAAGGCGAAGAGCGCGAAGATCGGCGACATCGACACCGGCTGGAACATGAAGCTGACGAGGCGCCACCACTGGCCCTCCAGCACCGCCGCGGGAACGAGCACCAAGGCATTGGGCGAAAACGCCCCGGCCATGAGTCCGACGAAAACGAGCGCCTGCGCGACGACGAGGTAAAGCGTCAGGTTGGGGATGGCGACAGCCTCGAGAAATCGGTTCAGGCGTTGGCGTGGCGTCATGCGTCGGGAAACCGCGACACTGCACGCGCGGACCGGGGTTTGACAAAGGCCTTTTTCACCCGGCCCGCGATTCGCAGGATGACCCGCACCTCTCGCGCATTGACCCCTCTGGCCGTATGGCGATCACTGACCGTTTCCTCCCGTGTCGTGAGCTCGACACCCTCCATCCTGCGCGAACTGCGCCCCACGTTCCTGCTGGCCCTGCCGATCACCGCCGGGCACGTCGGGCAGATCGTGCTCGGCCTGACCGACAGCATCATGGTCGGCCGCATCGGTGCGGTGCCGCTGGCGGCCTCGACCTTTGCCAACTCGATCTTCAGCACCGTCTTCATCGTGCTGATCGGCCTGCTCACCAGCGTGTCGGTGCGCTCGGCTTTCGAGCACGGCGCGGGCCGTCCGGCCGCCGCGGGCGAGGTGTTGCGGCACGGGCTTGCGATCGGCGCGGTGGCCGGCGTGCTCGGCGGCGCGGGACTGCAGGCCCTGGCCGGCCGGCTCGCGTGGTTTGACCAGCCACCGGAAGTCACTGCCGCGGCGCGCGAGTATCTCACCATCGTGGGTTGGTCGCTCGTGCCGGTGCTGCTCAAGCTCGCGCTCAAGAACCATCTCGAGGCGCTACACCGGCCCTGGATGCCGCTGCGTTGGGTGCTGGTCGGCGTGGTCCTCAACATCTTCCTCAACTGGGTGCTGATCTACGGCCATCTCGGGGCGCCGGCGCTCGGCTTGGTCGGCGCAGGATGGGCGACACTGATCTCGCGCGTGCTCGGGCTCGTCGGACTGGCCGTCGAATACAGGTGCTCGAGCGCATTGGCTCTGGCGCGGCCGCAGCACTGGCTCGCGCGCCTGCAGCGCGGGGAGTTCCGCCAACTCTTCGCCCTGGGCTGGCCGCCGGCCGTGCAGCTGCTCTTCGAGGCCGGGCTGTTCAACCTCGCCGCCGTGATGATGGGCTGGCTGGGCGTGGTGCCGCTCGCGGCGCATCAGGTCGCGCTGAGCTGCGCGGCGACCACGTTCATGTTTCCGCTCGGGATCTCCCAGGCGCTCTCCGTGCGCGTGGGCAACGTGCGCGGGGCCGGCGAGCCGTGGCGCGCACGCGCGATCGGCTTCGGCGGGATCGGCGCAGGCGCGGTCATCATGCTCGCGTTCGCCGGCGTATTCATCGTGGCCGGACGCCCGATCGCGGGGTTCTTCATCGACGACCCGGCCGTCGTCGACCTCGCCACGCGGCTGCTCCTGCTCGCCGCGCTCTTCCAGCTCTTCGACGGCACGCAGGTGACCTCGATGGGCGCGCTGCGCGGGCTCGCCGACGTGCGTTTTCCGACGGCGATCACCTGCCTGGGCTACTGGCTGCTCGCCCTGCCGGCCGCGCGCTATCTCGGCTTTCACACGCCGATGGGGCCGGAGGGGATCTGGACCGGACTGGTCGTCGGGCTGGTCACGTGCGCCATCCTGCTGCTCGCACGTTTTGCGCGGCTGACGCGCACCCCCCGACCGGCCTGAGGCGCGCCCCGCCCTACTGGAACGAGCGCCACACCAGGCGTGCGATCGTCGCGCCGACCACGAGCAGGAAAACCACGCGGATAAAGCCCGCGCCGCGCCGGATCGCGAGCGTCGAACCGGTGAGCGCACCCGCGATGTTGGCCGCGCCCATGAGCAGCCCCGCCAGCCAGGCCACGTCGCCGTGCCACGCGAACCAGGCCAGCGACGCGACGTTGCTCGTGAGGTTCATCACCTTGGTGTGCCCGGTGGCGTGCGGCAGCGTGAAGCCCATGAGCATGACGTAACCCATGGTCCAGAATGTCCCCGTGCCGGGCCCGAAGAAGCCGTCGTAGAATCCCAGCACGAGCCCGAACAGACCGTGAAACGCCGCCGGCGCCAGGCGCGCGTGGCGGCGCTCGTCTCCGATTCGTGGAGACACGAGCACGTAGACGAAGATCGCGCCGAGCAGCCAGGGGATGACACGCACGAGCAGGTCACCGGGCAGGCGCGTGACGGCAAAGGCCCCGAAGAATGCCGCCGGGCCGGTGATGCCGACGCCCAGCGCGAGCCCCTCGCGCGTGATCAGGCCGCGCCGCGCGTAGTTGGCCGTGGCGAAGGTCGTGCCCATCGCGGATTGGAGCTTGTTGGTGCCGAGCGCGAGGTGCGGCGGCATGCCGGCGGCGAGCAGCGCGGGCATGCTGATGAGCCCGCCGCCTCCGGCGATCGAGTCGACGAACCCGGCGCAGAATCCCACCAGCACGAACAGGAGGACGACGGTGATGCTGATCTCGAAGGCGGCCACGGCGGCGCCGAGCACGACGTCAACGGGCCGATCGGGCAAGGGAATCCCGGGCGCCGTCCCACTTGTGGGATCCGCGTGTTCTGTCCGCGCGACACATCAGCCGCGCCCCAGCGTCGCGGATACGGCCCCCCACAGGAGAATTCATCTGAACATCAGGTCCTTGCGCACAACCTGCAACTTTCGGCATCCCGCGTGGTTAATGTCCCACATCCAGCCACATTGAACATGAACAAGACTGCCCACACCCTCATCGCCACCTCCATCGCTTCCGCGCTGGCGCTGTTCACCGCACTCTCCACCGTCATCGCCGGGCTCGGCTCGACCGCCACGATCACCGGGATCTCGCTCTTCGTCGCCTTCGGCATGATCGAGATCATGATCCAGTCCTACGCCGAACCGAGCGACGTGCTCGGCCGCATGCGCGAGTCGAGAAACGTGCCGCCAGTGGCCGACAAGCTCGTCGCCTTCGAGACCGAGACCGAATCCGGCCGCAAGGCCGCCTGACGGCCGCGCGCGCCCTGCTTTTCCCGGGACCGCCCCTCCGCCCCCCAGCGGCCGGGCGGTCCCGCCGTTTTCGCCGCCTGCGCTCAGGTCGCCCGGCGTGCGTCCGATGGCTCTCTGCGGGCCTCCTGCCGCGCGTCATGAAAAAACGGATTCTCCTCACCGCCCTCACGGCTGCCGCCGCCTGGTGGTGGTATGCGCGCGCCCACGCGCCCGCCGACTGGCCAGGGCAACCCGCGGCCGAACCGCCCCACCAGGACATCCGGGGCCTGCCCGCAGCGTGGCGGCACGCCGACTACACGATCGCACCGCTCGCCCGATTCACCGCGAGGGCGGTCGTGCTCTCGCGCTGCGACTACAGTGGCGGGCACGACGGCGAACTCGCGCCCACGGACTTCGCGCTCGGCTGGGGTCGCATGAGCGAGGCAGGACTGATCAACCGCCTCAACATCAGCCAGGACATGCGCTGGTTTCTCTACTCCTGGCGCGGCGAACTGCCCGTCGCGGGCCACGAGATCGCGCGTTCCTGCGCAAACATGCACCTGATCCCCGGCAGCGACGCCGTGGCCCGCGAGCTCGCGCGCACACGACGGCACGACCTGGTCGAGCTCTCCGGCTACCTCGTGGAAGCGCGGCACGCGGACGGCTGGACCTGGCGCAGTTCCCTCTCGCGCGAGGACTCCGGCGCGGGCGCGTGCGAAGTCGTATGGGTCGAGAGCGTCAATCGCATGCGACCCGCCCCTCCCTGAGCGGCGCGGCGGGCCGTCAGGCCAGGCGCAGCAGCGCGCGGGCGCGGTCGAGCGCCTGGCGTGCATCGAGTTCCGCCTCGGAAAAGTCCTCGAGCGGCACGCCCGCCGCCGCAATGAGCTCGGTGGGCGCACGGAACAGGCCCTTCTCCGCCACGAGGCCGACGCCGAGCCGGTCGGCCAGGACGCTTCCGAGGTGCAGGACGGCCGCCTCGGGGGCGCCGCTGGTGTGCGGCTGATACCGTGCGGCGACGACCTCGGTCACCGATTCCGGAAACTCCCAGATGCGCAGCACCCGGGCCGCGATCGTGGCGTTGTCGGTGCCGAAGTGCTCCCGCTCCCAGCCATCGAGCGGTGCGTCGCGGTCGCGCGGATGCAGATGCCGCGCCGCGGCGACGCGATCGAGCGCGACAAATCCCACCGAATGCAGGATGCCCGTGAGGTAGGCCAGGCCGCGATCCGAACCGGCATAACGCGCACACGTCTCCGCGCCCACGGCGACGCCGAGGGCGTGCTCCCAGAGCGCGTCGGCGAGAATCCCATACGCCAGCAGCGGGCGCAGGAAGAGCTGTCGGCTGCCCAGCGCCGTGACCAGGCGCTGCACCTCGAGGATGCCGAGGTGTTGCACCGCCTCATGGATGGACGTCACGCGCTCGGGCAGGCCATAGAGCGCGCTGTTGGCCAGGCGCAGGACCTGGGCCGCGAGCGCGGTCTCCGTGCGCACGAGCCGGGCGACGTCGTCGACGTCGCTGCGCGGATCCTGCAGCACCGCGAGGATGCGCTGGATGACGGCGGACACGGGCGGCAGTTCGGCTATCGCCGCCCGCAGTTCCTGTTCGGATACGGGTGAACTCATGGGGAGCGCGGGATGACGCGCGGCAGTGAAGTCGATGCCGGCGGGCGGGTCCAACCCCGAACGCAGGCACAAGAAAGGCCGTGGCGGCTAGGCCACGGCCCGGAGGTGGCGCGCGACCAAGCGCGCAGGCGCACTCAGAAGCGCGCGAGCACGCCGACTGAAAGCGTGACGTTGTAGTGGTGGTCGCCCTCGAGGCGGAGGTTGACGCCCACCTTCTCGGTCGCGGCGAACACGCACTGCAGGCCGTAGTGGAAGGTCGTCGTCTCGCTGTCGTCGAGCACGTCGCTCCAGCCGAGGTAGGGATGGAGCACCGTCTTCTCGCCGAGCGTGTACTCGCTGCCGATCAACGCGGACCAGCAGAAGTTGGTCTCGTCGTCGTCACCGTGCTCGACCATGCCGACGCCGGCGCCAAAGCGCACCCAGACGCGATCCAGCTGCGGCATCTCGTAGGCCGTGACGAGCAGCTGGAAACGCTGGTCGGAAAAATCACCCACCTCGTCGCGACCATCGGCATCGCCGTAGCCCACGTGGGTGTAGCTGCCGCCGATGTCGACCGTGTCGCACAGCGGCTGGTTGTAGACGAGGGTCAGGCCGTCGCCATCGTCGTAGGCGGCGGATTCGACGAAGGTGTAGTCGTATCCGAGAGCGGCATAACGCTCGCCGAGCAGACCGGCGGCGGACGCAGGCGCGGCGGCGAGGCAAAGGCCGAAGGCGACCGTGGCGCCGAGTTTTGAGCAGAGGCTTCGATACATGGCTGGTTCTCCGTGGTTGTGTTTGAGACCGGAATCGGGGTCCGGACCTTAGGCATCGGCCGGGCGTCCGCCGCGTTCATCCGTCGCGTGTCAAAACGATGTGAGTTTGAGGGAAACCCCCCGGAAAATGCCCAGGCCGGGCCCAGCTGTCCGCGACGCCCCGGAACGAGGGCGTCATGGGAACATGAGTGCCTGAACGGCGGGATCACGAAGGTTTTCCTTCGTGATGACCTGGAAGGGTATCGTGACGACGCTCTCGACCGCCTCGCCCTGGATCAGCGCCATCGCAGCCTTCACCGCCTCCTCGCCCATGCGGCCCGGAAGCTGCGCGATCCAGCCGTCCATCACGCCCTGCTCGAGCGCGTCGGCCACAGGGCGATTGAGGTTGTACCCGAAACCCACGAAACGCACCTTGCCCCCGAGTCCGCGGTCGCGCAGCACGTGCAGCATCGCCATCGTTCCCGGCGTGCCGGAGGCGAGCACTGCTTTCACATTCGGGTCCTGATTGAGCAGATGGTTCGCACGCGCCGTCTCCATGCCCTTCTCGGTGCTCGCGTAGATGCTTCCGTGCAGCACGAGCCCCTCGCGTGCGGTGCGCAAGGCCTCGAGGGCGCCATTCTCGCGCTGTTCGGTGGCGCCGCTGGTCTGGTTGTGGCGGAAGAGGCACACGGTGTCGCCATCGGCCACGAGACTCGCCACGAGCCGCCCCGCCGCCCGCCCGGCCTCGAGCTGATCGGTGCCGACATAGACCGGAGCCACCTCCCTGGCCAGTTGCGTGTCGATGATGACGACCTTCACCCCTCGCGCCACCGCGCTCGCCACGGGATCGACCAGGGTGTCCTTGCTGCTCGGCGCGATCACGATCGCCTCGCATCCCTGTTCCACGAGCGACGCGAGCATCTGCACCTGCGCGCCGATCTCGCTTTCGCTCTGCGGCGCCTTGGCGACGAGTTCGGCACCCAGCGTCTCCGCCACGCCGCGGCCGCCCTTCTCGGCCGCATCCCAAAAACCCGATCTCGCCTTCAGGACCATGCCCACTTTGGGGCCCGCCTGCATCACCGGGGCGACCACGAGGACCACGGCCACCGCGACGACGCGTTTCATCCACATCGAGGTATTCATGATGGTGCGCCCGGGGTCGCACGTCCCCTGGGAACGACCAACGCGCGCAGAGCAGGCGTGGCCCCGGGAAATCGGCCCGGAGTATACGATCCGCGGCGACACCATTCAACCCTCGTCTGCGCGCCGCGCCGACTCACGGTGATTTCACGCTCGCGGATTGCCGCCAACGGCGGCTGGCGCATGCTACCTCTCCGATGAAAACCGATCACACCATGCTGCCCCGCATCGTCGTCGCGACGGCCGCGGCCTGCGCGCTCTTTGCCGCCGGCT
>JACSRI010000021.1 GCA_014879845.1 Opitutaceae bacterium
GGCGTAGAAGTCATCGACGTAGCACCAGGCTGCCCAGCCGCCGCACCAGTCTGAGTTTTCCGGGCTGCCGGTGGCGTAGGTCGGCCAGGTCTCGAAGTTGACGGTGCCGAAGCCGCCGAACGGGTAGCGCTGCTGGATGCGCTTGCCGTCGACTTCCTTGACCACGCCTTGCGACTCAGGGATGGCGCGCGTTTGCCAGTCCTTCGAAGTCAGCGCGGGGGTGACGGTGGCGCAGGCGCCGACGACGCCGGCGGCCACCACGATGAGTGCGACGCGCCGCGGGCGCGACAGGCTGCGGAATCCGAGCTTCATGCGCAGTCTCCTGGGCGCCGGGCGCGCGCCGTCGATGATCAGAACTTGATCTCGGCCTGACCCGAGAAGGTCTTGCCCTCGGTGTCGTGGAAGGTGATCTGGACGATGCCGGGCGCATCGACCTTGACCGGAAACACGAACAGCGGGTTCTCGCTCACCGACTGCGTGGTCTCGGCCTCGAACACCTTCTTGCCGTTGTACGTGGCCTCGACGCGGTTGATATAGACGTAGTTGCGCTCAACCGGCTTGCCGTCGCGGTACTGCATGGTCTGCATCGGATGCGTGACGAGCACGCGCACCGTGACGACCTCGCCGGCCTTGGCCTTCTCCGGCACCCGCATCCTCACCTGACCCACCGACATCGCATCACCTCCGTGACGATCGCACCCGACACCGACAACGACGCTCGGCCCCGCTCAGCCGCCGCAGCCGCCGACCGTGACCTTGACCTCGCGCTTGACCTCGTACAGCGCGCCGGTGCTGGTCTCGGCGACCACGCGCAGGTCGGAGGTCGACGCCAGCCGCACGTTGGTCGCGATCGATGCCCGACCGGCGTCCGGCGTGAGCGTGAACTTGGCGTTCAACGGGCGCCGGTTCTTGTCGGCGATGATGTAGACGTTCCTGACGTAGTTGTCGGCCGTCATCGGCAGATCGGACTCGATCCGGATCGGGACCACGGCGCCGTTCTCGGCGATCATCGGCGCCTCGAGCTTGAGCCGGTCGCCGCCGGGCTGCATGGGGCGGCCGCCGAACAGGCGCTTGAGCGTGTCCTCGACCTTCTCGTCGGGCTGCGGCATCCCGGCCTGCTGGGCCGCCGCCGGCAGCGCCAGCGACGTCGCGCCGGCCACCGCCGCCAGCGCCGCGAGGTGGCGCAGCGCATGCCGCCGCGCCGTGCCGAATGCTTCGGGTCTGCTGTCCATCTAGCACCTCCATGCGAGCCACTGGGCCACGGCGAGGGCGCCCGCGGCACACGCCGATCGACCGATGCGTCGCCGTTGGCGACTGCCCCCTTGCGCCACCAGCCAGCGGCGCGCTTGACCTAAATCTAGAGATCCGCCCCCCCTCGAACAAGGGGGATCGACCCTAATACCCGATCGGGCAGCGCTCGCCTACCCGATCGGACTGGGCACTCACCCCGATGCCGGGCGCGGGCCGCAGCCGCGATCATCCGCATTGCCGCGCGCCGCCGGCGGTCGCCCTGCCGACATCCGGGGCTGCCGTCACCATCGATCGCCACCTAGCCTGTCGAAGCATGCGCCTGACGATCCTGATCCTGTCGTTGCTGCTGCTGGGGCAGTCCCTGGGTGCGGCGGCGCAAATGACGCCGCGCACGGTGTCGATCACGCACGATTCGCGCCGGCTGGTCGCATCGCTGGACCTGGCCGAGGGGCGCGCGCTGGCCGATGGCGTCGTGCTGGTCGTCCACGGCACCATGGGTCACCGCGACATGGACGTCGTGAAGCGGCTGCGCGCGCTGCTCGGCGAGCGCGGCCACAGCACGCTGGCACCGACGCTGTCGCTGGGTGTGGACGCCCGCGAGGGCCGGGTCGAGCGTCTCCCGCCGCAGGCAGTCGCCCGCGACGACCTCGGTGCCCGCGGGGACCCGGGAGGTCAGGCTCTCCGGGCGCCGGGCCAGGCAGCGCACCCGGCAGCCGCGCTGCGCGAGCGCGCGCAGGAGCCGGCCGCCGACGTAGCCCGTCGCGCCCGTCAGGAGGATCAGCCCGGGTTCGGCGGCGTTTTGCGATTCCAGCATGCGGGCATCGTACAGCCGCGGTCCTCGCCACCGGCTCCGAACGACCGAGGAGTCGCGAGGAAGCGCGAGAAGACGCAAGGACGCGCGAGATCTTCCGGCCCGCGCCCGGCGTAACTGATGCGATGGATGCTCGTCTCGCCGAGCGGATCCGCCCGCTCCCCTGCGTCCGGCGCGAGAGGCCGGGCGATTTCGTCCTCTACGTCTGCGCGACGGCGCTTCGCGCAGACGAAAACCCGGCACTCGAGGTTGCGATTGCAGAGGCGAACGCCCGGGGACTCTCCGTCCTCGTCTATCAGGAGCTGACCTGGCGCGATAGATACGCCTCGGACCGGCTCCACCGCTTCGTTCTCGAAGGGGTTACCTGCCTCGCGCGGGCTCTCGGTGCGCGGGGCGTCCGGCACGTCTTCCATCTCGAGCGAGGGCACGAAGTTCAGGGGAGCCCCCTTCTCGATCTCGCCCGCCGGGCCGATCTCGTCGTGACCGAGGAGTTCCCGACGGGCGACCTCGCGAGGCGGCGCGAGCGGCTCGCCGCCGAAGCGGGCGTGCCCAGGATCGCGGTGGACGCGGCCTGCGTCCTGCCGATGCGCCTCGTCGGGAAGGCCTGGGATCGGGCGTTCGCATTTCGCGAGGCGACCGCCGCGGCGCGCCTCGAACGCCTCACAGCACCGTCCCCTCGGATGGACCCGGAGCGCCCCCCTTTCGACGGCGACCTCAATTTCGAGCCGACGGTCGTGACGGCCGAGGCCGTCCCGGACCTCGTCGCCTCGTGCGCGATCGACCACGGCGTGGGCGCCGTTCTCGACACTACGGGAGGAGAGGCCGCTGCTTCGGCGCGGTGGGAGGCGTTTCGCGACCGGGGGCTTCGCGACTACGCGGCGCTCAGGAACGACGCCGGTAACCTCGACGGCGTCTCACGGCTTTCCCCGTACCTCCACTTCGGGATGGTTTCTCCCCTGCGCGTGGCCCGCGAGGCGCGCGACGCCGGGGGTGAAGGGGCCGCGAAGTTCCTCGACGAGCTCCTCGTCTGGCGCGAGCTGGCGTGGTCGTTCTGCTTCCACCGTTCCGACCACGCGACCGCGGGAGCGCTGCCGGCCTGGGCGCGAGAGAGCCTCGCGCGCTCTCAGGCCGTGCCGCGCGACCTCCCGCCGCGGGAGGCGATCGAGCGGGGCGTGACGGGCGACCCGCTCTGGGATCTCGCGCAGCGCTCCCTCCTGCGGCACGGAGAGCTCCACAACAACGTCCGGATGACGTGGGGAAAGAAGCTCCTCGAATGGACGAGGAGTCCCGAGGAGGGGCTCGCCCTCGCCGAGGAGCTGAACCACCG
>JACSRI010000020.1 GCA_014879845.1 Opitutaceae bacterium
GCCGCGCTCGCGGATATAGCCGCCCCAGCGCGCGTGCAGGATGATCGCACACCAGAGCACGATGAGCGCCGCGCCGTTTTCCTTCGGGTCCCAGCCCCAGAAGCGGCCCCACGACTGGTCGGCCCAGATGCCGCCCAGCACGGTGCCGAGAAAACTCAGCAGCGTGGCGAAGCAGATCACCCCGTAGGACATCTTCGTGAGCGTGCGGGCGAGCTCAGGCGTGAGCAGCCGCGTGAACACGCCGAGGAAGATGAACACCAGCCCGATCGCGCCGGCCGCGTAGGTCGCGGAGTAGCCGAGCACGATCGTGGGCACATGCACGGAGAGCCAGAAGTTCGAGTCGAGCACGGCCACCATCATCTCCATCGTGTCGTTGCCCAGGCCGAGGTGGTGGGCGATGAGCAGCGTGGTGAAGCCGACGAGCGCGCTGGACACGGCGCCGATGCCGTTGCGGAACATGCGCTCGACGATCAGGCCGATCGCGGCCGCGCCCCAGCCGACAAAGACGGCGGCGGAATAGAGGTTGGTCACGGGCGGGCGGCCCTCGAGGAACATGCGGAAGGCCAGGCCGGACGAGTGGATCGCGAAGGCGAGGCAGCCGAGCCAGAGCGCGGTGCGCCCGAGCGTGCCGTACCCAAAGACCCACGACCCGACGGCGAGCAGGCCGACCAGGACGTAGAGCACCATCGCGCGGTAGAATGGCTGGTACTTGTTGAAGAAGGCCTCGCGGTCGGCCTTGCCCTGCTCGGAGGTGAACCCGAGGTCGGTCAGGCGGGTGGTGAGCCCGGTCAGCGTCTCGTTGAACGCCGCGACATCGCGCGAACGGTAGGTGGTGCCGAGTCGCGCGTAGGCCGCGACGACCGGATCGATCGCGCCCGCGGACGAGGCCTGCACCAGGCTGGTGCCGATCGTCTCCCATTCGTCGCGCGCCTCCCTGGCGAGGTCGGGCGGCACGGGGCGGAAGTGGGCGAACTCGCCGAAATCGCGGTAACGCGCGGCGAAGTTGAGGAAGTCCTCGAATACCTTCTGCTCGAAGGCCTGGCCGGCGTCGCGGGCATTCATCGCGGCCACGCCCGGCGCGATCGACTTCTGGTAGGCGGCGATCTCGGTGGAGAAGTCCGGCGAGTCCTCCGGCTGCAGCGTGTTCTTGATGTGCTGGTAGACCACGAGCTGGCGGTAGAGCTTGAGGATGTGGTCCTGGAAGCGCGTGCGCCGCGCCGGCTCGATCGGGTCGGCCAGCTGGGCCTGGCGGTCGATCTCGGCGAAGTGCGGGCGCAGCTCGTTGAACGAGAAGGTGTGCAGGCTCTCCTTCTGCTCCCAGCCGAACAGGCCGAGCACGTCGGGGTCGTCGATGCGGAAGACCTTGCGGTCGTCGGCGCGGCGGGGCTCGAAGAGGGCCTCGCCCAGCCACTTGATCGCGGGCAGCGTCTCGCCGTCGGAGCGGAGCTGCTGCTTGCCGAGCATGCCGAGGAGCGAGGTGCGCGCCACGGTGTCGAGCGGCTGGATACGGCCGTTGACGAGCACGGGCAGCCGGCCGAACTCCTGCCAGTGCGTCTCGGCCGCGCGATCGGTGCGCAGCACGAGCGCGGCCACCACGGCGGCGGCAAGGGCGGTGACGATCCAGGGAAGGTGTTTCTTCATGGCTGGGGGGGCGCGACGGGCGCGGGGAGTTTGCGGCGTTCGAGGAACTGGAGGAGGCTGATGCCGAACTGGACGAGCAGGCCGAGGCCGACGACGGCCGTGGCGATGTAGGGCAGGTGGCGGCTGGGGTTGCGCACGACCTGGAGGATCGTGGTCTTGTCGCCCTCGTAGCCCTGCTGGAAGAAGGTGAGCCCGGCGTAGCGCAGCGGGTGGTTCATGTAGATGAGCACCTCGCGGTCCTCGCCGCGCTGCGGGTCGTTGAGGCGGACGAGACTCGAGAAGCTGCGCGCCTTCGTCGTGCCGGGATACACGTCGTGGCGGAAGTCGATGAGCGTGAGCGAAAAGTCCTTATAGAAACGGCGCGGGCGCATCTCGATCGTGTAGGGCCGGCCCTCGAGGGTGAACGACTGCACCTGGCCAAAGGCGTTGGAGACCATCCAGGTGCCGAGCGAACCCTGCGGGCCGAAGAGCTCGAGCCAGGCGACGGCGCGGTCGCCCTCGGTGTCCTTGGCCACGCGCGGCATCTCGCGGGCGAAGAGCCCGGCGCCGAGGCCCTGGGTGGCGAGCACGGCGTCGGCCGGCGGCGTCTGGCCCGAGCGGCTGAGGATCGTCGAGTTGGCGAAATACCCGCGCACCTCGGCACGGATCGTCATCTGCGGCACCTGCAACTGCGCGCCGGGCGTGAGGGCCGACTCGGGGATGGCGAAGGTCTTGTCCTTCTCGGGGTCGGAGCGGTCGATGATGGCGACCTCGTTCTCGCGGTAGGCCTCCGAATAGGTCTTGGTCTGCCCCTCCGTCAGGCGCATCGCGCTCTCGCGCGCGTAGAGCGCGGTGAAGAGCTCGCCGAGCAGGAGCGTGATCAGGCCGACGTGCGTGAGCATGATGCCCGACTTTTTCCAACTCAGCCGGAAGCGGTAGAAGTGCGCGGCGATGAGGTTGATCATCAGCACCGTGCCGATGGTGAACCCGCCGGGCAGCGGGACGTGCACGATCGTGCCGGGCACGCGCCAGATGGCGACGAAGCTCCGGAAATACATGTCGAGCACCTGGTTGATGCCGAATTCGACCTGCGCGAGCGTGCCGACGAAGATCAGGATCATGCCGAAGGCCAGGCAGGCGATCGTGAGCTTGAGCGAGACGAAGAAGCGGATGACCAGATCGAGGGGAGATTTTGCGGACTCGGCCATGGAAGGGAAAGTATGGATACGGTGGAGGGCGGGGCGGATCAGTGGGCGTGGCCGTCCTCGAGGTGGAACGACTGCAGGAAGCGGACGAACGCCTCGCGCTGGCCGGCGACGTGTGCGGTCTCGCCGGTCATCTTGAAGAAGAAGGTCGAGTCCTGGACCTTGAGGATGGCGGCAAGCATGCGGGCGCGGTGGCCCTGGAGCACGGCCTCGGCGCTCTCGATGTCGGCGACGACGAACTCCATGCCGTGCTGCCCGGTCACGCGCTGCACGGCGGACGCGAACTCAGCTTCGCTGATCGGCCCGAGGCCGAGTTGGCCGCGCCAGCGGTTGATGTTGGCGAAGTCACCGCCGACCGTGCCGGGGAAGTTGGTGACCGAGACGTCGGCATCGGGCACGCCGTCGCCCGGCACCCTGAAGCTGGCGAGGCGGAACTGCGAGCCGGGCTGCGTCTGCCAACCGGTCGGCGTCTCGAAGGTGAAACCGGCCGGAGGCGCGGGCGGGGCGGCGATGCCCGAGGGGTCCAGCTTCGACTG
>JACSRI010000178.1 GCA_014879845.1 Opitutaceae bacterium
TATAAGAGACAGCCGCTGAGCCCCGCGCCCCCATGGGTGACCCCGCCACACTCCTGAACCTGCTCCTCGTCGAGGACAACGAGAGCGACGCAGGCCTGGTGCTGCGCGAGTTCAGGCGCGCCGGCCTGATCGTCGAGCACCAGCGTGTCCAGTCCGCGGCGACGATGCGGGCCGCGCTCGCCGCGCGCACGTGGGACGCGATCATCTGCGACTTCGCCCTGCCGGGTTTCGGCGCGGGTGCCGCCCTGGAGGAGCTGCGCCGCACCGGGCAGGACCTTCCCTTCATCCTCGTCTCCGGCACGATCCCCGACCAGGCCGCGGTCGAGCTCATGCGCCACGGCGCGCATGACTACATCCTCAAGGACAACCTCGCCCGCCTCGTGCCCGCCACGCAGCGCGAGATCAAGGAGGCCGAGGAACGGCGCAACCGGCGCCGCGCCGAGCTCGAGCTCGAGCAGTCGCGCGCGATGTACCACTCGCTCGTCGACACGCTGCCCGCCGCCGTCTTCCGCAAGGACCTCGAGGGCCGCTTCGTCTTCGTCAACGCGCAGTTCTGCGCCTTCCGCGGCTGCGCGCCCGAGGACATCCTTGGGCGCAGCGTGTTCGACCCGGCCGACCCCGAGCTGAGCCGGCGCTTCCAGGACGACGACCGGCGTGTCATCGAGACCGGCGAGGTGTTCCATTTTGAGGATACGGTGTGCCGGCCGGGCTCGCCGCCGCGCACGATCGAGATCGTCGAGGGCCCGGTGCGCGAGGCGAGTGGCGCGATCACCGGCGTGCAGGGCTTTTTCTGGGACATCACCGAGCGCCGCAAGGCCGAGGAGGCGCACAAGTCGGTCGAGGCCCAGCTGCGCCAGGTGCAGAAGATGGAGGCGATCGGCCAGCTCTCCGGCGGCGTGGCGCACGACTTCAACAACATCCTCACCGTCATCCAGTGCCACGCCTCGCTCATGGGCTCGGACCCGAAGCTCCCCGACGAGCTGCACGAGGCCGTGAGCGAGATCAGCCACGCGGCGCAACGCGCCGCCAACCTCACGCGCCAGCTCCTCGCCTTCAGCCGGCGCCAGACGCTGCGCCCCACCGACCTCGATCTCAACGAGGTCGTGGCCAACCTCACCAAGATGCTCCAGCGCATCGTGGGGGAGGACATCTCGGTGCACCTGCACTTCTCGCCGGTACCCGCGCAGGTCCACGCGGACGCGTCGATGCTCGACCAGGTCGTGCTCAATCTCGTGGTCAACGCCCGCGACGCCATGCCCGAGGGCGGCAAGCTCGAGATCGAGACCCATGTCTGCGAACTCGACGAGGCCGCGGCGCGGGCGATGCCGGAAGGCCGCGCCGGCGACTTCGTCTGCCTGAGCGTGAGCGACACCGGCACCGGCATGGCACCGGAGGTACGCGCGCGCCTCTTCGAGCCGTTTTTCACCACCAAGGACGTGGGCAAAGGCACCGGCCTCGGCCTCGCCACAGTCTACGGCATCGTCCGCCAGCACCAGGGCTGGATCGAGGTGCGCAGCGAGATCGGCCGCGGCTCGCTCTTTCGCATCTACCTGCCCTACGCCGCCGGCACGCCGACGCCCCACGAGCGCACGCACACCGAATCCTCCCCGGTCCCGGGCGGGGATGAGACGATCCTCGTGGTCGAGGACGAGCCCCCGCTGCGCCTGCTCGTGCGCGCCATGCTGGTCAAGCTGGGCTACAAGGTGCTCGAGGCGCCCAGCGGTGTGGCCGCCGTCAAGGTCTGGCAGGAGCACCGCGATCACATCCACCTTCTCCTGACGGACATGGTGATGCCCGACCGCATGAGCGGGCGCGACCTGGCCCTGCGCGTGCACGAGGACCGCCCCGACCTGCCCGTGATATTCATCACCGGCTACAATCCCGAGATGGCCGGCCGCGACTTCGTGCTGGAGGAGGGAGTCAACTACGTCCCCAAGCCCTTCACGCCGCGCAAGCTCGGCACGACGATCCGCGCGGTGCTCGACGCACATCGCCACGCGCGACCGGTCGCGCGCTGAGCCGGCGCCGCAGCCGCGCACCGGAACGGCGCCGCCGGTCGGGGCTTTCCAAGAGCCCGGCGCGTCGCCTAGCGTGCGTGCATGCCCCGTCCCATCCGCCTCCCGCTCCTCGTCACCGCCCTGGCCGGTCTCGCGTTCGCGCTGCCGCCGGCCGCGCCCGCCCAGACGCCGTCGCTCCAGGTCACCGCTCCGCTCGTCGTGGGCTCGCCCGCCAGCGTCGGCATGTCGGCCGAGCGCCTCGCGCGCATCGACGCGCTCGTCGAGGGCGCCGTGCGCGACCAGCGCATCCCCGGCGCCGTCGCGCTCGTGGCGCGCCACGGCGTGATCGTGCACCTGCGCGCCTACGGCATGGCCGACAACACCGCCGGTCGTGCGATGACGACCGACACGATCTTCCGCATCGCCTCGCAGACCAAGGCGATCACCTCGACCGCCGTCATGATGCTCTGGGAGGAGGGTCGCCTCCAACTCGACGACCCGATCTCCAAGTGGATCCCTGAGTTCAAGGACGCCGGCGTGCTCAAGACCTACGACGAAGCGACCGGCGCCTACACGACGGAGCCCGTCAAGACGCCGATCACTATCCGCCACCTTCTCACCCACACGTCAGGCCTCGGGTATGGCGTCATCGACAGCGACCCGCGCCTCAAGAAGATCTACGCAGCGGCCGGCGTCACCGACCTGTTCACCACGGAGAAGGTCACGATCGCCGAGAGCGTGCGCAAGCTGGCGGTGCTCCCGCTCCACCACCAGCCCGGCGAAAAGTTCGTCTACAGCGAGGGCCTCGACGTGGCCGGCCGCCTCATCGAGATCGTCTCCGGCCAGCCCTTCGACGTGTTCCTGCGCGAGCGCCTCTTCGAGCCGCTGGGCATGAAGGACACCGGGTTCTACCTGCCCGAGGAGAAGGCCGGCCGCCTCGTCACCGTGCAGAAGCTCGAGGGCGGGAAGTGGGTCCGGTATCCGGTGACCTTCTACGACCCGGACTACCCGGTGAAGGGCGCGAAGACCTTTTTCTCCGGCGGCGCGGGCCTGTGCAGCACGGTGCGCGACTACGCCCAGTTCCTCCAGATGTACCTCAACGGCGGCGAACTCAACGGCGTGCGCTTCCTCAGCCGTACGACCATCGACACGATCATGGCCGACCAGACCCACGGCATCTGGGGCGGAGCCGAGAAGCACCACGGGCTCGCCTTCGCCGTGGTCGCTCCCGGCGGCGTGGCCAAGGGCGGCCTCGGCAGCCCCGGTACATTCGAGTGGGGCGGCTACTTCAACACGCAGTACTTCGCCGATCCCAAGGAGGGCACGATCGGCCTGCTCTTCAAGCAGACGCAGGGTGTGAGCGACGACCCGACCGGCATGCCGTTTCGCATGATGGTCGGCGCGGCGATCGACAACTGAGGCGCAGCGGAAGGCCCCGATCGGCGCCCCGCCTCACGGCACCTCGTAGACCTCGACGAGGGCGATCCCGCTCACGCCGGTGGGGCCGCTCACATGCGCCGTGAATGCCCCGGGCAGCAGGGTGCGCAGCAGCGCGGCGTCCTTGCCGGCCTGGGCCAGCGAAAAGGCCCCGATCGACCGCGCCACCGCCGCGATCTCGGTGGCGTCGGTCGAGGTGCCCCAGTCGTCGTTGGCGGCGAGTTCGGCGCCGTCGCCATCAAAGAGGCGCAGCCTCGGGTCAGGATGCGCGTCGCCCACGCCGAGGCGCACGAGTTCGGGACCGACGCCCCGGATCAGCACGCGGCGCGGCACGTTGCCGTTGATGACAAAGCCCGCGATGAGCACGTTCGCGCCCTCGCCCGGGCGTCCGCGCAGCGAGATGTTCACGACCTGACCGGGATCGGGCTGGGCCACGAGCAGCCGCGCGGCCGGAGACATGACGATCGTCGCGCCCGAGGTGATACGCACGGCGTACCATCCGGAGTCCTCCGCGGTGAGCCCGTTGATCGAAAGCGCTGCGCCTGTCGCCCCGGGCACGACGACGCCGTCCTTCAGCCACTGGTAACTGAGCGTCGCTCCGCCCGAGGTCTCGGCCTGGACGGAGAGCGTGGCACTGCCGCCCGGCGCGATGGTCTGGCTGAGCGGAGCCGTCGTCACGGTGACGGCGGGCGGAGTCCAGGCCGTGCGCAGCGCGGCCACGGTCGCCCGCGCCGTGAGCGTGTCGGGCTGGGTCCCGTTATCGCTGACGGCATACAGGCCCCACCACTCCTCGTTGGCGAAACCGTCCGGCAGGCTCGCGAGGGGGAAGCCACCAGCATCGTGGGTCAGCGGGCTGCCCGACGAGGTCTTCCACCACTCGTCGGCATACTCGAAGACGCAGGCGCCGGCGCACGTGGCGGCGTTGGCTGCGATCTCCGTCCAAAGCCCGGCGACCGTCGTGGCGGTGAACTCGGCGTTGTTCGGATAAGGCTGGCCGGTCGTGTGGTTGTAGGCATCGGTGCCGAACTCCGTGAGCACGAGCGGCCGGGCCGACGCCGCCGCGTATTCGGTGAAGAGCGTGCCGAGCGACGTGCCGCGGTAGGTCTGAACGCACCAGAAATCCAGCGCGGTCATGGCGGCGTCGCGCGCCGCGACCTGCGGGATCGCGTCGGTGATGGCCACTGAGACGAGCCGCGAGGGCGTCTGCTGCTTGATCGAGGCCGCGATGCTGTTGACCGCGGCCCAGTAGGCGGGGTTGGTGCCGTTGCCGTTGTGCGCGTTGGTCTCGTTGCCCAGGATGATGCCGAGCACGGCCGGATGTGCGCCCAGGCCGGCGTCGAGCTGGACAAACTGCTGCCGGATCGCATCGACCGCGGCGGTGCTCGACCAGTTCGTCGAGGGATCGATCCAGCGGTTGACCAGCACGAAGATGGGGTCGACGCCGCCGTTGTAGCACGCGTCGAGAAAGGCCGTGTGGTTCGCCGCCGGATCCCATCCGTAGATGCGGATCACGTTCGCGCCGAGCGCACGAAGGTTGGGCAGGTCACGCGCGGTCAACGCCGCGTAGCCGGCCGTGTAGTAGTCGCCATACGGCGCCGCGGCCGACGGGTTGTCGCCGATCGGCGCCGGCTGATAACACACGCCGCGAACCTGAAACGGGAGGCCGTCGCGCATCAGGCGACGCCCCTCGGCGGAAAATCCGGCGTGCGCATCCGGCACTCCCACGATCACCGCCACAAGCGTGGCGAGTCGGCACGTCATGCGTGTCGCTAGGCTCATAGAGAATCTCCTGAAAAGGACTGGCGGACGGCACCCGGGGGCACCGTCCGCCAGCACACACACTGCGGTCAGAATCCGATACCAAACTCGAGACGCATGCTGCGACCCGGCGCGTAGATCAGGCCGTAGAGGTCGTCGTCATCCATCACGTTGTAGACATTGAACTGCAGGTAGCAGTCCTGGTCCTTCAACTTGAAGCCATAGCGGGCCATGAAGTCCAAGTTCAGGCGGGCATCGTGCTTGAGGATGGTGAGCTGGCCCTGGCCGTTGGTCTGCTTCTGGCCGGCCACCGTGATGCCCGAGAAGTATTCGCGCTCGGACTCCCACTGGCCGCCGAAGCCGAGCGTGAGGCCCTTCATCGAGCCCTCGTTCACGTGGTAGCTCATCCAGCCGCTCACGGCGTGGCGCGGCGTGTCGTCGCGACTCTGGCCCGCGCCCCAGCCGATGCCGGTCCAGGTCGAGGTGTCGGACGGATCGGTGTAGACCTCGTCGAGGTCGTAGCCGGTGAGGCCCCAGTTGCTGTCCGGGAAGTACCAGATCGCCCAGCGGTTCTCGGGATGCGGATACTGGATGAACTTCCCAGGGTTGGTGATCACGCGCTTGGTATTCGCGTAGGTGAACAGCAGCTGGAGGTTGTCGGTCGGGCTGAAGAGCAGCTGGGCGTCCCAGCCCTCGGACTCGTCCTCCTGCTGCACATACGACTGGTAGCCGTTGCCGTCGCCGCGGTCCTCCCAGCTGTTGTTCGTGTTCGCGTCGGCGGTGTAGAGCCAGCCCGGCCAGCCCGGGTTGGTTGTCTTCGTCAGGTCGAACACGCGGTCGAGATAGGCGGCGCCCGTCGCCTGCGAGGCGTTAACGTACCAATTGGGCGTGCCGTTGACGTCGAGCTGGTAGATGGAGCCGGCGGCGACACCCGCGTTCCACTCCGGGAGCGCGGCGTCGGCCGCGCCGTTGCCGCCGTTGCTGCCGCCGGCGACGCTGCTCGGGCTGAAGTTGCCGACGTTGTAGACGATCGGGCGGCTCTCATCGAACGTGCCCTTGAGCGTCGGCATCCACCACTGGCCGAAGGGCACGCCGGAGCGCTTGATCTTGAAGGCGGAGATCGTGCCGGAGATGCGGCCCTCGAAGAAGTCGACCTTGAGGCCGATCTCGTTGCTCTCGGCCGTGACCGGCCCGAGGGGATTGCCCGCGGCGTCGCGCTTGCCGTCGAAGTTGGGCTGGATGCCACCCGCACGCAGACCGTAGACGCTCAGCTGCGGGGTCAGGCGCACGCTCAGGCCGAACTGCGTGGTGTCGTCGTTCTGCGTCGGACGCGTGACGGAGTCCGAGCTCACGGCGGGATGGTAGGTGTTGGAGTCGACGGCGTTGTCGTTCTCGTCCCAGCGGATGCCCGCGACCGCGACCACGCGCTCGTCGAGGAACTTGCCCTGATAGACGAGGTAGTCGCCGATATTCTCGGCTTCCGTGTGGATCTTGTTGACCTCGACCATCGGCACATCCGCGGTGCCGTCACCCTGCGTGCCGAAGCGGATGTAGGACGTGTCCGTCGGGCGCTTGTAGTTGAACGTGTTGTTGGCCGTGCGGTTCAGCTTGGTCGTGCTCTTGGCCTTCTCGATCGAGCGGCCGGCGAGGAAGCTGTTTTCCATCGCGGCCCACTTGTTGTCCTGGAAGAGCTTGAAGGCGTAGTTGAGCTCGAAGCGCATCTGCTTGCGGTCGTTGTCCTCGGTGCTCTTGGTCCAGAGGTACTCGAAGATCGTGTTCGGCGTCTCGGCCATCTGGAACTCGCTGCTGCCGTTCGCCACGTCGATCGGGATGACCGTGATCGTGTCGCGCAGGCCGACCGGGCCGACGTTCTGCCGCATCGAGCCGTTCACGTCGCGCGCGTCGAAGTTGACCATGGACTGGTTGTATCCAGCCAGGAAGTTCAACCCCGGCAGGAGCTCCTGCGTGAGCTGGAGGCGCAGGTTATCCTGCACGGAATCGCGGTAGGTGTCGGGTCCGGACCAGCGGAATGTGCGAGGATCCTTTCCCTCGAACTGCACAAACCCGGAGCTCTGCAAGCGGTCGGCCTGGCCGATGCCGTCGATGTCGGAGCGCGCGCGCACGCTCTGGAAGCCCAGCCCGTCCTCGGACTGCTCACCCGTCTCCCAATCGAGCAGGATGTGCGTCTTGGGGAACGGCCGGTAGCTGAGCACCGGGGCGATCATCCAATGGTCCTCGTGGTAGAGCTCGGTCTGATTGCCCGTGTCCTGCCAGGCGCCGGTGAGCCGATAGGAGAGCTTGCCCTCGGAATCAATCGGTCCGGTCGTGTCGACCGACGTGCGCATGAAGTCATAGCTGCCGTAGGTGGCGGTCACCCACGTGCTCTGCTTCTTTTCCGGAAGCTTGGGCAGGTAGTTGACGATGCCGCCGAAGCTGCCGATGCCGTAGAGGAGCGCGGCCGGGCCGCGGATCACCTCGATGCGCCCGATGTTGATCGAGTCGACGCCGCTCTGGCGACGGTAGCCGTCGCGCTGCACCACGTCGGTGATGTAGCCGCGGATCTTGAAGGTCGACTGCGTCTTGTTGGCCGTGGCGCCCTCGGGATTGTGAACACCACCGGCGCCGTAAAACGCGTTCGAGCCCTGGTCATTTTGGGAGCGAAGCGTGATGCCCGCGCTGTAGCGCAGGCTCTGTCGGAGATCGACGGCCCCGGTGTCGCGGAGGAAATCCTCCGTGATCACCTCGATGGGCATCGGCATCTCCTTGATCGGCGTGTCGAGACGGGTGCCGGAGATGGAGTTGGTGGCACGATAGCCCTCGTCGTTGGCTGTCGTAACCTCGAAGGGTGAAAGCACGATGACATCGTCCTCACTGCCCTCGGTCGAGGCGGGCGGAGTCGGGGCCGGTGTCTGCTGCGCGAAGGCAAACGGCATACCTGCGGCCAGAGCGGCCATCAGTGCCGGGATACGAGCACGAGCTGCGGTTCTTGTCCTGGTTTTCATGTTGGGGTGATTGGGTTGGTCTGTGTCATGCGAGGACGACGGGAGTCGCGGCATCACGCGACTCGGGCCCGTCCACGAACGAAAGGGTGTCCGCGGCCACCGCCACCTCGATGAGGCGGACATGGCCCGTTCGGCGAAAGAGTTCGGAGGCGAGTTCGGCCGGGAGCGTCGCTCCGGCCAGGGGCACGGTCGCCCCTGTCGCGAGCGTGACCGAGGCGCCGGCCTGCCCGGGGGCGACGAGGCGATAGACGACCGGCGTCCCACAGAAGGTGAACGCCAGCGTGGCGCCCGGAAGCTCGGCCGAGCGGCCGGGAACTCCGTCGAGGTCGCGCCACGGGGCGGCGCGCCGCTGGGTCGCGAACTCGCCAACCCGCAGGAGCACCGGCGCGAATCGCACGGAGCCGTGCTCGACACGCACGCCGAGTTCGCCCCAGCGGGCGAGCACGCCCTCCTTGGCCTGCCCTGTCATGCCCGGCTGCTGCGCGCCGGCGTGCCCGGGCGTGTGCGAGTAGGGGTCGCTGGGATACGCGCCGTACTGCGCCGGCGTCTTGTTGAACCCGAGCCCGGCACGCACGTCGAAATAGGCCTCGGCCAGCGCCCGCGCGGCGGGATGCCGGGCCTCCTGCGCCACCGCGTGGCACTCCTGGATGGCGACCAGGAGCTTCGAAACCATATGCCAGTAGATGCTGCCCAGGCCCTCGTAGGCGAACATCGTCCCGCTGCGCCCGAGAAACGAGCGGTGACGAAAGACCTCCTCGTAGACCGCACGCACGGCCGGCGCGTCCGCGTGCGCGCGCTCCTCCCAGGCGGGATCGGCCGCGAGCACGGCCAACCGGGCCTCGAGCGCGGTCTCGTTGACGAGATCGGGATGGAAACGAAGCACACCCTCGGGATCGCGGCGGACGAGCTTCTCATCACCGCGCTCGACCAAGGCAGCCAGCAGCGGCACGCGCCGCAGAACGGATGCCGGCACGAGATTGCGCTCGAGGAACCCGGCCGGGCTGCCATCGGGATACAGGATGTAGCTGTGCTGGTCCGGTCGATACAGCGGACTGGTGCGCAGCGCACGAAGCAACGCCAGCGCCTCGTCAGGGGCGAGCAGGCCCGAGCCGAGCACCGCCACCTGGCCCTCGAGCATGAGCGGAAGGTCCTCGAGACCCAGTTCGGTCTCACCGTCGAAGCGCAGCAGACGGTAGGCGTGATAAAGGCCGTCCGGGCGGCGCGCGGCGCGCAGACTGGCGTCCACGAGAGCGAGCGCATCGTCGCACAGGCGCACGAGGGCGGCACCCTCGAGAAGGACCGTACCGCCCAGGCCCGCGCCATAGACACACTCACGATAGCGGCTGCCCGCGGTGGAGAGGCGGTCGACACAACCGCGGCGGGCGGCGGGCTCGGACGCGACACTCGCCGCGGACGGCGCGACGGACGAGAGGACCGTGGTCAACTCGCCCGCGAATTGCGCCACGGCCTCCGACAGCCGTACCGTCCCGGAACCCAAACCGGTCAGAACCTGCCTCAGAAAATCAAGATAGCGGCGCAGCTGCGCGAGCGTGACCACCGACACGCCGTGGCCAACGAGAGCGTTGTTCGCGTCGTTCCACTCCGGGCGCTGCGTGTTCATCCAGATGCCACCGCCCGGGATGAGGTTGGCCAGGCGCACGAGGGCGACGAGCAGGAGCTTCTCCGTCAGGTTGACGTGACGCACGCGGCCGTCGGGACCACGCACCAGGCGCGCATCGGTGCCCTCGCGGGCCTCACGCGCACGGATGGCCTCGTGCTCCTCATGGAGGAAGCGGATCGTCGCGCGCGGGTCGCGGCGCATCTCGTCGTAGGAGGCGATGCGATACGGCACGGCCGTGTAGGCAAAAACATCGCGCTCGAGCCAGGCATGAAACCGGCCGGGCTCGAAGCGGTCCGCCCATTGCAGGAGCGCCAGCAGGTAGACCACCTGGTGGTCGCCCCAGTAGCCGATCGTCGCCCACGGATCGTCCGGGGCCGGCTCCTCCCACTCCACCCCTGCGCGGGTCACACGATAGGCGTTGTAGCCGTCGACCGTCGACCCGTTGACGAACTTCGCGACCATGTGGTCGAGGTAGCCGGGAAAGCTCACGCCGAGCGCCTCCCAGTTCTGGAAGATGTCGCGCCAGTTGCCCTGATACTCGAGCAACGCCTGGCCGTCGGGCCCGCGCAGGCGGATCGAGAAGCGGTTCCACGGGCGGCTCGGATCGCCATGCCGCCGGCTGAATCCAAACGGCAGATACTCGAGCCACAGCCGCATCAGGTCCGCGTCGTCGCGGGCCTCCACCGCCGTGCCCAGCACCTCGGCGTCGATCGCCTCCGGAATCTGCGCGAGCCAGGCACGGTGGGTTTCGGCCACCGCCCGGTTTCGCTCCGCGACGAAGCGCGCAAAATCAGCGGCCCCGATGGTGTAGCCGCGCAGCGGCAGTCCGCCGCGCATGACATTGAAGAGCACGTTGGCAAAATGGTGAGTGGTCACCATCTCGTCCCCACCCGACTGGAGACCATCGGCCGAACCGACGATCGCCCGAAGGCGCGCGCCACACTCGCCCGCATCAGCCTCGGCATCGGCGCCGCACTGGCCTGCGCGCAATCGCGCGGCAAGCCGCGCCACCGCGACTTGGTCGAGGCCGATATCCGCGCCGATGACCCAGCGCTGCGCGCCGCCGGCGGGAAGAGCAAACGTCGAGGCAACCGCATAGACGCCCCGCCGGCCGCGCGCCGTGCCTTCCGTGACAGGCACTCCGCCCTGCCGGAACGCGCTGATCTGGCTGTCAGTGAGAAGCACGGCCGCACCTGGCAAGCCGTCGCTCCACGCCACCGTGGCGAGCAGCGACTCCATCGCGACCGGCTGGTCGAGGATGGCCGACGTGAGCGCGTAGACGGCGAGCGAAGTCCCGGGCACGCGCTCCGCGAGCTTGTAGGCATCGGTCAGGCAGCTCATCGAGTCCTGCAGGCGCTTCGGCACGCCGGCCGGGATGAGGTTGCGCAGACCATCGAGCACACGCACACGCGCGGCTGCCTTGCCGTCGTTCACGAGCGTCGAGCGTTTCAGGAACCCGAACGCCTCGCTAGTCGTCCACTCGGTGCGGAACGTGCAGCCGAGGTCGTGATTGACCTCCTCGAAACAAAGCCGATGCCCGGTCGCGCTCTTGTAGAGCCTCCGGCTGAGCCGGTAGTCGTGCCGACCCGACGGGGCGAACGGCTCCCACAGATGCAGCGCCCCGTCCCGCTCGACCAGAAGGACGGAAAACCCACCCTGCGACGTCGCCGCATCGTGGATGCGATCAACCGGCGCGTAGGGAAACAGCGCGCGCTCGACCTCACCCCGCCCGGCGGTCAGGCCACCGGTGCTGGAAACGAACAGCCAGTGATCCGCCGGACTCACGACGGTCATGAAGAACGGAGCAAGCGCGTCGTACTGGTCGATCCGATAAAAGCGCTCGCCGTCAAGATCCACGAACGCGCCCGTCACGTCCGCCAGGCTGGGAGGCGGCGGCACGGGCCGACCGCCGAGCAGGAGCGGGGCGTCCTCAGCGGAGACGGGGGAAGGCAAAAGCGTGGCGGCGGTCGACGCGGACATGGGGTAGGCGAACACTCGCGATGGGCGTAAACGTGCACACGCGGAGCGACGAGTAAAGCACAAATGTGCATAAAAGTGCATTTGCATATGCGACACGTGTGCAATTCATCGAAGGCCTCCGGGAGCCCAAGGTCGCCGGTCGACGGTCGTTCTCGCGCAGCCGCTGCGTGCTCCAGCCCAGGCACGCGACGGCGGATGCCGCAGGCATTTTACCCCGCCCCGTCGCACGGAGACGACCGGAACTCAGCAAAAGCACGGACCCGCCCAGCACGGAATGCAGGCACCTCGCAACCCCTCGTGCATGAACGTGCAACGATCGCGCCGAGTACGCAGTGAAACACAGTCACTCACAGGCCGCGCCACCACGTCGACGCGACTCCGGACACGACCGAGGGAGTCAGCGCCCCGCCGGAGTCCACTCGGCCGCCTTGCCCGCGGTCGCTCCCGGGACCATGCGTGCGCCGATGAGGATATGCCGCCGCGGAGCCGACGGATGGAGCATCCGATCGACGAGCCGCGTGAGCGCCGCACTCCCCATTTCCTCGTAGGCGACCCGCATGGTCGTGAGGTGCGGAAAATGCGGCGGCGGCTCGATGCCGTCGAAGCCGGTGATCGAGCAATCGTCGGGCACGCGGACTCCCAGCTCACGCAGGGCTCCGACAAGTGGATACGCCTGATGGTCGGCCGCGCAGACAAACGCCGTCACACCCTCCTCGCGCACCAGCCGGGCGGCCCATTGCGCGATCTCCGGCGGCTGGTGGCGCGAGTGGGCACGGTGGACATTGATCACCCAGGCCGGATCGAACTCGATGCCGAGCCCGTAGAGCGACTCCATGAAGGCCCCGAAGCGGCGCTGTACCCATGGCGTGGGGATGGTGTAAGGCCAGGCCACGAAGGCGATGCGGCGATGCCCGAGGTCGACGAGATGCCGCACGAGGCGCCCGATGGCGTCATTCTGGTCGGTGTCGATGCAGTCGAGTCCCGGCTCGCGGTAATCCTCGATCACGGAGACCGCGGAGACGCGGCCGATGAGCGCATGGATGGACTCCGGCGGGAACGGATAAATCAGGATCGCGCCGCGCCAGACGGTGTTGCGCACGCCGCCGGTCAGGCCCTTCTCCGGGTCGAAGGAGGCCGGGTCGTGAAAGCCGACATCGACCTGGATCTCCATCGCCGCCGCGCGCTCGGTGATACCCTTGAGCACATAGTGGAACGTTTCCGAGGCACCGAGCGCTCCCGGTGCCGCGCCGATCAGCACTCCGATGGTCGAGGGCTTGCGCGACTCCCGGCGCGCCGCACTGCGCGGGCCGGCGTACCGATAGCCCAGGCGCGCCGCGAGACTCAGCACTTGGGCGCGCGTCTCGGGGTTGATCGCGGGGTGGTTCGAGAAGGACCGCGATACGGTGGTGCGGGATATCTTCAGTTCGTCGGCAATGCGCTGCTGGTTGACGGTGGCCACATAGTCAGGAAACCACCCGGTTCCGCGCCTGTAAACGCAAATGCACTTCGCTGCACACAGATCGATGCACGCGGTGTTCGGCCAGCCAGTCTCCATCGCCGCGGAGTCCGTCGACCGAGCCGGAGTGATCGTGTGCATACTTCTGCACTTTTATGCACTTTCGCCTTGCCGGATTCCGGCCGCGGGCGACGCTCAGGTAGCCTCGCGCGCCCGGCCTGCTCGGTCGCCACGATCACCCCATGACCTCCCCATCGCAATCCTCATCCCACTTGGGATTCGTCGAGAAGCTTGCCTACGGTCTCGGCGACACCGCGTCGAACTTCGTCTTCCACACGGTCAATCTGTTCCTCTTCTACTACTACACGGACGTCGTCGGCATCGCGCCAGCCGCCATCAGCACGATGTTTCTCGTCGTGCGTTTCTGGGACGCCGTGAACGACCCGATCATGGGCGTGATCGCCGATCGCACACGTACGCGCTGGGGCAAGTACCGGCCGTTTCTTCTCTGGGTCGCGCTGCCCTTCGGGCTGGTGACTTGGTTGAGCTTCTCCAACTCCGCCGCCACGGAGTCCGGGAAACTCGTTTATGCCTACGTGACCTACAACCTGCTGTTGATGGTCTACACGGCGATCAACGTCCCCTACTCCGCGCTGCTCGGTGTGATGACACCGTCGTCTCCCGAGCGGACCGTCCTCTCCAGCTACCGCTTCGTCTGCGCCTTCGGCGGCCAGTTCATCATCGGGTTCGCAGCGCGCCCGCTCGTGCGCACGCTCGGCGGAGGCGACGAGGCCGCGGGCTGGGCGGCGACCATGGCACTTCTCGGCGCCTCGGCCGTCGCGATGTTTCTCTTCACCTTCTCGGTCACGCGCGAGCGCGTCCAGCCGCCGCCCCAGCAAAAATCCGATCTCAAGCGGGAGGTCGGCCTGCTCTTCGCCAACCGAGCGTGGGTCGTGCTCGCCGTCTCGGCCGTGTTCACCCTGGCCAACGTCGCCGTGCGCAATGGCGTGACCGTACACTACTTCAAATACTACGTCGGCGACGACGGCTCGCGCTTCTTCTGGTTCATGGACCTGACGACGCTGTTCTTCACCACGGGCTCGATCGCACTGATCCTCGGCGTGGCCTCGACCAAGTGGTTCAGCACGCGCTGGGACAAGCGCTCGCTCTACATCGGGCTCTCCGTGGCCAACGCCGTGACCGTGGGCGCGCTCTTCCTCGTGCCGAAGGACAACCTCGCGCTGCTTTTCGCCATCAACCTCGTCGGCACGTTCCTCGCGGGTCCGACTCCCGCGCTCGTGTGGTCGATGTTTGCCGACGTGGCCGACTACGGAGCCTGGAAGTTCGGGCACCGCACCACGGCGCTGGTGTTCTCGGCCACGCAGTTTGCCCAGAAGACGGGGATCATGCTCGGTGGCTTCGTGCCCGGGTTGATCCTGGGCTGGACGGGATTTGTCGCCAACGAGGCGCAGAACGCCGCCTCGCTCACGGGTATCCGCGTGATGTTTACGCTCCTGCCCGCCGCTCTCGCGCTCACCGGCGCGCTGCTCATCAGCTTCTACCCGCTCAACGACAAGCTCGTCGCCCAGATGGAGCGCGAGCTGGCGGATCGGGCAAAGGCCTGACGCTCGCTCGCACAGCGCGAAAGCGCCGCGGCCCGGCTCCTGTCGCGCGGGCCGCGCCCGAACCGACGTCCGTCATCCCGGCTGCGGTGGCAGCCTGGCTGCCCGACATGGGTTCGAACCATGACTAAGCGAGTCAAAGTCGCTTGTGCTACCATTACACCATCGGGCAGTAGCGCGAAGCCGACGAACCTTGGCGCCGGCATTTTCGTCGTCAAGACACGAAAAACCCGCCGGCACGAGGCCCGCCGCACACGGGAATTGACCGTGCCGCCGCGTCCGGCGAAAACAGAGGCATGCCGTCCAAGCCCGCGGATTCCCAACAAGTTAAGTACAAGCGCATCATCCTCAAGCTGAGCGGTGAAGTGCTGCGCTCGCACGAGACGGGCGATCCGATCGACTGGAAGACCCTCGAGCGGATCTGCCGCCAGATTAAGGAGATTCACGAGCTCGGCGTGGAGGTCGGCATCGTGATCGGCGGCGGGAATATATTCCGCGGCATCTCCGGCACGTCGCGTGGTGTCGACCGAACGACCGGCGACTACATGGGCATGCTCGCCACCGTGATCAACGGCCTGGCCTTCATGGAATGCCTCGAGAAGATGGGCGTGGTGACGCGCGTGCAGACCTCCATCCCGATGGAACAGGTGGCCGAGCCGTTCATCATGCGCCGCGCCGTGCGTCACTTGGAGAAGAAGCGCGTGGTCATCTTCGTCGCGGGCACGGGCAACCCGTATTTCTCCACCGACACCGCGGCCGCCCTGCGCGCGAGCGAGATCGGCGCCCAGGCCCTGATGAAGGCCACGAAGGTTGACGGCGTCTACGACAAGGACCCGGCCAAGCACAAGGACGCCGTGAAGTATGAGAATCTCAGCTACATCGACGCCCTCAAACAACGGCTCAACGTGCTCGATTCCACCGCGTTCTCGCTCTGCCTCGACAACAGCATCCCCATCATCGTCTTCAACCTGAACCAGGATGGCGCGATCAAGCGCGCCGTGCTCGGTGAGAAGGTCGGCTTCTACGAACTCGACCTCGACGAGGATCTCGGCATCCACATTCCCGAGCGCCTCCACGATCCGGCGCACCAGGACGCCATGCGCAAGGTGCTCGTGCCGCCGCCGGTCACGAAGTCCGACGAGATCGTCGCAGCGATGGGTGGCATGTACTACAACCGCGAAGCGCCGGACCTGCCGCACTTCGTCGACGAGGGCGATCACTTCGAGAAGGGCCAGACGCTCTACATCATCGAAGTGATGAAGATGTTCAACAAGGTGCAGGCGACCTTCTCGGGAACCATCCGCGGGCTCTACGTCCGAGAGAACGGGGTGACGGTCCGCAAGGGTCAACCGCTCTTCCACATCGTCCCGGACGAGCAGGTGGTCGAAGAGGATCCCGAAGCGCTCGCCCTCCGCGTCCGCGCCGCGACCGACGGCTACCTCGAACGCCTCGCCTGAGAGCGGAGAAGACCGATGCCCGACGCCCCGTCCTGGATCCGCTGGGAAACGCTGACCAAGAGGCAGTTCGACGCGATCGATCGCGAGAACGCGGTGGTGTTCGTGACGTGCTCCCCGATGGAGGTGCACGGTCCGCATCTTCCGCTCGGCGCCGATTGCCTCGAAGGTGAGGGACTCGCCGAGCGAACGCTCCGCTTCCTCCCGGAACGCCATCGAGGCCGGACCTTCCTCAAACTCCCGTTCGTGTGGGCGGCCTGCGATGGCGTCCCCCAGCCCGGGACGATCGCCTTCCGACCTTCGACGACGATCGCGTTTCTCGAGGACATGGGGCGTTCGCTCGCGCTCCAGGGCTTCCGGAACGTGATGGTCTCGAACTTCCACGGAAGCCCGCGGCACTTTCTCGCGATCGAGACGGCCTGCGAACGCGTGACGCGCGAATATGGAATCCGGATGGTCTCGGTCTTCTCGCTCATGCTCTCGAGGCTGAACGGTGGGGGCTCGGAGCTCGGCGACGTCCTCGGGCATCTGCCCGGCGTCACGAAGGACGATTTCAAAGGCGATACGCACGCCGGCCTCGTCGAGACTTCGCAGCTCCTCGCGCTCCATCCCGAATGGGTCGACCCCGCGTACGATTCGCTGCCGCGACGGACCGTCGATCTCTGGCTCGAGGAGACCGGACGCGAGAGGCCGTCTGGAGAACGCGGCAAGCCGGCTTCGATCCCGCAGATGGTGAAGGGCTTCAAGGCCGGGATCCATTACTTCGCCGAGGAGAGCTACGCCGGTGCGCCGGCCAAGGCTTCGGCCGAGCTCGGCGAGCAGATCCTCGACACGCTCGCCGAGCGCGCCGCCGACGCGCTCGGCGAGGT
>JACSRI010000019.1 GCA_014879845.1 Opitutaceae bacterium
TTGTCGACGCGCAGCAGGGTCGGGTTCGCGAGGAAGGACTCGCTGTAGGTGCCAAAGACCGACACGCCCCGGGCCACGCGCCAGAGTGCGCCGACCTGGGGCACGTCCTCGGAGCGCTCGACGGCCGGCATCGAGGTCCCGGCCACGCTGTCGGTCGTGGCATGATTGTCCACTGCGTGCCGTGCGTATCCGGCGAGCACATGCAGCCGCTCGTCGCGCGAGGCCACCGAGAGAACGCCGTAGAGCGACGTTCCGGCGCTCGACGCGTCGATGTCGGCCACGGGCACGAGCGCGTCCCGGCCGAAGGGTACGGCGCGATCCCAGGTCGAGGGATCGCGCAGGTCCCAGGGCCGGATGTAGGTCGCAGAGCCGGGCACGGTGGAGTTGTTCCGCTGCTGGCTGCGCTGGGCCGTCTCGAAGCTGCGCTTCAGCCCGAGCAGCGGCTTGAGGCGCACGGCGCCGAGGGCGTAGTCGCCGGTGAGGTCGACCTGCAAGGAGCGCTCGTCGCCCCACTGGTGCTCCCAGCGGTTGCGGCGGATCATGGCGTCGCGCGGGGTGAGTCCGGCCGACGGCGGGTAATAGGCGTCGATCGCGGCCTGGCTGATGAGCCCCGTGGCGCCCTGGCCGGTGGCGCGCCACTCCATGTCCCAATCCGAGTCGAGCCAGGCGGCGCGCAGGTGGAGGTCCTCGCCCAGCCGCGCGTCCAGCTCGAGGGTGAGCGCCTCGGAGACGAAGTCCTGATAATCGCCGACACCCGCGTAGCTGAAGTCCCAGGGCAATCCGGGATACGGCCCGGTGGCCATGCCGTTGACGTAGATGAGCGGCACACCACTGGTGAGCATGTCCTCGTTGCGCTCGAAGCGCTCGTAGTCGAGCGCGAGCGCGACGCGCTCGTTGACCTTCCACTGCAGGCTGGGCGCGAGCATGTTCTTGTGCCCGGAGTAGCCCTCCTGGAACTGCTGCACCGACTCGGTCATCACCACCGCGCGGGCGAGCAGGGCGCCGTGGGTGCCCGGCACGGGGCCGGTCGCGTCGGCCACGATGCGGTCATACCCGTCGGTGCCGACGCTGGCCGAGACCGTGGCGGCCGCACGCGCTTCGGGGCGCTTGGTGACGTAGTTGATCACACCCCCGGGGTTGATCTGCCCGTAAAGCAGCGAGTACGGGCCCTTCACGACCTCGACGCGCGCGATGTTGGTCGTGTCGATGAAGCGGAATGAACCGAAGCCGTTGCGCTGGATCGACGCGGCGGTGAAGCCGCGCACGGCGTACCGCGCCCAGCCTTGTGGCGAGACGTTGTCCTGGTGCACACCCGGCGTCCACTTGACGACGTCGTAGAGGTCGTAGGGTTTGAGGTCGTTGATGAACTCCTCGGTGAAGGCCGAGACGTTCATCGGCAGCACGTTGATCGGCGCCGAGACCCGCGTCGCGGAAATGGAGTTGGCAGGTCGATAGCCCCGATCGGCCCGCGTCTGGATCTCGAAAGGCGAGAGCACCACGACGGGCTCCTCGGTCGACGCCGGCGCGGGTGCCGGCGTCGCGGCCGACGGCGGTCGCCCCGGGCCGGGGACCGCCGCGACGTCGGCCGCCCCGGGGCCGGCCGGGCGCACGACAAACGCACCGGTCGACGGGTCTTCGGCGAAGCTCAGGCCGGAGCCGCGCAGCAGCATGTCGAGCGCGGACCGCGGCTCGAGGCGGCCGTTGACTTCATTGGTGCGAAAACCCCGGACTTCCTCGGCGGGAAACACAAGCTGAACGCCGGTCTGTCGCGCAAACTGACGCAGGCTCCGGGCCGCGTCACCGGCCGGGATCTTCAACGCCTGCGGCGCGGCCACCGCCGCGGCCAGCGTCATCGCGCACAGCCCGGCGACGGCGGCGCGAACGAGAAGCGCACCGGCACGCCGAGACCATCGTCGGAGGCTGGCGTCCAAACGAGTCATCGCTCTGGGGTAAAGTCGGCTGGGGAGGTCGGAGATTGTCGAAGCATCGCCGGCCGCACGCAATCCCACACGCGCGACAGGCGCGCGCTCAGCGGCTGCGCAGCACGATCTGGTCGTCGCGGTCCTCCGCCGTCACGGCGAAACCCGTCTCGAGCAGTCGCACGAAGCCCGCGAGATTGTCGGCCCGGAAACTGCCGCCGAGGCGGATCTCCCCGGTCGCCGCGTCCGCGATCACGAGCTGGCGGGCGTTGTAGCGATTGAACGCCTTAACGACCTCGCGCAAGGGCAGGTCGTCGAACTCCAGCCGGATGCCGCGCCACGCCATGGCAGCGTCGATCTCGAGCGGGGTCAGGTCGCGCACGACGACCTGGGGGGCGGCGGCCGCGTCGCCACGACTCGCCGTGGCGCGCTGCCCGGCGCGAAGATCCGCGAGCACGGCTCCGGCCGCGGCCTCGAGCGCGGACGACTCGGTCGCCGGCGGCGCCAGGCTCACGCGCACCTGACCCTCCGTGACCATCACCGCGACCTCGCCGCTGCCGCGCTGCACGAGAAACGCCGTGCCCACGGCCCGCACCGCATAGGCGTCGACCTCGACGACAAACGGGCGGGCGGGATTTTTCGCCACGGTGAAGTGAGCCTCGCCCTGCGCGAGCTGCACCCGTCGCTCGCGTGCGGAAAACTGCACGGCGACCCGCGCCCCGGCGTTGAGCTCGACGAGCGAACCGTCCTCGAGGACGAGCCGCTCGGGTCCGGGCACGATCTGGGCGCCGTCCGCGCGATCGTCGCGCCACGCCTGCCACCCGAGAAACACGCCGAGGGCGAGCACAGCCGCCAGGGCGAAGATCCCGCGCAGCTTTGCGGCGCGCGTCGGCCGGCGCGTCGCCAGGAGGTCGGGATTGGGATGCGCACTGTGCGCCGGGCGCCACTGGCGCAGCACGTCCAGCCGGGCCCAGGCGCGCTCGCACTCGGCGACCAGGGCCGCCCGCGAGGGTCGCTCGGTCAACCACTGCAGATACGCGTCCTGCTCCGCCGGCGTGAGCCCGCGGTCGCGCCGGGCCAGCCACTCGGCCGCCGCGGCGCGCTCCTGCTCGTGTTCGTGCGCGGATCCGGTCGAGTTCATGGTGACCGGACGCCGAGCAGCTCGATGCAGCGGCGCATGCCGTCGGCCAGGTGGGCCTCGACCGCGCGCTCCTCGATGCCGAGGCGCACGGCGATCTCGCGCTGCGACAGGCCGTAGATTTTCCGCAGTGTCAGCACCTGGCGCGATCGCTCGGGCAGGGCCTGGATCACCGCCGTCAGGTGCTCAAGTTCGCGCGTGGATGCGGCCGGGCCCGGACCGGACTTGGCCGGTTCAGAGCCAGGGGATCTCGAAGCAGGGGCGCGCACCCCGCTATTCACAGCCCCACCA
>JACSRI010000207.1 GCA_014879845.1 Opitutaceae bacterium
GCGTGGGCCGCGATGGCGCGGCCGGCGCCGATGTCGTCGGAGCCCTCGTTGGTCGTGGCCTTGAGGCCGACCTGCGATGGCGCGATCTTCATCGATTCAGCCAGGCGTGTGCGCATGGCGTTGAGGCGCGGGGCGATCTTGGGACGCTCGGCGATGAGCGTGGCATCGACATTCAGGATACGGTAGCCGCGGTCGCGCACGGCCGCGGCGGTGCGCTCGAGGAGGACCTGCGAGTCGATGCCGCGGTAGGCGGGATCGGTGTTGGGAAAGAAGTGGCCGATATCCGGGAGGCCGGCGGCCCCGAGGATCGCGTCGCAGATCGCGTGCGTGAGGCAATCGGCGTCGGAATGCCCCTCGAGCCCGAAGGGCACATCGAAGGAAATCCCGCCGAGGACGAGCGGGCGGTCCAGCGTGGTGCGATGGATGTCGTAGCCGTGGCCGATGCGGAAGGGGAGCGAGGGGTGGTCGGTGGGCATGGGACGGAGGCTGGGGACGGCGCGGCAGGTGCGCTCACGGACCGGTGGGCCGTTTGGCGCGTCGTGCGTCCGACCGCTGATCGCTGACAGCTGACCGCTCCCGAAGCAAGAACTCCGCCCAGGCGAGGTCGGCGGGCGTCGTGAGCTTCGGGTTCGGGTACGGATTCTCCACGAGGGTCACGCCGTGGCGCGTGGCGAGTTCCAGGGCCGAGGCGTCGTCGGTCATGGCGAGATTGCGACGGTGGACGGCGAGATAGGCCTCGGCGATGAGCGGGCGGGCAAAGGCCTGCGGCGTCTCCATGGCCCACAGGCGCGAGCGATCGACGGTGCGCAGGCGGCGGTTCACCGCGTCGGTTGCGCCCGCGGGCAGTTGCTTGATCGTGTCGGTCACGCGGTGAGCGAGGCATGCGGCAGCGTCCCGCGCCAGGGCCGTGGCGAGGGCGCGCAGCGACTCCGGGTGCACGAGCGGTCGCGCGCAATCGTGGATGTAGACCTGCCCGACCTCGGGCGGCAATGCCTCGAGCGCGTGGTGCACGCTGTGCTGGCGCTCGACGCCGCCGCGGACCCAGGTGACTGGATACGCACGCGCCGCGCTCGAGCGAAACACACGCGCGAGCGCGCGCCGTTGCGCCTCGTCGCGATAGACGGTGACAAAACGCTCGACCACGCCCGCGGCGACAAACGCCGCGAGCGTCCAGGCAAACACCGGCTGGCCGGCGAGCGGCGTGAGCACCTTGTCGTCGACTGCGCCGCGCATCCGGCTGCCGCGCCCGGCGGCGAGCAGGATGGCGGCGGCAGGCGATCGTCGCGGCGCGGTCATGCGCTGGCCAGCTCGGCGATCACGGCGCGCGCGGCGGCGGCGGGATCCGCGGCCTTGAGGATGGGGCGGCCAACTACGATGTAGTTGGCACCGGCGCGTGCGGCCTCGGCGGGCGTGAGCGCGCGCTTCTGGTCGTCGGCCGGCGCGCCGCTCGGTCGCACGCCGGGAGTGACGAGCGTGATCGACGACCCGAGTTCGCGGCGCAGCACGGGCAGTTCCATGGGCGAGCACACGAGACCGCCGACACCGGAGATGCGCGCGAGGTGCCCGAGGCGCAGCACCTGGTCGGCGGGTTCGCCGGGCACGCCGACCTCGTTGAGCGTGGCCGTATCCATCGACGTGAGTACAGTCACGCCGAGGAGCGTGAGTGAGGGCCGGTGCGTGTCGCGGGCCTTCTGGGCGGCGCGCATCATCTCGGACCCGCCGCAGGTGTGGATGGTGAGCAGGTCGATCGGCAGCGAGGCGAGCGAGGTGACGGCGGAAGCGACCGTGTTGGGGATGTCGTGGAGCTTGAGGTCGAGGAAGATCCTGTAGCCCAGCGCGGCGACGCGCTCGACCAGGCCGGGGCCGTGGCGCGTGAACAACTGCAGCCCGATCTTCACCCAGCGCACGTCGTGGCCGAGTCGTTGCAGCAGTTTCATGCCCTCGGCCTCATCCGGCACGTCGAGCGCGAGAATTAGGTCGCATTTCATCGTCCCAGTTCTAGGGAACGGGCGCGCCGCGAGGCACGACAAAACCCGCCCGCGTGCGCCGCGCTCCGCATGCTTTCGATCGCCGTCTTCAGCCCGGCCAAGATCAACCTCTTTCTCGCCGTCACCGGCCGCCGTCCCGACGGATTTCACGACCTCGTCTCGCTCGTGGCTCCGGTCACGTTTGGCGACACGCTGTGGCTGCGCGAGGAGGAGGCGTCTGGAGGGATCACGCTGACCTGCGACGATCCGGCCGTGCCGACCGGTGCGGACAACCTCGCCGTGCGTGCGGCCGAGGCGTGGCGGCGCCAGGTCGGCTCGGCCCGCGCCATCCACATCCATCTCGCCAAGCGCATCCCCATGGGTGCCGGCCTCGGTGGCGGAAGCAGCAACGCCGCGGCCGTGCTGCGCGGGCTCAACAGCCTGCGCGGGCATCCGCTCGATCCCTCCGCCCTGGCGCGGCTGGCGGCCGGCCTCGGTTCGGACTGCCCGCTCTTCCTCGCGGGTGCGCCCTGTGTGATGCGCGGGCGGGGTGAGAGACTCGAGGCGCTGCCCGATGCGGCGCGACGACGGCTCACGGGACGCCGGCTGCTCATCTTCAAACCCGATTTTTCGATCAGCACCCCGTGGGCGTACGGCCGGCTCGTCGCGTCGGGTGGCGCGGCCTATGCGCCGGCGTCCGAGGCCGAGGCACGCCTGGGCGCATGGGTGGGTGGCGACGGCCCGGCCGAGCGGGTGTTGTCCAACTCCTTCGAGTCGGTGGCGTTCGCGAAGTTTCAGGCCTTGCCGGTGCTGGCGGAGAGGCTGCGTGCGTTTTCGTGCGTGGATGACGTGCTCATGTCGGGGAGCGGCAGCGCGTGTTTCGCCCTGGTGAGACCGGGAGCCGATCCCGCGCCGGCGCGTGCGGCCGTGCGCGAGGCGCTCGGCGCCTGCGCGACCGTGGTGGAGTGCGAGATCGCGTGAGCCCGGCGCCCGCGACCCTGCATCCGCTGCCCTCGGGCCCGCTATCCGCCCACTATCCCCTTGTGCGCCGTAGGGGTGGTTTCTAGCTTCGCTGGCGAGGCGGAGGGCCGCCGGACGCATGGACGAAAAACGCAAACCCGAGATCGTGATCCAGGGAATCGCCGCCTCGCCGGGGATCGCCCATGGGCGTGCGTTTGTCGTGGTGCAGGATGAGCTCGAGCTGCCGCTCTACCACATCGATCCGGCGCAGCGCGAAGGCGAGGTCGCGCGCTTCGAGCAGGCGCTGCTCACCACGCGCCAGCAGATCGTCAAGGTGCAGCAGGAGATCGCGGGAAAACTTGGCGAGGACGAGGCCCGCATCTTCGACGCGCACCTGCTCGTGCTCGAGGACCAGGCCCTGATCTCCGAGACGCTGCGCGATCTCGACAAGACGCACCGCAACATCGAGGCGTGCTTCAAGGAGGTGGGTGATCGCTATGTCGCCGCCTTCGACAAGATCGACGACGAGTACCTGCGCGAGCGCGCGAGCGACATCCGCGATGTCGTGCAGCGCGTGCTGCAAAACCTCACCGGCCGCTCGGTCAGCAACCTCTCACGCCTCGCCGAGGACCGCGTGCTCATCACGCGCGACATCACGCCATCCGAGTCGGCCGCGCTCGATCGCAGCAAGGTGCTCGGCATCGTCACCGACACGGGCAGCCGTACCAGCCATGCCGTGATCATGGCGCGCTCGATGAAGATTGCCGCCGTCGTCGGCGCGCGCGACGCGACCGGCAAGGTCGAGCACAACGACTGGGTCATCGTCGACGGCTACGACGGCCTGCTCATCCTCAATCCCTCCGAGCAGACCCTCTTTCGCTACGGTCGCCTTCAGCTCGAGCGGAAGAACTTCGAGAAAAAACTCCTCGAAAGCGCACGCCAGCCCGCGCAGACGCTCGACAAGCGCAAGTTCTCGCTCCTCGCCAACATCGATGGTCCCGAGGACTGCGCCTCCGCGCGCGAGGCCGGTGCCGAGGGTGTGGGGCTGTTTCGCACCGAGTACCTGTTCCTGCAGACCGAGGCCATGCCGACCGAGGAGATGCAGTACCAGGCCTACCGCAAGGTGGCCGAGGCCTTCGGGGCGCAGCCGGTCGTGATCCGCACGATGGACCTCGGTGGCGACAAGCCGCTGCACTGGGAGGGCTTTTCCTTCGAACCCGAGTCGAATCCATTCCTTGGATTCCGCGCCATCCGCTTCTGCCTCGAGCACCGCGAGATCTTCAAGGACCAGCTCCGGGCCATCCTGCGCGCCAGCGCGCACGGCAACGTGCAGATCATGTTCCCGATGATCAGCGGCGTGGAGGAACTGGAAAAGGCCAGGGAGGTCGTCGAGGAGGCCAAGGCCGAGCTGCGCGCGCGCAAGGTCGAGTTCAACGCCCAGATCAAGGTCGGCTCGATGATCGAGATCCCGAGCGCCGCGCTGGTCGCCGACGTGCTCGCGGAGAAGTGCGATTTCTTCAGCATCGGCACGAACGATCTCATCCAGTACCTGCTCGCCGTCGATCGCGTCAACCCACGCACCGCGCATCTCTACGAGCCGACGCACCCGGCCGTGATGCGCACCCTCAAGCACATCTTCGACGCCGCGCGCGAGGCGGGCATCAAGGCCAGCGTCTGCGGCGAGATGGCGAGCGACCCGGTCCTCGTGCCGCTGCTGCTCGGCCTGGGCGCCGACGAGCTGAGCATGGCCCCGGCCTCGCTGCCGGCCGTGAGTTATCTCATCCAGCACATGAAGCTCTCCGACGCCACGCGACTGGCCAAGGAGGCGCTCAAGGGGCGCGACCCAAAGGCCGCGTTCAACGCCGCGATCGAGTTCTACAAGGACCGCGTGCGCGACATGGGGTAGGGGACGCGTCGGAGAACGGAAGATCTGCCCCGGAGGCAGGGATGCACCGCCGAGGCGTCCGCGCGCAGGATCCGCCACTCGAGGCGTCCCGATAACACGGTGCCTTGGTGTTCAGCCCTTCGTTCCCGAAGCCAGCAGCGTCTCGAAAAACGGCTCACTCGTCTCGCGGGCCGCGACGTTGACCTCGACGTGCTGGAAGCCGGCTTTCTTGAGGAAACCGTGCAGGCTGCTCTCGGTGAAGCCGAGCCACTCGTCGGCGTAGAGTTCGCGGGCCTTCTCGAAGGTATGCTCCTTCAGGTCGATCACGACCACTTGGCCGCCGGGCTTGAGGATGCGCCACGCCTCCTTCACCGCGACCTGTGGGCGGCGGGCGTGGTGCAGCGCCTGGCTGAGGAGCGCGAGATCGACGGATTGGTCGGGCAGGGGCACCTGCTCGAGTTCGCCGAGCTTGTATTCAAGGTTGGCCAGGCCGTTCTTCGCCGCCAGCTCAGTGCCCACCTCGACCATGCGCGGCGAATTGTCGATGCACCAGACCTTGGCGGCGCGGCGCGCCATGAGCTGCGAGATCAGGCCCTCGCCGGCGCCGAGGTCGGCGACGGTGATGTGCGGGAACAGGCGCAACAGGAAGTGGCCGATCGATTCCCAGGAGCGGCCGGGGCAGTAGTTTTTCCCGAGCCGGCCGGCGATGGTGTTGAAATACTGCTCGGCCACCTGGCGGCGGCGGTTGAGCACGAGCTCGAGGGCGGTGCGGTCGGCCGCGGCCTCGGGCGACGCCGCGGCGGCCGTGCGGGCGGCGTCGAGGAGCGAGCGGGTGGCCGCATCGAGATGCTCGTTGAGCGAGTAGAACGCCCGCTTGCCCTCGCGGCGATCACTCACGAGACCCGCCTGCCGCAGGAGCGCGAGCTGCGACGAGATGCGGCTCTGGCCCATGCCGAGGATCTCCTGCAGCTCGGTCACGGCGAGTTCCTCGTCGGCGAGGAGATGGATGATCCGCAGGCGCGTGACGTCGGCGAGGATCTTGAGCGTTTCCCAGGGAGCGTTCATCGGGCCGTGGGGGAGTGAAGCGCCGGCCGGACAGCGAGCCGAGCCAAAACAAGAAGGACGGACCGCGGCGGGTCCGTCCTTCGGGAGAGTCGAGCGCGGCGCGGTTTATTCGCTCGCGCGGCGGATGGCCTTCACCGTCACGGTCGTGTCGTGGTCGATAAGGCGGACGTTGAGCTGGTCGCCGATCTTCTTGGCGAGGAGGGCGGTGCCCAGGGGCGTCTTGTAGGAGATGATGTGCTTCTCCGGATTGCCGTCCCATGCGCCGAGGATGGTGAAGTCCACGTCGGCCCCGGTCTTGGAGTCGTTGAGCGTCACGACCGTGCCCACGCCGACCTGATCGGTCGCGGCGTTGGCAAAGTCCGTCACGTGCGCGCGGGCCAGGTCCTTCTCCAGCTGGGCGCGCTGGGCGAAGAGCACGGACTGGTCCTGCTTGGCCATCTTGTATTCGGAATTCTCGCGCAGGTCGCCGTGCTCCCGGGCGGCGGCGATGGCGCGGGAGTTTTCCGGGATCTTCTTCGTGACGATCTCCTGCAGCTCGGCCTTCTTGCGGTCCAGACTGTCGCGGGAGACGAGCAGGCGCTCCTCGCGCTCGCTGGCCTCGCCGGCGACGAGGGCCTGGATCGAGGGGAACTGCTTAATGAAGCGCGCGAGCAGCGACTTCTTCGTCAGCTCCTCGAAGCCCTGGTTGAGCAGGAGCGTGTTGGCGAGGTCGCGGGCCGTCTCGGCGTCGGCGTTGGCGAGCAGGTCGGGGATGAGCTCGGCGTCGTCGCTCAGCTCCTCGGCCAGCGGGATGCGGCGGCTGCCGGCGGTCTGCAGCGCCTCGTAGTCGATGGCGAAGAAGATCGAGCTGAGCAGGCGCGGAGCGATGAGGTCGGCCACGATCTTGCGGAAACGCTTCGAGTGGCGGTTCTTCACGATCCAGAGAAGGACCGGCGCACGGAGATTCTGCTCGGTCTGCCAGCGGCTGATCGTCGCGGCGAGTTCCTCGGTGTGACCGCGGTCGACGAGGAAGCTGATGCAGTCCGTGGTGAACTTGCCCTTGCTCGTCTTGAGCAGGTTGAAAACGATGTCCTTCCAGTCGGCCGGATGAGCCTGCTCGACGAGTTCGAGGAGGCGGGCCTGGAGGTGGGCGGAGAGCTGCTCGGAGATGTCGGGCAGGTCGCGGGCCTCGGCCACGAGCGAATTGATCGTGGGCTCGATCGCGGCCGGGTCCTTGTCGACGAGCTTGGCGAGATCGTCGCGCACCCAGGCGCCGTGGAGGCGCTCGGCGGGGGTGATCTGCTTGCTGTCCCGCACGGCTTCGATGAGGGCGGAGAGCACCTCGTCGAGCGACTTGCGGATGGTCTCATTTTCCTTGGCGGCGGCGATGAGCTTTTCGCCGAGCAGGATGCGGCGGCGGGCGGAGCGCGTATTGTTGAATTCCTCGAGGATCTCGTCCTCGACGCTCACAGGCTCGGCACGCACGACGTAGCACTCAGTCTTCTTGGCCGGGACGGAGACACGCGGGTCGCGGGCGAGCTCGCGCTTGGCCTTCGACCACCACTTCTTGAACGCAGCTTCGCCGAGCAGGCGCGTAAGCACGGACTCCACCTCCACGGCCGTGGCGGCGCTGTTCGGGTACTGCTTGAGCAGGTCCACCACGAGATCGGCCGGTCGCTCCTCGACCATTGTCTGGATCGCCTCGGGCTCCTTCTGCTGGCGCACGAGGATGTGATCGGGCGCGAGGATCTCCATGGTGCCGACGCAAAACGCCGGGTCCATGCGGTGGCTCTCCTTGCCGGCAAAATCGATGACGAGTTTGCCGTCGGCGGCGTCAAAGGCTCGAATCTGTCCAAACCCCCAGCTGCGGTGAATGCAGTAGGAGCCGGGCTTCATAGCCTCGAGTTTGGCGCGAGCGGCTTTCAACTCGGGCTTGCGTTTGATGAGCTCCTGTACGGCGTCCTCGTTCATGGTCGCTTTGGATGGTGAAAGGGCTCAGTAGAGGGCCGAAGTGTCGGCAATGTCAATGAACGTCTGGAACACCGCCTGCCGCGTGCTCGTGCGCCATTTGGGCGAGAGCGCGCGGCTCGATCACGCCTTGGAAGACGTTCCGGGCCAAATGTCTCCGGCAGACCGCCGCCGGTGCCGGCATCTCGTTTACGGCGTGGTGCGCCACCTCGGCCTGCTCGATGCGTGCGTCCAGCCGCACTTGGTGCGTCCGCCCCGCCCGGTGCTGCGCGCCGCGCTGCTCACCGGTGCTTTTGAGATCCTGGAAAATCCGCCACAGGCGCCCGCCATCATTCACCATGCGGTCGATCGCGCCCGCGAGGTGGCCAGCCCGGCCGAGGCTCGGGTGGTCAATGCCGTCCTGCGCAAGGTGGTGGGTACGCTGGCCGCGGCCACCGCGGTCGAGCCCGCTCCGGGCGACGTCGCCGCCCTGGCGCGGCGCCACAGCCACCCACGTTGGTTGGTCGAGCGCTGGCTGGGCGCGTTGGGCGAGGAGGCGACCCGGCAGCTGCTGCTGTGGAACCAGTCCCCGGCGCCAGTGCATGCACGTGTCGCGGCCGGTGACGAGGTGCACGCGGGGCAAGGGGAGGCCCCCGCCTCGTTTCGGTCCACGCGGTGGCCGGCGTATTTTCTCCTGGATCGTCCCGATTGGTCCGAGGTCGAGCGCCTGCTCGCCGCAGGGCGGATCTACCTGCAGGATCCGGCCACCTCCGTCGCGCCCGATCTGCTCGCCGTGCAACCGGGCGAGGTGGTGCTCGACGTGTGCGCGGCCCCGGGCGGCAAGACCCTCCAGCTGGCGGAGGCGGCCGGCCCGGGCGGGCGTGTTGTCGCGGTCGACCTGCCCGGCCTGCGCCTCGAGCGCCTGCGCGAAAACCTGCGCCGCTACCGCGCCGTGCGCGATCGGGTGAAGGTGGTGGCGTGTGACGGCCGCGAACTCTCCCCGGCGATCCTCGCGGCCGAGAAGCAGCCGCGCGACTACGATGCGGTGCTGCTCGACGCGCCGTGCTCGAACACGGGGGTGCTCCGCCACCGCGTCGACGCCAAGTGGCGCCTGGGCGCGGCCGATCTGGTGGAGTTGCCGAAGCTGCAACTCGCGCTGCTCACCCGTGCGGCGACGCTGGTGCGACCGGGCGGCCGCCTCGTCTACAGCACGTGCTCGCTCGAGCCGGAGGAGAACACCGGCGTGGTCGACGCGTTCCTCGCCTCGCGCGAGGGCGAAACGTTCACCCTGGCACAGGCGCGGGCCAGCCGGCCCTGGGCCGACGGGTGCGATGGGGCGGGAGCGTTTCTGCTGCGGCGCCGGACGACGTCGTAGCCGGGCCGCGCCGGCGCAGGCGCGCGACCGCTTTCGGCTCGCGTCGTGCGCCGCTCCGCATGGGCTCGTCCGCAGGCCCGCCCGATGCAACTCTCCTCGCCCTACGCCCAGGATTACGCCTCGCCCACGCGTTCGCCCGGTTGGTTCTCCCGCGCGCTTCCTGGACTCGCGTTCTACCCGCAGCTCTTCGGCATCGTCTGGCGCGCGGCCGGCCTGGCCAAGCAGGGACGCTACGACGATGCGGCGTGGATCACGAGCAGCGTCGAGACGATCCGGCTGATGGAGTCGCTCGGCGCGCGCGTCACGGTGGAAAACATCGCGGCCTACGCCGGCCTCCCGGGCCCGGCGGTGATCCTGGGCAACCACATGAGCACGCTCGAGACCTTCGCCCTGCCGAGCATCCTGCGGCCGTTCCGACCGGTGACGTTCATCATCAAGAAGCAGCTGATGGACACGCCGGTATTCAAACATGTGATGCGCACGCGGCAGCCGGTGGTCGTGGGGCGCGCCAGCCCGCGCGAGGACCTCAAGATCATGCTCGAGGAGGGCGAGGCCCGCCTGCGCGCGGGCATGTCGGTCATCGTCTTTCCGCAGAAGACACGCGCGGCCTCGTTCACGCCCGCGGAGTTCAACTCGATCGGGGTCAAGCTCGCCAAGCGTGCGGGCGTGCCCGTCGTGCCGCTCGCGCTCCGCTCCGATGCCTGGGGCCTCGGCCGCATGGTCAAGGACATGGGGCCGATCCGGCCGGAGTATCCCCTGCGTTTTGCCTTCGGCGAGCCGATCACCGTCGCCGGAAACGGCCGCGAGGCCCAGGAGGCGACGGTCGCTTTCATCACCACCAGGCTGCGCTCGTGGGGCGTGCCGGTGCTCGAGGCGGCCGGGCCGGTCGGGGCCGAGGTGGTGTAGGGCGGCGCGGCCGCGTCGTCAGTCGTGCTTGCGCGGTGGCGGGAGTCCGAGGGCCGCCGCGATGGGCACGATCATCATGATGCCGCCCACCGTGTAGGACACTCGGGATCCGAAGATCCAATACGAAAGCGCCGCGCAAATCGGGCCCAGTGCGCGACCGAGCGCACCGAACGCGCGGAACACACCCAGCGCCTGGCCCTGCTGCTCCGGCGAGGTGAAGAGGGAGACCATGGCCGTGAGCGAGGGCGTGGCGCATCCCGATCCCAGCGCCATCGCGCCGAGTCCGGCGTAGAGCCACGGCACGTTCGTGGCGAAACCGAGATTGAAGAAGCCGATGGTCACGAGCACCAACCCCGCCAGCGCCACGCGGCGCTCACCAAACCGCGGCACGATGCGCCGCACGATACCGCCCTGGGTCAGGATCAGCACCACACCGACGTAGATCATCAGCATCGTGATCTGGGCGGTGCTGAAGCCGAAGCGGTCGGCCGCGAGAAACGCCAGGGAGAACTCCATGCCGCTGAACGCGAAGATGAAGACGAAGTGCACGAAGATCGTGCGGTTGACCACCGTATTGATCCGCGTGTGGAGCGTGCGCCAGGGCGAGCGCTCGCGCAGCGGCGCGGCCTTCGCGCGGGCCGACTCCGGCAGTGTCTCGCGAAAACGCGCGGCGATCCACACGACGTTGAGCGTGGAGAGCGCGAAGGCGAACAGCGCCGGCACCGAGAATGGGTTGATCCCGTAGGCGGCCCAGCCCGCGTGGTGATCGAGCAGGTTGACGTGCGCGAAGATGCCTCCGATCGCCGGACCGGTGACGAATCCCAGGCCGAAGGCTGCACCCACCATGCCCATGCCCTTGGCACGCGTCTCGCGTGATGTCACATCGGCCACGGCCGCGGTCGCGACGGAGAGATTGCCGCTCATCGCCCCGCCGAAGAGGCGGGCGAGCACGAGGAGCAGGAAGCTGCCGCTGAAAACCCAGAGCAGGTAGCTCATCGCCGTGCCCGCGCACGTCATGAGGAGGATGCGGCGCCGCCCGACACGGTCGGACAGCCCGCCCCAGAGCGGCGCACACAGGAACTGCAGCAGCGAATAGAGAGAGCCGAGGAACCCGCCAAAAAGCACCGCCGTGTAGCGCTCGCCGCCGCCGAGCCAGGACGAGAGGTGATGGATGCCGCCGAGCACCGCCCCGAGCAGGCCGGTGTTTCCCTCCTTGCCGAGGTAGTGCTCGAGCATGGACGGGAAGAGCGGGAAGATGATCGAGAACCCGACCAGGTCGATGTAGAGCGTCAGGAAGATGACGCCGAGCGAGAGCGGGCGCTTGGGCTCGCCAGGGACTGGCAGGGCGGGGGGAGTCATGTTCAAGGCCGGCCGACGTTGCACGCGTGGTGTGCGCGCGCCAAGGCAAACCTGCGTGACGGCCGCGGCGGTGCGTCCGTTCGGAGTTGATTCGACTTTGCCGCGCGCGACCATGCCGACGTGTTTTGCCGGAGGATCAGCGCGGGCGGCCGCCGACAGTGCCGCCCCTTCATCGTTGTCCTGGTGGCCGGCCTATGGGCGACCACCTGCGGGCGTGGTCAGGAGGCGGACGCCGCGCCGAGTCCGGCGGTCGCCGCCGAAGACGCGCCGGCCCCATCGCCGGCCGCCGGCCCGTCGGAAGAGCGTGCCGGCCCGGCGCCGCGCGAATCGCCCTCGCCAGCCGAGGTGGCGACCGGCGCCTCGGCGGATCCGACGGCGAAGCCGCATTGGCTCGAGCGCGCGCGGCTGCGTTTCGGCGACAGCATCGAGGGTTCGGCGCGGTGGTTCGACGGGTTTTTCGGAGAGACCCGCTACGACGAGACCGTGACATCGACCTTCGGCAAGGCCTCGCTCCACGTCGGCTACAAGGAGTACGACGGCGTCCGCATCCGCAGCCGCCTGCGCGCCCGCATCCCGCTCCCCAATCTCGATCGCCGCGTCAACGCCATCATCGGCCGCGGCGATCCCGACGAGATCATCGAGGACAACAACGGCTACCAGAACATCATCCCGACCGACGACGACGACCAATGGCTGGCCGGTCTCGGCTACACGCCGCCGTGGTCGAAGTCCGGCCGCATCTCGCTCAGCGCCGGCGTGCACATCGACTGGCCGCTCGATCCGTATGTGCAGGCCCGCTACAGGATCGTCCACAACTTCAGCGAGAACAGCCTGGTGCGCATCAAGGAGACCGTCTTCTGGCGCGATTCCGAGGGCCTCGGCTCGACGACGAACGTCGACCTCGAGCGCCGCATGGGCGACGATCGCCTGCTGCGCTGGTCGAACATGCTCAAGGTCTCCGACGACACGGAGGATCTGAAGTACGACTCGCGCGTCATCCTCTACGAGAAGCTGAGCGACATCCGCGCGGTCTCCCTGACCCTGGGCATCCGCGGCGAAACAGGTGCCGAGGTGCCCGTGCGCGAGTACGGGGGCTACATCACGTATCGAAAACTCGTCTACAAGGAGTGGCTGTTCGGCGACATCATTCTCGGCGCCTCGGGCCTGCGCGAGGACGAGTGGTCCGAGCGCAAGCTCGCGTTCTACGGCGGCGTCGGCTTCGAGTTCTTCTTCGGCGAGCCGCCGTCCTCGATCACGAAGATCAAATACTCGAAGTGAGCGACCTCGCGGGCGGTGGCGTCACGCGCAGTGCAGCGCGACGCGGAGCAGCGGCGTATGTTCCGCCCCGCCGGGCCGGAGGAGGCTGCGATAGAGCGTGAACGCCTCGACGCGAAAGTCCGGCGCCTCGAAGGCGCGGTGTCGCTTGAGGAACGCCTCCACCGCACCCGCCGTCGCGCCCGGACCGCACCGGCCCAGCGTGAAGTGCGGGTGAAAGATCTTCACATCGAGATCGGCGAGGCCGGCGGCAAGGAGCGCGTCGTCCACACGTTGCCGGAGTTGGTGGAGCCTCGGATGTCCGTGGCCGACGCCGGCCCAGAGCACCCGCGGCGGTCGGTCCGGCGGAAACGCGCCGAGTCCGCTCACCGGCAGGATGAATGGCTCGACGCGGATCGAGGCGAGTCCCGCCGTGATCGCGTCGAGCCGGTCCGCCGGGGTCTCTCCCACAAACCTGAGCGTCAGGTGATACTGGTGGGGCGGCGCCCAGGCGACACCGCGGAGCGTCTCGGGCAACTCGCTCAGGGCGGACCGCACGGCCTCGGGCGGATCGATCGCGACAAAAAGGCGAGGGCGGTCCGAATCGGTGATCATGACGGTTTGTCTAAAAATGTCGAACGGCGCGACTCTGGGTGCGTTGGCCGTTAATCGTATTCACATCATGTTCTTGCGCAAGAATGAGAATGTTTGCTTGCGACTAGTGTAATGTTTGTCTCATTTGTGATCCATGTCCGAAATCCGGTGTTCGATCAAGCTGGCCGCCCGCAAGTCGGGTCTGAGTACGCACCTGATCCGGATGTGGCAGAAGCGTTATGACGCGGTCTCGCCCCATCGGTCCGACACGAATCGTCGCCTCTATTCCGAGGCGGAGATCGAGCGTCTGCGCCTGCTGCGCGCTGCCGTCGACGCGGGCCATCGTATCGGCGACATCGCGCGGCTGTCGGACGAGGATCTGCGGACGCTCGTGCCGGTGGTGCCCGAATCCGTCACGCCGCCGGGACCTGACGTGACCGCGGCGAGCCGGCCCGACGACGCCATCCACGCGGCAATCGACGCGACCATGAAGATGGACGGCGCGCGGTTGCAGCAGGTGCTCGCCCAGGCGACCGCGGCCTTCGGGTTTCGGCGCGCGCTCGAGCAGTATTTCGCCCCGCTTGCGCATCGCATCGGTGAACTCTGGCGCGATGGCGTGATGACCGCGGGGCACGAGCATTTTGCCAGCGCGGCGATCCGCACCTTCCTGTTGAGCAACTCGCGCACCTTCGCGCGCTCGTCCGGGCAGTCGACCCTCGTCGTGGTCACCCCGGCCGGGCAACTCCATGAAGTGGGCGCGGTGCTCGTGGCTGCGGCGGCGGGCGATCTCGGGTGGCATGTCGTCTTCCTGGGCGCGAGCCTTCCGGCGGCGGAAATCGCCGGCGCGGCCATCCAGCATGCGGCGCGTGCGGTTGCCGTCAGTATTGTCTATCCCTTGGACGACCCGCAGCTGCCGCTCGAGTTGCGCACCCTGAGGCGCGCCCTGCCGGCCGAGACCCAGATCATAGCCGGTGGTCGGGCGGCCGGGGCCTACGAGGAGACGCTGCGCGAGATCGGTGCCATCCGTGTGCGCGATCTCCGGCAGTTCGAGGCGGAGCTGGAAAAACTCGGTAGCGCGGTGCGCCGCTGAGTCTGGGAGCGCTCGTCGCCTGCGGCAGGAAGACGGAGCGTGTTTGTCTGAGACAAACATGCGACATCGTGCCGCGATGTATGATGTGGCTGTTTGCGTGGACTTGTTAGTCCATGATAAACAATGAGCTATTTCCAAACTGGCCGGCTTTCTGGAAAAATCGGGGCGAAAGCTTGACGAACGGATTAAAGTGAGACAAATCTTGGACATGATCCTTGTCCAAGATACCCAGACCAAGACCGAGTGCCCGACCGCGCCGGCGTTCGCGAGGGACTGACGCCATGGCTTCGATCGCCATCATCGGCACCGGCATCGCCGGCCTCGGGTGCGCGCATTTCCTGCGCCGCGAGCACGACATCACCGTGTTCGAGAAGAACGACTACGCGGGCGGCCATTCCAACACCGTCAGTGCCCGCGACGCGGACACCGGTCGCGAGGTGGCGATCGACACGGGATTCATGGTCTTCAACCGGGTGACCTACCCGAACCTCTGCCGCCTCTTCGAGGAACTCGACGTGCCGGTGAAGCGCACGGACATGTCCTTCAGCGTGCGCGACCACGCGTCGGGCATCGAGTGGTGCGGCTCGTCCCTCAATCACCTCTTCGCCCAGCGGCGCAACCTCCTGCGCTGGCGGTTCATCCGCATGCTCGTGCAGGTCGACCGCTTCAACCGCGAGGCGCTGGCCGCGCTCGATGACCCGGCCTATGCGGCGATGTCGCTGCGCGAGTATGCGCGGGCGCGGGGGTACGGAGCCGACTTTCTCGAGCTCTATCTCGTGCCCATGAGTTCGGCCGTCTGGAGCACCCCGCCCGAGCAGATGCTGGAGTTCCCGGCGACCACGCTCCTGCGCTTCTTCCACAATCACGGCTTCCTGGGCATGCACACCCAGCATCCCTGGTGGACCGTCGAGGGTGGGGCGCGCGAGTACGTGCGGCGCCTGACCGCGCCGTGGCGTGGACGCATCCGTATCGGCCTCGCGGCGACGCGCGTGCAGCGGAGCGCGGGTTTCGTCTTCGTCACGACCTCCGACGGCCAGACGCACGCCTTCGACCAGGTCGTCATCGCGACGCACGCCGACCAGGCGCTGCGGCTCCTGGCTGACCCGACCGAGGAGGAGCGGCGCGTGCTCGGTTGTTTCCACTACCAGCACAACGTCGCCACGCTCCACACTGACGCCTCGGTCATGCCCCGCACGTCGCGCGCCTGGGCCAGCTGGAACTACGAGATCGCGCGCGGGGCCGACGGCCGCACGTCGCCGGCGACGCACTACTGGATGAACCGCCTGCAGGGTTTGTCGCCGCGTGAGAACTTTTTTGTCTCGATCAACCGGCCCGAGCACATCGCTCCCGGCTGCGTGATCCGCCGGATCGACTACGAGCATCCGCTCTTCGACCGCGAGGCCGTGTCCGCCCAGGCCGAGCTCCCGCACCTGAATTTCCGTGCGCTCGACGGCACCCGCACCTTTTTCGCCGGCAGCTATTTCCGCTACGGATTCCACGAGGATGCATTCTCCAGCGCGGTCGACCTCACCACCCTGATGCTCGCGCGCGATCCGTGGACGGGCCCGCGGCCCGCCCGTCCCGAGTTCGTGACAGCCTGAACCGTCGAACGGCCAACCATGGACCTGCGCTCCAGAATCTTCGAGTGCCGCGTGATGCACCACCGCTTCTCCCCGAGGCGGCATCGGTTCGACTACCGCATCTTCATGCTCGCACTCGACCTGGACGAACTGGAGCTCCTCGACCGCCGGCTGCACCTGTTCTCCGCCAACGCCGCCAACCTCTTCAGCCTGCGGGAGGGCGACTATCTCCCGAGGAACGAGCGGGTGCACAACGCTTCCAGCGCGGGCGCCCGCGAACTCACCGCGACGGCACTGAAGGCGCGTGTGCGCGACCTCCTCGCGGCCCACGCCATCGCACTGCCTGAGGACGCGCGCGTGGAACTGGTTACGCTGCCGCGCATCGCGGGGTATTTGTTCAATCCCGTCTCGTTCTTCTTCTGCCGCGACGCCGCCGGCCGTCCGCTCGCCGCGATCGCCGAGGTGACCAACACCTTCCGCGAGGTGAAGGCGTTCGTGCTCCCGGCCGCATCGTGGCGGGCGGGTGCGTTCCGGCTCTGCGTGCCCAAGCATTTCTACGTGTCGCCGTTCTCCGACGTGGACGTGGCCTTTGACTTCACCCTGCGTCCACCCGGCGACCGGCTCGCGCTTGCCATCGACGACCTCGCCGGCGGCGAGCGCACGCTGGTCACGACCCTGACCGGCGTGGCGCGCCCGCTCACCGACGCCGGTCTGGCTGTCTGCGCAATGAAGTACCCGCTGCTCACGCTGCAGGTCATCGCCCGCATCCACTGGCACGCCCTTTTGCTCTGGCTCAAGCGCGTGCCCTGGTTCGCCAAGGCCGCGCGCACGGCCGACCAGCGCGATCTTTTTCGTCCGCACCGCTCCCTCAAGCCGGCCTCCTGAGCCGCATCCACGCCACCACCACGTCCCATGGAAACTCAGAGCATCGCCTCGTCCAGCTGCCTCGCCGCACCCTGTTCCCCCGTCGTGCGTCCCGCGCCGTCGCGC
>JACSRI010000209.1 GCA_014879845.1 Opitutaceae bacterium
GACGGGCGGAAGCTGTTCGAGTCGTTGTAGGTGAAGCTCAGGCCGAACCCCTTGGGCAGGTCCGTGCCGAAGAGGCGGAGCAGTTCGTTGGTGTGCAGCACCACGCCCCAGCTGCGGCGCTGCTCGTCGGCAGTGAGCGGCGTGACGTTGTCATAGTTCCAGTTCGGACTGTAGGGCTGCGGCACGTTGTACTGGCCACGAACGAGCGCGGCCGGCTTGTCCCAGCGCTCATACTGGTCACGACGCCAGCCGAAGAGCGGCACGAGCGCGCCGTTGATCAGCTTGCCCTGCCAGACGAAGGCCGTGGAGTCGGTCGTATCGTGTCCCTGCGCAGCCCCGGTGTAGAGCTGGTCGAGGTTGTCCTTCCAGTTGAGCAGGCCGACGTTGGCGTTGTGCCAGGTGCCGGGGGTGGAGCTCACCTGGTCCCAGACCAGGGCGTTGTTCGAGGAGCCGGGATTGCGCTTGCTCGTGACACCGTGGATGGCGGAGCCGGGGATGGCGTCGAAGCTCGAGACGCCGCGCAGGTCGTCGCCGAGGTAGTGGAGCCCCCACCACGCCTGGTGGTTGGCGGAGTTCAGGAACGGCACGCCGTAGCTCTCGGCGGGCCAGGCGTAGAGGTTGAAGTCGCGGGAGAAGTTCTCGTACTTCTGGCTCGAGACAATGCCGGTGAAGGTCTGCTCGCCGAAGATCTTGGTGAGGAAGTGCTCCTCGTCGATGTGGTCGGCCAGGTCGAACTTGTAGTAGGCGGTCGCGCGCCAGGACTCGCGGTCGACTTCCGTCGTGTTGCCGGAGGTCGCGCTCACGATGTAGGGCCGGCCGACGTCGGGGTTGGCCGCGCCGTTGCGCAGGGTGGCGTTGACGTCGACGGACACACGGTTGGAGGCGATGGCATTGGCCCAGCCGGACTCGTAGGTCTCGTGGTAGTAGGCGGCGTTGAGGCCGAGGCGTCCGCCGAAGTAGGTCTGGGTGGCCGAGAGATCGACGGTGTCGAAGTCGTTCCACTCCTCCTTGTTCGGTCCGGCCATGGTGCGGTCGATGAAGGCGAGCGGTCCGTCGAGAATCATCTGCGCCGGCCAGAGCGCGGATCCGAAGCCGCTGAAGGCCCGGCCCGTCGAGCTCTCATAGTCGCTGATCAGACCGGAGATGAGCGGGTTGCCGGCGAAGTAGGCCGCGGTGTTTTTGTTCCATGGGCCGGATCCACCCTCGTCCCAGTTCGGATTGGTCACGCCGGACAGGCCGCCCCAGGGCGAGCCGTCGCGCTGGCGGTAGGCGTCGAGACTGCCGTTGCCGATGATCGCGCTCGTCGGATCCTGGTAGATCGTGGCCGGCGAGCTGTTCCACCAGTCTCGCCCGGGCGCGCCGGAGAAGTAGTGCGAGAGTTCGCGGTGCTGCGTGCCGTTCGGCTCCTGTGGGATGCCGTTGCTGGTGAGCGGATCATACATCAGGTACTGGTTGAGCGGGCCGAACCAGTTCGTGATGAAATCGGCGGCCGTGACGGAGACGGGGCGGTTGGCCTTGATCCGGCCGGTCTCGGCCTTGATGTCGATCTGGGTGAAGACGCGCTCGGCGAGCTTGGGCTGCCAGCGCAGCGCGCCGTAGAGGCGCTTGTCGTGATTGAAGGTGAAGTCCTGGCTGTATTCAGCGTCGTCATTCAGGCCGGCCACGCGCAAGCCGAGCTGGCCCTTGATGAGCGGGAGGTTGGCGTCGAGCACCTCGCGGTGGGATCCATAGCTGCCGACGCGGATCTGCGCCTCGCCTTCGCGCTTTTCCAGGTTAGGATCCTTGAGCGTGTTATTGATGATGCCGGCGGGGCTGCCGAGGCCGAAGAGGATGGAGTTCGGGCCGCGCTGGATATCGACGCGCGACGTATTGTACGCGTCCATCGGGATGCTCGTGAGGAAGAAGTTGCGCGTCAGGTCGGCTGTATTGAGGCCGCGCACGCGCGTGCCGCTCTGCGGATTGGCGAGCATTCGGTTGCGGTAGCCGTTGTCGTCGGCGTTGCCTCCGTAGTAATTGCCGCCGATGCCGTTGACCTCCGTGCCGGTCGTGTAGACAAGGAGGTCCTGCAGATTCGTGGAGTCGGTGTCCTTCATGAACTCGGTCGTCACGACCGAGATGGCCGAAGGGATGTCGCGCAGCTTGGTGTTGAGGCGCGAGCCGGCGAGTGAGGACGTGGCGGCATAGCCGGTGTCCTTTTCGGAGACGACCTCGAAGGGCGAAAGCGTGATGACTTCCTCCTCGGTTTCGGCGGCGGGCGTCCCGACAGCCGGTGTCTCGGCGGCGGGCGTCTCGGCGGCGGGTGTCGCGGTCGCCTGGGCCAGCAGGGACGGAGCGTTCCACGCGGCGAGTGCGACGAGGACAGGCGTCGCCAGCAGGTGCTGCCGGCGGCGGCGATAGACTTTCCAGTGCTTGGGTTTCATGGGCTGGTCGAAGTTTCCGCGCGGTCGTGGCAGCGGCTCCAGCAGGCCCGAACCGAACCCGGTGCCACGGCGAACCCGGGAAGCGGGCGCCGCGTCAGGACGGTATCGGCAGGGTGAAGCATAGTCTCGGGGGGGAGCCCGGGCCATGCGCGAGGCGAATGGCCTGCTGGGGTGCTGCGGTCGGACCGCAAACGGGCGGGTTGAGGTATCGTCCCTATCATAACCCACCACCCGCCGCTCAGGCTATCACCTGATCGGGTGAAACTGTCCGGCATGGGGCGCCCTCGCGTGCGCATGCGTCGATCCCCGCGACCTCGAGCAGACGCGGCGACGCGTCCGCGTCCCGCGACGCCGGCCGCGACACGGCCGACGGTGACGGGGCGCCGTCGTGCCCGGCAGTCTGTAACCGCGCCGTGGTTACAGGCAGCGCGGCATGCGCCGGCGCCGTGGCGTCAGAATGGGAATCCGCCGTCCGCCCGGCGGGCGGACGGCGGCTCCTCCGCGGGCTTTCGCGCGCGTGCGTGTGCGGGACGAGCGGCCACGACGATGGCGCGCTCAGGCCCCACGGGACAGGCGTACTCGCACGCGCCGCAGTCGATGCAGAGCTCCTCGTTTACCTGGGGCAGGCGGAGATTTTCGCCAAACGGGACCGTCTCCACCGCCTTGGTCGGGCAGTGCTCCGAACACGCGACGCAATCCTTGCCCTTGGCCTCGACGATGCAGAGTCGGCGGGTAAACTGCGCCACGCCGATGCTCGTGAGTTTCTTTTCCTCGAGCGCCAACTCCACGATCGCGCCGGTCGGGCAGGCCTCGCCGCAGCGCCGGCAGTCGTAGTTGCAATAGGCCGACGCGAAGTCCATGCGCGGCTTCATCATGCCCTCGAACCCATACTCGAGAAACGCCGGGCGGAGCACGCCGGTGAGGCAAGCGCTGACGCAGAGCTGGCATCCCGTGCAGCGATCCAGAAACGGCCGCGTCCCGCGTGCGCCCGGCGGCGTGACCGCCGCGCGCGGCTCCGCGGCCGGCGTCGCGGCCTGGGGTGCAGCCGCCCGCACCACCGCCGGCGCGAGCGACAACGCACCGGCGAGAAAGGCGCGGCGCGGCACGTCAGCTCGCCCGCCAGTGGCTCGACGTGAGCCCACCGGCACATCCGTCCGCGGACGCCCCCAGGCGAAGGCGAAGGAAAGTCCCTGTTCCGGGCAGACGCTAAGGCAGTTGAAGCACGCGACGCAGCGCGACGCGTCGATCGAGCCCGCCCCACCCGCGATCGTCAGCACCACCGCGGCGAGCAGGCTGAAACGCAGGCCGTTGTTTCCGCGCGCATACGGCAGCGGGACCCGCCGCAGGCGCAGCCCACCGCGGACTCAGAAGTAGCGCCACCAGACGTAGACGGCCCCGATCACGATATTCAGCAGCATGATCGGCAGGCCGATCCGGGTGAACTGCGCAAAGGAGATGGGATGTCGGTTGCGGGCTGCGACCTGGGCGATCACGACGTTGGCGGACGCGCCGACCAGCGTACCGTTGCCGCCAAGACATGCGCCCAGGGCCAGAGACCAGAAAAGCGGATACATCACGGTCGACTGGACGAGCGCCGGATCGGTGATGTTCATGGACTGGGCGAAGTCAGGTGCAATCGACTGCAGCAGCGGGATCAAGGCGATCACAAGCGGGATGTTGTCCACGATGGCCGAAGCCAGCGCGCTGACCACGAGGATGAGCAGGCAGGTCAGGAGCAGGTTTCCGCCCGTCACGCTGAGCATCTGGCGGCCCAGCAGATCGAACAGACCGTTGTGCTCGAGCGCGCCCACGAGCATGAACAATCCCACAAAGAACAGGATCGTGTTCCACTCCACGCGCTCCAGCACGTGGGCGATGGAGACGCGGCCGACGAGCGCCATCGCGGCCCCGCCGCACAGGGCGACGAGACCGGGCTCGATCCCCAGAGGGCGTCCGAGGAAAAAGCCGAGCAGGATCAGCGCAAACACGACCATCGACCACCGCAGCAGGCGATGGTCGAGGATGGCGAGTTCCGGCCGCGCACGGCGCACCCGGTCCTTCAGCGCCGGATTCACGCGGAACTGCGGCCCGTAGACCAGGACCACGACACCGAGCGAAACCACACCGATCACGACAACAACCGGGCTGAGATGCCAGAGAAAGGTATTGAACGAGAAGCCCGTCGCCGAGCCGATCAACACGTTCGGAGGATCGCCCACCAGTGTGGCGGTTCCGCCGATGTTGGAAAACACCGCCTCGAGTATCAGGAAAGGGACGACCGGGATTTCCAGGATCTGCGCAATGAGGAAGGTCACGGGCGCCATCAGAAGGACCGTCGTGACATTGTCCAGGAACGCGGAGATGACCGCGGTCGCGACCAGGAATAGCACGAGGATGACAAGGCCGTTGCCTCGGGCAGCCTGCGCCAGGCGGATGGCCATCCATTCGAAGCCGCCCGTGCGCCCGATGATGTTTATCACCATCATCATGCCCACGAGCAGGAAGATGACGTTCAGGTCCACCGCCCGAAGCGCGTCTTCGTAGGAGATGTAGCCTGTGCCGATGGCGAGTCCGCCGCCGAGCAGCGCCGCGATGGTCTTGTCGATCTTGTCCGTCGCGATGAGCGCGTAGGTGATCGCGAAGATGATCAGGAGGACAGTCATGACGCCTAGAAGTTGAGGACCTTGTTGATGATCTCGACGCGGTCGATCACGCCCACGCGTCGGCCGTCGCGGACGACGTAGATCTTGCGGTGATTTTGCACCGTGAGGGTGAAGACGACCTCCATGATCGTCGCGTCCTCGGGCAGGACCGTGAAGTCGGTCGTCATCACCTCACCTGCCCGAGCCTGTCCGGTCTGGGTGTAGTAGTGTTCGAAGGGATCGAACTCGCGGATGAATGAAACGCTCGCCAACCGCTCGAAGAACTCGGGGATGCCGAGCTTGAAGAGCCGGTTGCTCGTGATCTCCCCGATGATGTGCTCCTCGCGGTCGACGACCGCGACCGCATTGGACCGGTGCTTTTCCATGAGCCGCGTGACCTCGGTCACCGGTGTGTCGGCAAACACTTTGAAGAGCGGCGGTCGCATGATGTCGCGCGCCAACACCGGGGCATCGAGCCGCAGGTCCAGCCCGGTGAGCCACGCGTGCAGCGCCTCGCGCGACATCGTCGACAGTCGTTCACGCAGTCCCTCCTCGGCGAGAAGCGTCCGGAAGTGTCCCGCGGCCTTCAGCGCCCAGGCGGAGCGTTCCGGTCCGCTCAGGATGTAGAGCACGACCTCCGCGGCACCGTCCCCGTCCGGCAGGGCGAGCGGCTCCTTGAGGGAAGCCAGCGCGAAGGTGATGTCCGTCACGTGGGCGCGGCGGTCGTGCACCACCGCACCGCCCGGGGCGATGAACAGCGGTGCGCGGTGAGAAGACTCGCCGGCCGATGTATCCAGCGTCATGACACTCGATCCGCTCCGGTCGATCGCCCCCGCCGCGACGGCGTCGGCGAGCATCTCGCTCGCCAGGGTCCAGTCGCGCACCCGCAGGTCGCGGAAGATGTGCTCCGGCTTGATGTGGTTGGCTAGATCCATGGTCGTGAAAAGCGCTCCGATTCTCTCCAGCAGCAGCCGGCCATGCGGCGCACCCGACGATCGCACAACCGTGCCTGGGAGGACCCGGACCAACACCGGCGGGCGCTCGCTTCAGTCGCGCCGCGCGGTCGGTGCATCGATCGTCGAGGGTGAAGTCCGCGGCGAAACCGACGCTGGAGACAGTCCCTGCCCGCAGGGTCCCGCCCTGAACGAGACGGGCCTCGACCCTGCACGCCCCGTCCGCGCGGAACGTCGATGCATCCGCTCTCCGGTCAAATGCGATGGGCCAGGGACCATAAAGCGGAGCGCCATCGCCAAGATGGCGCCCCGGTTCTCAGTTTCGGCTATCCACAAAAGCGGTCGATGGGAAGACTCTCGACCGTCCATCTATTTCCGCGTCCATTTCGCCCCAGTATGCGCCCTTATGGGCCGGAGCGACTGCCCGTGAACACGCAGGGCGTTGATGGAGAGGCATCGGCACCCGGGCGAAGCCGACTGGGACCCACCCGGCCACGGCAGAGTGCGGTCGGGCCCCGCCTACTTCCCGTCCCAGGTGAAGGACGTGCCGGGCTTGAGGATCAGCTCTCGCGTCATCGCGCCGTAACGCAGGAGCGCGCGACCGCCCTTTGGAGCGTGCAGGTCAGCCGCAACGAGGCGGCCGTCCTTCCAGGTGATCGCCACCTCGAAACCGCCGCGCGCGCGCAGGCCGCTGACACTGCCGGTCGGCCATGCATCCGGCAGCGCCGGGAGCAGCTCGATCTCGAAGACGCGGTCCTTCTCGCCGGATGCACCTCCGACGGTCGCCGGCACGTGCGACTGCAGCAGCATCTCCGCGATCCCGGCCGCGCCGCCAAGGTTGCCGTCGATCTGGAAGGGCGGGTGCGCGTCGAAGAGGTTCGGATACGTCCGCTCCGGCCCGAGCAGCGCGCGCAGGATGCGGTGGGTGCGGTTGCCGTCCTGCAGGCGCGCCCAGAGGTTGAGCCGCCAGGCGATGGCCCAGCCGGTGGAGATGTCGCCACGCGCCTCGAGCGTGGTCTTCACCGCCCTGGCGAGATCGGGTGTGCCGCGCAGCGTGATCTGACTGCTCGGATAGAAGCCGTAGAGATGCGACACGTGCCGGTGCTGCTGCTCGGGCGCGCCGGCGTCCCAGTCCTCCAGCCACTCCATGAGCTGGCCCTGCGCGCCGATCTGGTTCGGCGGGAGCCGGTCGCGCGCGGCGACGAGCTTCGCGGAGAACTCCGCGTCGGTGCCGAGCAGACCCGCGGAGTCGATGCAGGCGGTGAAGAGATCGCGCAGGATCTGGTTGTCCATCGTCGGCCCCGCCGTGATGGACACGCCGTCATGGTGGGCGTTTTCCGGCGAGATCGACGGACTGGTCACGAGCCAGCGGTGTTTCGGCTCCTCGACGAGCGTCGCGAGGAAAAACTCCGCCGCGCCGCGCATCAGCGGGTAGGCCTGCGCGAGGAACTCACGGTCGCCGCTGAAGCGGTAGTGCTCCCAGAGGTGGAGCGAGAGCCACGCGCCGCCCGTCGGCCACATGCCCCAGAACGGGCCGTCGATCGGCCCGGCCGCACGCCAGAGATCGGTATTGTGATGCGTGACCCAGCCCGGTGCGCCGTAGTGGTCCTTCGCCATGCGCGCGCCGGTCTGCGAGAGATCACGGATCATGCCGAAGAGCGGCTCCGTGCACTCGGCGAGGTTGGTGACCTCGGCCGGCCAGTAGTTCATCTCGGTGTTGATGTTGATCGTGTACTTGCTGCCCCACGGCGGGTAGAGGTGGTCGTTCCACAGGCCCTGCAGGTTGGCCGGCTGCGTGCCGGGCCGGGAACTGCCGATGAGCAGGTAGCGGCCGTATTGGAAATACAACGCCGCGAGCCCCGGGTCGTCGACCTGCGGCGACTGGCGCACGCGCGCGTCGGTCGGAAGCGCCTCGGCCGCGGGGTTGCGACCAAGGTCGATCGCGACGCGCCGGAACAGGCGCTGGTGGTCGCTCACATGGTCGGCCCGCAGGGCGTCGAACGTTTTCGCCCCGGCCCGGGCGAGCGTTGCCGTCGTGAGCGCGGCGGGATCACCGCTCACATCGTCGTAGCGGCGAAAGCTGGTGGCCGCGGCGATGAGGATCGTCGCGGACGACGCGCCATCGACGTGCAGCTGGCCGGCCGAGGCTCGGATCGATCCGCCCTCGGTCAGCACGCGGGCGCGCGCCTCGAAGGTGAGCGCGCCCGGGATGTTCTCCGCACCGCCGTTGACACCGCGCAGCACGAGCGTGGCCCCACCGTCCACCGAGATGCCCGCGTCCTGCCTGGACTGGAAACCGAGGCTGAAGGAAATCCGCGCGGGCCGGTCAGGCTGCTGCGCCTCGCGTGCGCTCAACCGCACGACGATGACCTGGTCGACCGCGCTCGCGAAGACTTCGCGCACGTGCACGGTGTTGCCCATCTGGAACTCCGTGCGCGCGACCGCGGTGTCGAGGTCGAGTTCGCGCCGGTAGTTCTGCGCGGTCTCGCTGCCGCCCATGGTGACGAGCAGGTCACCAATCGTCTGATACGGCATCTGCCGCATCGGCACGGCCATGAACTTTGCCTGCACCAGGTCCTGCGCGGCCCGATATTCGCCGGCCGCGATCAGCCGCCGGACCTCCGGGAGCGCGGCGCGCGCCTCGGGATTGGCGGCATGGTAGGGTCCGCCGGCCCAGAGCGTGTCCTCGTTGAGTTGGAGGCGCTCCTGCTCGATGCCGCCGAAGACCATGGCGCCGAGCCGGCCGTTGCCGACGGGCAGGGCCTCGACCCATTGCGCGGCGGGGCGTTCATACCAGAGCGTGAGCGGACCGGCGGCCGGCGCCGCCGCCGCACCGGCGACTATCGCGACGATCAACGAGACGCCGCGCAGGCAGTCACGCGCGATCGCAGAGAGGGACACGTGGGGTGGCTTCATGAGCACCGCCCATGGAAGAGCGCCCGCCCGGCCGACGACAATCGCCAAACCCCGCACATTGTTGACCGCCCCACCCTCGGGACTCGGGCATCGAGAGGCGAGAGATCGCACCCGGGTCTCTCACGATCCGCCGCGCGGGGGACAACCCGATGGCCCCGGCTCTGTAACCTTTCTCTGTTTTCGGACAAGAACGATGGAGCGGACCGCGAGGACGAGGGTCCGCCCACGCACGGGCGCGTCTCGCCCGGACTTTCAGGAACCCAGGGACAGTCGATGACTCCACGATTCACATGCACCCTGCTCGCCGCGCTCGCACTCGGCGCATCGAGCCTGTTCTCTCCCCTGCAGGCCAAACCTCAGTGCCCCGCCCCGGTGCCGCCGCTCACGCTCGCGGGCACGATCTACGGCACCTTCGACCCCGCCAATCCCGGCGGCCCGGCGTGGGTCGGCCACCTGCTTGTCACGATCGGCGACCAAGCTGCACAGGTCGCGACGATCGTAGATCGCAACACCGGGATGGTTCCCAACGCAAACGGAACGATCACCGGTTCGGAGACGATCTCGGTGACATTCGCCGACGGCAGCGGCTCCTTCGACATCGTCGCGGAGTTCGTCGTGACACCGGCCGCCAGCCCCGCCCTGGCCTACCTGAACGAAACCGGGAAGATCGCCAACGGAACGGGAGCCTATGCCCACGCCTCGGGATGGGTGTTCCTCCACGGACCGTTTCTGCTTCCGTTCACGCCCCCGGTGCAGGGCCCGCCGCAATGGATCGCGGAACTGCACGGCGAGGTCTGCCTCAAGAAACGCTGAGCGCGAAACTACCGCGGGGCGGTGACCGGGGCACCGCTTTCGCGGTTGTCCGCCGCTGTGCGCGCGGCCGCACGATCGAATGCGTCAAGCTTCGCCCTCCACTCATCCCGCTGCCACGCCTGCCCCCGCTCGGCGTAGAGTCCGACGAGTTCGGTGAGTATCCCGCGCCGGATCTCGTCGGTGTAGGAGTTGCGAAACCCGAGACCGGCGATGCCTTCATCGGCACGCAGGAGTTCCGACTCCGCGGCGTCGAAGTCCCCCGTCTCCCGATAGCGGCGGCCCAGGCTGGCGCGAACGAACCAGACTGCGACGAAGTCCGGCCTCGCCCGGGCGAGTATCCCGGTGGCGTCGTCCAGATGCCGCTTCGCCTCGGCCACCCGGTCCTGGGCCAACCGCGCGTCGGCCAGCACGAGCAGCATCGTGCCGACGGCCGCGCTGTCAGGCGCCAGCTGATACCGGTCGCGCAACTCGGCGATGCGCTCCAGCGCGAACCGCACCGCCTCGTCAGGCTGGCCGCGGTTGACGGCGAGCCAGTGCATCCGGCTGAAGGCAAACCGGTGACTCCACGCATTGTTGGGACCGTAGATCCGCAGCCACGCACCCACGAAGCGCGGGACGAGCGCGTTGGCCTCCTCCGCACGTCCGACGTCGCGCAGCGCGCTTTCGAGCATCTGCATCGCAAAGGCGGTCACCATCTGGTCGGGCCCCAGCACCCGTTCGGCCAGGGGAACGCAGTCCTCCAGGTATCGCAGGGCCTCGTCGTTTCGTTTCAATGACAGCAACGCGCGGCCCAGGTCGGCCATCGCTTCTATCGTGTTCGGGTGCTCCGGGCCGTGCACCCGGACGCTGGTCTCGTAGTTGTGCGCAAGGATGCGCCTGGCCTGCTCCGCGCGCTCCGCCAAACCCGCCGACGGTTCCAACGACGGCAACTCGCCCCGAAGCAGTGTCCGCGCGAGGTTGCGTTCGTGCAGCAGGGTGACCGGGTGATCGTCGCCCCAGCGTCGACGTGCCAGATCATGGCTCTCCCGGGCAAGGGCGGCGTGCGCTTCGCGGTACTCCGCCAGTGCGGTCTCCGGAATCGTGCTACGGAGGGTGAGGCGCAACTCCCGACCGAAGACGATCTCGTGGCGCGTCAGCAGGGCCGCCTCCGAATCGCGACCCTCCGTCCGCTCCTGGATCGCAAGGACGCGGCCCAGGTGTTCCTCGGCCTCGACGTACCGTTGCTGCCAGAGGCGCAGCACACCGAGGTCGCGCAGCGACGCAAGGCAGTCGGGGTGGTCCCCGGGCAGGAGCCGCTGCCGCGCCGTCCACGCTGCCTCGAGGTGCGGCACGGCGCTCTCGAAGAGACTGAGTTTGCAGTAGGTCTCGCCGATGCGTGCGTGAATGCCGGCCTCCAGGAGCGGATCATCGCCGAATTCCGCCGGGACCCAGCGCGCGGTTTCGTCGAGCAGGTCCTTGAGCGTGGCCTGGCGACCGCGCGAGTAGGCGGGACCGGCGACGTGCAGGGCGCGGGAGAAGATCTGCTCGATCTGCGCACGCCGCTGCCGCGCGAGCGTTTCCGCCTGTGCTGCCCGGGCGAATACAACCAGGCCGACGGCCGCGAGCGCGGCCGTGAGCAAGATGGCCATGCACCCGAAGCGGTGCCGGCTGACCCACTTGCGCATGCGGTAGGCGATGCTCGGCCGACGCGCGCGAATCGGGCGCTGCTCGAGGAATCGCTCGCAGTCCTCCGCCAGCGCACCCGCGCTCGGGTAGCGCCGCTCCGGCTCCTTCGCGAGGCAGGCGAGGCAGATCGTCTCGAGATCGCGTGCCAGGCCGGGATTGAGCAGGCGCGGCGCGGGTGGATCGGCCTCGAGCGTGAGCCGCAACGTCTCGGCCGTCGTCGCGGCGTTGAAGGGCGCGCGCCCGGTGATGAGGTGGTAGAGCAGCGCGCCCAGCCCGTAGATGTCGCTCGCCACGCACACGAGTTCGTCACGCCCCGCCGCCTGTTCGGGCGCGGCGTAACTCGGCGAACCGAGCATCTGGCCGGTGATGGTGACGCCGTCGCGCCGGCCGAGGTGCTTGGCGAGGCCGAAGTCCGTGATCTGCGGACGTCCGTCGGAACTGATGACGATGTTCGAAGGCTTGAGATCGCGATGCACGATCCCCGCCTCGTGCGCATGCTGCACCGCGCGCGAGAGAGTCGCGAGCAGGCGCGCGGCACGGCGCGTTTCGAGCGGCCGTCCATCGCACAGCTCCGCGAGGTTCCGTCCGGTGACCAGGTCCATCGCATAAAACGGCTGTCCGTCGCATTCGCCGTAGTCGTGGATCGGCACGATATTCGGATGGTGCAGGCTCGCCGCCGCGGCGGCCTCGCGCCGGAATCGCAGCAAGTCCACCTCGCTGGAGTACGCCCCGGCCAGAAGCAGTTTCAAGGCGACGGGACGATCGAGCGCGAGTTGACGCGCATGATACACGACCCCCGCTCCGCCGCGCCCGATCTCCTCGATCAGTTCGTAGTCGCCGAACCGTCGCGGCAACGGGCCGATCGTCCCCTCCTCCACCGGCTCATCCGCCCCGGCCAGTTCGAAACTGCGGGCCACGCAGCGCGCGCACAGCATGCCGCCACCGCCGGAGGAGAGTTCCATCGGCGAGCCACAACGTTCGCAGATCCGTGTGTCGCTCATGCGTGCGTCCTCGTGGCCGGCCATGCCTTCGTGCCTGCACCCGCCCCGTCTACGCCTCCAGCGCGGAGAAAAGATGCCGCAACTCGTCGTCCACGTCCTCGGGGTGCAGCAAGGTTTTGGTGACCTCCAGCCGCAGGTGCTCGCGAAAGCGGATACGCAGACGGTGCATCGCCACCTTGATCGCAGCCTCGGTCATGCCGTGCCGCTGCGCGAGCATCGCGTAGCGGACCTCGCCCCGCCCGCCCCACAGGACCTCCTTCAGCGAATCGAATACGGCCCTCTTTCCCGCCATCGTATAGTCGCGCTCCACGGCCGCGAGGGTCTTCTCCAGCAGGCTCAGCGCCCACTTCCGATCAAAGATCCGCTCGGGGGAATCCGTGGTCGCCGGTTCGCCCTCGTAGCGCGCGTCGGCCGAGGCGAGCGCGTCGAGGGAGACCACGTCGCAGCCGCCCCCGCGCTTCAGGCAGCCGGCGTGGGCGTGTTGCCGTGCCCGGTAGTGCTCGAAGACCGCGAGCAGAAATGTCCGAAACCGGCCGCGGGTCGCGTCGGCCCGCGCCAGCGCTCCGTCGGCGAGGATCTGCGCGAAGAACCCCTGCGTCACATCCTTGGCATCGTCGGGCGAGTGCCCTCTCCGCCGTGCGAAGTCATAAATCGGATACCAGTAGGTCCGACATAGCTCCGCCAGCGCAGCGCGCCCCTCGGTGCCGCCGCTGCACGCCGCCGCCTGGACAACGAGGCTCCAATGTGTCGTCGCGAACGACCGGCGTGCAGGCGCCGCCGACACGACCTCGCAGCGGACTTCGGGAGGTGGCATCACTCTCCTTTCCGCGGCATCCTATCGCGAAATCGTCCGCCGGCACGCCGCAAGCCGCGGTCCGGGACGATCACCGCCACTCTGCAGCCGGCGTGATCATGCCAATCACCCTGGTTGATGTCCCACCGGCAACGTCTACCTGCTTTCGCGTCGCGTCGGTGGCCCGGTGCGGTGCAATCCGTGAAACTCCACTCCGGACGGCCCCGTCTCTCGCAGCGGTCACATCCCCGGAAACCTTCCCAAGCCCATGGTCCTCATTCGTCGCCTCTCCATCCTGCTCGCGCTCCCGGCCCTCGTCCTGACCTCCTCGATGCTGCGTGCGGCAGCCGGGACGACCTCCCCGCGCGAGCGTCTCTCGATCAACGACGGCTGGCACTTCACCCATGACGATCCACCCGGCCTCACGCGAAACCTCAGCTACGACGTGCGCCCCGCGCTCGAGGAGACGCGACGCGACGACGGCCCCGCCGATGCCAAACCCCAGGAGGCGGCGCGTCTCGCCGCGGCCGCGAAGGACGTGCTCAAACCCTGGATTCTTCCGACGGGCAACGCGTTCATCAGGGATCCCAAGCGGCGCCACGTCCGCCCGGCCGGTGACCCGGGGAGCGACGTCGCCTACGTGCAGGCCGGCTTCGACGACAGCACCTGGAAGTCCGTCGACCTGCCGCACGACTGGGCCATCGCCGGGCCATTCATCCCCGACGGCAACATCGGCGGCATGGGTCGCCTGCCCAGCTGGGGTATCGGCTGGTATCGACGAAAGCTGGACATCCCCGCCGCCGACGCCGGCCGCCGCATCGTCCTCGAGATTGATGGCGCGATGTCCTACGCGACGGTCTGGCTCAACGGCCGGCTCGTCGGCGGCTGGCCCTACGGCTACACCTCGTGGCAGATCGATCTCACCCCGCATGTGGCTTTCGGCAGCGTCAACCAGCTCGCCATCCGCCTGGACAACCCACCCGCCTCGGCGCGCTGGTATCCAGGCGGTGGATTGTATCGCAACGTCTGGCTGACGAAGACGCAGCCCGTGCACGTGGCGCAGTGGGGGACGTTTGTCACCACGCCGCAGGTTTCGCCCGACGCCGCCACGGTCCAGCTCGAGGTCACGCTCGCCAACACCTCGCCCACCGCCGCGGCGGCGCGCGTGACGACGGAGATCTTCGCACTCGGCGACGGTGGTCAACGCACCGGCTCCGCCGTCGCCCGTCTCGCGCCGGCCGAAGCGACGATCCCGGCAGACGACCGCGTCGTCGTGCGCGGCTCGGTCGTGCTCCGAGATCCCAAGCTCTGGGGACCACCTCCCGCGCAGCAGCCGCACCGCTACGTCGCGATCACGCACGTCGCCCTCGCCGGCCAGGTCGTCGACACCTACGAGACGCGCTTTGGCATCCGCGGGCTGCGCTTCGACCCGGAGCACGGCGTCCTCGTCAACGGCGAACGCATCCCGCTCCGGGGCGTGAACCAGCACCACGATCTCGGCGCCCTCGGCGCGGCCTTCAACACGCGCGCCGCCGAGCGCCAGCTCGAGATCCTGCGTGACATGGGCTGCAACGCGATCCGCATCAGCCACAACCCGCCCGCGCCGGAGTTGCTCGAGTTGACCGACCGCATGGGCTTCCTCGTCATCGACGAATCCTTCGACGTCTGGGAGCGCAAAAAGACGCCGCTCGACCACCACCTCTTCTACCCCGACTGGCACGAGCAGGACATGCGCGCCCTCGTGCGCCGCGACCGCAATCACCCGTCCGTCATCATGTGGAGCATCGGCAACGAGGTCGGCGAGCAATACACCGACACCGCCGGCGCCGCCGTGGCCCAAGTCCTGCACGACATCGTGCGCGAGGAGGATCCGACGCGGCCCACGACCACGGCGATGAACTGGGCCAAGCCCGACATGCCGCTGCCCGCCGTCGTCGACGTGATCGGGCTCAACTACCAGGGCGAGGGCATCCGCCAGGACCCGGAGTTTGAAGGCACCGACCGGATACGCACACCGCCCCAGTACCCGGCATTTCGCGCGAGGTTTCCGGAAAAGATGATCTTCAGCAGCGAGACGGCCTCGGCCGCGAGCAGCCGCGGGGTGTATCTTTTCCCGGTCGACCCGAAGATGAGCGCGCCGATCCGCGACGGACGCGGCGGCGACTCGACCATCCGCCAGGTCAGCGCGTACGAATTGCACGCCGTCGACTTCGGCTCCTCGGCCGACAAGGTCTTCGCCGCGCTCGACCGTCATCCCTATGTGGCCGGCGAGTTTGTCTGGAACGGCTTCGACTACCTCGGCGAGCCCACGCCCTACTACGAATCGCGCAGTTCCTACACGGGGATCATCGACCTCGCGGGATTTCCGAAGGATCGCTTCTACCTCTACCAGGCGCGCTGGCGTCCCGATCTCCCGATGGCGCACATCCTGCCGCACTGGACATGGCCGGAGCGCGTCGGCCAGGTCACGCCGGTGCATGTCTTCACCTCGGGCGACGAGGCCGAGCTGTTTCTCAACGGCCGCTCGCTCGGCCGCAAAGCGAAGGGAGAGTTTGAATACCGCCTGCGTTGGGACGACGTGGTTTACCAGCCCGGCCGGCTCGAGGTCGTGGCTTACCGCGCCGGCCGCGAGTGGGCGCGTGCGACCATGCGCACGGCCGGCGAAGCCGCCGCGCTCGAAGCGATCCCGGACCGCGCGACGATCCGCGCCGACGGACGCGATCTCGCCTTCGTGACCGTGCGCGTCACGGACCAGGACGGCGTCACCGCGCCGCGGGCCGCACATCGCATCACCTTCTCCGTCGACGGCCCCGGCGAGATCGTCGCGACCGACAACGGCGACTCGACCGACATGGACTCGTTCACCTCGCCCACACGCCGGGCGTTCAGCGGCCTCTGCCTGGTCATCGTGCGGGCGCGCGTCGGTCAGCCCGGCGCGGTCACCGTCACGGCCCGAGCCGATGGCTTGCGTCCCGCGACCACGACGATCTCGGCCTCCCAGGACTGACCACCGCGACGTCGGCCTCCCACCCCGGCACGCGGGCCCGGAGCCGCGCATCGGCGCGCACGCCGACCTGACGCATCGCATCGGATCGCTATCGGCGACGGGGGCGGGATGCGCCATGCTGGCGGCATGAGCGGCTTCCGTCGCCTGCCCCTCGCCTGTGCCCTCCTCGCCCTGGCCGCGCCCGTGACCGCACGTGCCGACGCCGGGGTTTCCGCGCCCGAGGACTCGCTCGAGCGTGCCTTCGCCGACCCGCCCGACGCCGCGCGTCCGCGCACCTGGTGGCACTGGACCATGAGCAACGTCACGCTCGACGGCATCACCAAGGACCTCGCATGGATGAAACGCGCGGGCCTCGCGGGCTTCCAGCTCGCGGACGTGAATTTCGGCCACGGGCAGGAGGTGGAGCCCAAGATCCCATTCGGCACACCCGCCTGGTACGAAGCCGTCCGCCACGCCGCCGCCGAGGCCGACCGCCTCGGCCTCGAGATGGCTATCTTCAGCTCGCCGGGATGGAGCGAGACCGGCGGCCCGTGGGTGAGACCGGAGCAGGCGATGAAGAAACTCGTGTGGAGCGAACTCACGCTCACCGGGCCGCGCACGTTTTCCGGCCCGCTGCCGCAGCCACCGTCGAGCAACGGCCAGATCCGCGACTATCGCGCGGGCGGGCGCACCTCGGGCGATCCGACCCACTATGCGGACAGCGCGGTCATCGCCTACCGCCGGCCGGCCGCCGGCTC
>JACSRI010000018.1 GCA_014879845.1 Opitutaceae bacterium
CGAACGGCCGGCCGTTCGTGGTTTCATGCCCGCGCCGATCGCGCGGGCGAGGCGGCCATGTCCCGCGCGGAGCACATTCTCACCGAGCTCTTTGCCAGCGCCGACGTGCACTGCGACGGACGGCGTGCGTGGGATATCGCCGTGAAGGACCCGCGTTTTTTCGCGCGCACGCTCGCCCAGGGCAGCCTGGGATTCGGCGAATCCTACATGGACGGCTGGTGGGAGTGCGCGGCCATCGACGCCATGGTGTTCCGCCTGATCCGTGCGGGTGTGCCGAGTCAGGTCAAAACCCGCCTGCACGCGGCCGCGGCCTGGGCCGCCTCGTTCCTGGTCAACCTGCAGACGCGCCGGCGCGCCACCCTCGTCGGCCGCCACCACTACGACCTGGGCAATGACTTCTTCGCCGCGATGCTCGGCCCGGCGATGCAGTACTCGTGCGCGTGGTTCCACGGCACCGACGACCTCGACGAGGCCCAGGCGCGCAAGCTCGAACGGCTCTGCCGCAAGCTCGATCTTCGGCCGGGCATGCGCCTGCTCGACATCGGCTGCGGCTGGGGCGCGCTCGCGCGCCACGCCGCCCAGCACCACGGTTGCCGCGTCGTGGGCATCACCATCTCGGACCAACAGGCCCGCTACGCACGTGACGCCTGCCGTGGACTGCCGGTGGAGATCCGCCTGCAGGACTACCGTGACGTGCCCGACACCTTCGACCGCGTCATCAGCGTCGGCATGATGGAGCACGTGGGGCCGAAGAATCACCGCCATTTCATGGCGGCGGCCACCGGTCGTCTGTCGAACGACGGCGGCATCTTCCTGTGCCACACGATCGGCAATCCGAGTTCGCGCCGCTGGACCGATCCGTGGATCGCGCGCCACATCTTTCCGAACTCGCTCGTGCCATCGCCCGCCCAGGTGATGCGCGCGGCCGACGGCCTCCTCGTGCTCGAGGACGCGGAGAACCTCGGCACCCACTACGACCGCACGCTCGTGGCGTGGGAACACAACGTCCGTGCCGCCTGGCCGCGCTTTCGCCCGCGCTACGGCGACCGCTTCCTGCGCATGTGGCGCTACTACCTCCTGAGTTGCGCGGGCGCGTTCCGCGCGCGCGACATCCAGCTCTACCAGTTTGTCTTCGCCAAGGGCGGCGTGGCTGGCGGCTACACGCGACCGCACCTCCCGGCCGAGGCGGTCGAGGCGAACGGCCACGGCGACGACGCCGAAATCACCCTCACGCCATGAACCTTTCCGTCGTTCGTATCGAGAAGCCCGACACAGTGAACTTCGTGCTCGGGCAGACGCACTTCATCAAGAGCGTGGAGGACATCCACGAGGCGCTGGTCAACGCCGTGCCGGGCATCCGGTTCGGACTGGCGTTCTGCGAAGCCTCCGGGAAATGCCTCGTCCGCTGGAGCGGCACGGAGGCCGCGATGACCGCGCTCGCGCGACAAAACGCGCAGGCGATCGGCGCCGGCCACAGTTTCATCGTGTTCCTCGCCGACGGCTACTACCCGGTGAACATCCTCAACGCGCTCAAGCAGGTGCCCGAGGTCTGCCGCATCTTCTGCGCCACGGCCAATCCCACCGAGGTGATCATCGCCCAGACCGAACAGGGACGCGCGATCCTCGGCGTGGTCGACGGCGCCGCGCCCCGCGGAGTCGAGTCCGACGCCGACATCGCCTGGCGGCACGATTTCCTGCGCAAGATCGGCTACAAACTCTGAACGCACATTCGATCCAGGAGGCATCCATGAAAATACTCGGCGTGGATTTCGTCATGCTGCCGGTGTCCGACCTCGAGCGCGCCGCGCGGTTCTATCGCCAGACGCTCGGACTGCGGCAGGAGTTGTTGAATACGACGTTCCAATGGGCGGAGTTCGACGGCGGCAACGTCACGATCGCGCTCAAGGGCGGCGCCGTGGATCCGCACCCCGCGGTCGGCGGCCGCTCGCGCGTGGCGCTCGCGGTCGACGATGTCGAGGAGGCCTGCGCGGAACTCAGCCGCAAGGGCGTGACGATCGTCAACGGCCCCACGGACTACCAGGTCTGCTGGTCGGCGGAGATCCACGACCCCGACGGCAACGCCGTGCTGCTCCACCACCGGGCCGACAACACCTACGGCACGGCCTGAGGGGCCGCGTCCGCGACGACGCGACAGGACAGGACGGGATCCGCGCTCGCATGTGAGAGCGCCTGGGGAATCGCCTCGGCGCTCTGCGCGAAGACTCTTGCCGCCGCAGCCCCGCACCGTCGCGGTGCGACCGGGCCGCGCCTGCCCCATGACCAATCACCTTCTTCGCCTCGGCCTCCTCGCGGTCATCACCATGACCCCGTTCACGTCGCCCGCCTCCGCCGCCGACTTCACCTACCGGCGCGGCGTCAACATCAGCCACTGGCTCTCGCAGAACTTCGCCGAGCGGCCCTACGCCGCCGACTGGTTCGATGAGGAGGATGTCGCCTGGATCGCGAAGCAGGGCTTTGACCACATCCGCTACCCGATCGACGGCCGCGTCTGGCTGCGCGAGGACGGCAGCATCGACGAGTCCAAGCTCCTGCCGTTCGACCGCGCCCTCGCCTGGACCAAGGCCCACGGGATGGGCACGATCCTCGACATGCACTTCCTGCCCGGAGCGAGCTTCGCCCCGGGCTCGGAGGACACGGCTGTATTCACAGATCCGGCACTGCAGCAAAAGGTCGCGGACTTCTGGCGCTTCGTGGCGAACCGCTATGCGGCCGAGGGCCCGTACCTGCGCTTCGAGATCCTGAACGAACCGATCGCGAAGGAGAACGCCCAGCTCAACCCCTTCCAGGCCGCCATGATCGCGGCCATCCGCGAGTCCAATCCCACCCGCGTGGTCTACCTCACGACCAATCGCTGGAGCAGTTTCGACACGATCGCGGACCTCGACCTGCCCAAGGACCCGCACATCGCGCTGACCCTGCACAATTACGAGCCCTTCGTCTTCACGCACCAGCGCGCGAGCTGGGGCGGCATGCCGCCCGACATGCCCGCCGTGCCGTTTCCCGGCGTCGTGCCCGACCTGCGCGGGAAGATTCCCAACAACCGCGGCATCGAGGAGATGTCCGGCCGCGAGCTGACCGTCGCCGCGATGGAGGAGCGTTTCGACACCGTCGCCGCCTGGATCGCCACACACGCACCCGGGATCGAGGTCCACGTCGGCGAGTTCGGCGTCTATCGGCCGGTCGACGCCGACTCCAAGCGCGCATGGAT
>JACSRI010000202.1 GCA_014879845.1 Opitutaceae bacterium
CCCCGCCCCGCAGCGCGACGCACCGCCATGATCAAAGTCGGACTCATCTCACTCGGGTGCGCCAAGAATCTCGTCGATTCCGAGATCATGGCCGGGCACCTGCAGAAAGCGGGCATGCAGATGATCCCGGACGCCGCCCAGGCGGACGTGGTGATCGTCAACACCTGCTCCTTCCTCAACGCGTCGAAGGAAGAAAGCATCCAGGTCATCCTCGAGCAGCACGAGCAGCGCGGCATGCGCAAGCGCCGCCGCGAGCAGAAGCTCATCGTGGCCGGCTGCATGGCACAGCGCTTCTCGAAGGAACTGCCCGGCGCGATGCCCGAGGTCGATGCGTTCATCGGTCTCGACCAGATCACCTCGGTCGCGACCGTGATCGACGACCTCGTCGGCAAGGAGCGCAAGGCCAAGGAGCCCGCACCCGCGCTGGTGAGCCCGCGCTCGACCTTCATCCCCGACTACGACACGCCGCGCTTCCGGCTCACGCCACGGCATTTCGCCTACATCAAGATCGCCGAGGGCTGCAACCACCCGTGCACCTTCTGCATCATCCCGCAGATCCGCGGCCGGCATCGCAGCCGCACGATCGAGTCGGTCGTGAAGGAGGCGCGCCAGCTCGTCGCCGAGGGTGTGAAGGAGATCAACCTGATCTCCCAGGACACGACCTTCTTCGGCATGGACACCTGGGAGGAGCGGCCTGGTCCGCGCTCCAAGGTCGACTCCAGCCGCGGCGACTCGCTCACCACGCTCCTGCGCGAACTCAACGCGATCGAGGGCGATTTCTGGATCCGCATCCTCTACACGCATCCCGCGCACTGGAGCCCCGAGCTCATCGCGACCATCGCCGCCTGCAGGAAGGTCGTGCGCTACGTCGATATGCCGCTCCAGCACATCTCCGATCGCATGCTCGGGCTGATGCGACGTGAGACCTCCTCGCAGTACATCCGCGACCTCGTGCGCGACATTCGCGCCGGCATCCCGGGCATCACCTTGCGCACGACCTTCATTGTCGGGGCTCCGGGCGAGACCGAGGACGACCAGCGCGAGCTGCTGGAGTTCATCCGCACGACGCGTTTCGAGCGACTCGGTGTATTCGAGTATTCCCAGGAGGAAGGCACCAAGGCGGCCAAGATGGACGACCAGGTGCCGGCCAAGCTGAAGAAGAAGCGCTGGCACGAGGCCATGGGCCTGCAGCGCGAGATCGCCGCCGCGGTCAGCGCCACCATGGTCGGCCGCCGGCTGCGCGTGCTCGTCGAGTCGCCCGGGGTGGCCCGGGCCGAGGGCGATGCCCCGGACATCGACGGCCGCGTCTACGTGCCCAAGTCCCTGCCTGTGGGCGCGTTCGCCGAGGTCGAGATCACCGGGGCGGCAGGCTACGACCTGCTCGCCGGCGTGGACGCACCCGAGGGCGCGGCGTTCCGCGAACTCGCGGTCGCACAATGATCATCCCGGGGCCGGCCCGGAGCCACCACCCCGCCGGGTGTTTGCGACCTTGATCCCGGCCGACCGGCCGCCACACTCTCCTCCACTCCTCACTTTCTCCATGCCCGAGCTGTTTTCTGATCGCACGTGGCTTTGGATTTCCGCGGCCTTCTACGCGGGAGCCTTCATCTGGGCGACGATCGCCATGCTGCGCTCGCAGGCGCGCACCCGGCGCGGCGTGATGCTCGGGTTGATCGGCGCGGGCCTGGCGATCCAGACCTTCGGCCTGCACATGCGCGGCATGGAGGCGGGAGGCTGCCCGGTGCGCAACACCTTCGAGGTCGTGCAGTTCGTGATCTGGTCGTTCACCGTGCTCTACCTGATCGTGGGCCCGGCGTTCAGCCTGAGCCTGCTCGGCTATTTCACCTCGGGTCTCGCGGCGGTCATGAGTGTGACCTCGCTGCTCATCGCACGCTGGGACGGGGCGGTCGGCCCGCCGAAGTTTGGTGGCGTGCCGTGGATCGAGGTGCACGCGTCGCTCGCACTCTTCGCCTACGGGGCCTTTGGCACGCTCGCACTGACGTCGCTGATGTTCCTCCTCCAGACCTACAGCCTCAAGCGCAAGCACCTGCGCGGCGTCTTCAGCTTCCTGCCACCGATCGTCGCGCTCGAGACGATCAATTTCCGGCTGCTGCTCACGGGGCTTTCCGTGCTCTCCGTCTCGATCGTCCTGGGCGCGATCTATTTTGCGAAGGAACCGGAGTCGATCGCGGCCACCAAGCTCCTGGTCGCCCTCGCCGTGTGGTGCGCCTATTGCGCGGTATTTTTCCTCCGCGTGCGTCGCCTGCTCGTTTCGGTCGGCCTCGCCTGGTCGTGCCTCGCGCTCTTCGGCGTGGCGCTCTATTCGATCGGCGTGATCAACTCCGGGATGGCCCGTCATCCCGCGCCGGCGACCGGTGCCGTCGAGTATGTGCACCAACCCGAGGATGCGGAGGTATCCTGATGGAAACCGGCAGCCACCTCCTCCTGCTCGGTGCCTCGCACCACAATACGCCGATCGCCATTCGTGAGCGTCTCGCGCTGAACAACGACCGGGTCGGCGCCTATTTTGCGGCGCTGCGCGCGATTCCGGGCCTGGGCGAAGCCGTCCTGGTCAACACCTGCAACCGCCTCGAACTCTACGCCGTGACCGACTCGCCCGCGACCGATGCGGCGATCGAGCGTCACCTCTGCGAGTTCCAGGCCTTCCCGGCGGCAGAGTTCCAGGAGCACCGATTCATTCTGCGCAACGAGCAGGCGATCCGGCACCTCATCGAGGTCGCGGTCGGAGCCGACTCCCAACTGGTGGGCGAAGCCGAGATCTTCGGCCAGGTGAAGGACGCCTATGCCCGCGCGACCACGCACGGCGTCGTCGGCGCCGTGCTCAATCGCGTCTTCCAGAAGGGATTCCAGGCCGCGAAGTACATCCGCAGCAACGTGCCGATCGGGGCCGGCCAGGTCAGCGTGGCCACGGTCTCGGTCGACCTCGCGGAAAAGATCTTCGGCGACCTGCGCGACTGCCGCGTGCTCGTCGCCGGCACCGGCGAGGTCGGTGAGAAGACGGCCAAGGCGCTGCACAGCCGTGGCGTCACGCGCATGACCGTGCTCAGCCGCTTCGCCGAACGCTCGGCCGCACTGGCCGCCACAGTCAACGGTCAGAGCGGCACGCTCGAGCGCCTGCCCTCGATCCTGACCGACCACGATATCGTGGTC
>JACSRI010000254.1 GCA_014879845.1 Opitutaceae bacterium
CCGCTCCGGCCCGCGCCGGCGCAGCCCCCCGCCCTCGGGCGCAAGCCTCCGGGCAGCCGCGCACCTGGCGGCTATGCCAGCGAGGCGCGCACACCACCACGACGCTGCTCGCCTGGTAGTCGGCGGCAAACGGCTTGGTACCTGCGACGAGACGTGCCAGCCTCCGCGGCGCATGAATACCCTCGTCTCGTTCGTCCGCTCTCGCGGACTCGCCCTGTCGATTCTGGCCGGAGCCCTCGCCCTGGCCGTCTTGGTTCCCAACGCGGCGCGCGCCGCCGACGAAAAGCCGGCCCTGCCCCTCAAGGCCACCTTCGAGAAGGACACCTCGGGCAAGAACGAGGCCCCGATGATCGTGCACGTGAAGAACGAGTCTGCTCAGGCGATCACGGTCAGCGGCGACATCGCGCTCAGCGTGGTCGTGCACAATCGTCCGAAGTCGCGCGAAGTGCCGGCGCACAAGATTGACGCCGGCGCCACCATGACACTCGATAACCTCGCCCCCGAGGACAAGGTCACCCTCAAGGCCGAAGGCTACGCCCCGCTCGTCGTCGTGGTGCCCTACAGCAAGTGACCGCCCACCTCCGGCGGGCCAGACAAACACGCGGGCCAGCTTCCACGGGAGCTGGCCTTTTTTGTGATGAAACCGCGATCATCAGCAGAAAACGGAGCTTCCGGAGTTCGGATTGGACTGCCTGTTTGGCCACGGGCACGATTCCCGCGCCCATGAAAGTTACTCCATCTCTCTGCGCCGCCCTCCTCGTCGTCACGTCAGCCACCGCGCTCCGCGCCGAGCCCGATCCACGCTGGCTCGGCCACGACCGCGAGAGGCCGATGGCCCCGGTCGTCACGCCCGCCACGCCGAGCACACAGGAGCAGCCCGGCAAGGCGCCGTCCGATGCCACCGTGCTCTTCGATGGCAAGGACCTCTCGGCCTGGGCTGCGATGGACGGCACGCCGACCAAGTGGGTCATGAAGGACGGTGCGATGGAGTGTGTCCCGGGCAGTGGCTACATCCGCACGCTGCAGGCCTTCGGCGACTGTCAGCTCCACATCGAGTGGGCCGCACCGGCCAAGGTCGAGGGCGACAGCCAGGGCCGCGGCAACAGCGGCGTGTTCTTCGGCATGGGACGCTACGAGGTGCAGGTGCTCGACTCCTACGAATCCAAAACCTACGCCGACGGCGCTGCCGCCTCGGTCTACAACCAATACCCGCCGCTCGCCAACGCCACCCTTCCGCCCGGCAGCTGGCAGACCTACGATATCATCTGGACCGCGCCGCGCTTCGACGACGCCGGCGCTCTCGTCTCGAAGGCCCGCCTCACGGTCTTCCACAACGGCGTCCTCGTGCAGAACAACGTCGAGCTGACCGGCCCGACCGCGTGGATCGGCCGCCCGCCCTATTCCGCCCATCCACTGCGCCTGCCGCTCGCCCTGCAGGACCACGGCAATCCCGTGCGCTACCGCAACGTCTGGGTGCGCGAGCTCGGCCAGCCGCGCCACAAGGAGTTCACCCTGCCCGAGGCACTCCTCGCGTCCTATGTCGGTGAATACGGCCAGAACGGCAAGCCGCACGGCAAGGTCAGCCGCCTGCCCAACGGCCTGCTCGCCGTGACCGTCGGCGGCGTCGAGCTGGAGATGCACGCGGCTTCGCCCACGCACTTCTACGCGCTCACGACCGACGTGCAGGTCGAGTTCTCCGAGGGCGGCAAGAAACTCGCCGTGACCGTCGGCGAGGAGTTCTCGCGCGCCATGCGCTGGGAGAGGATTTCGCCGTAACTCGCGAGCCGGCCGGGATTTCCCGCCGGGGCGCAAACCGGTGTTGCGCTGCGCGCGGCAGGCTCTTCCCTGATCCCTTCCGCTCCGCGCGGAATGATCCGTTACACTCATCCGTCACGCACCATGAAACCCACGGTCAAGCCAACCGTCCCGAACTTCTCGTCCGGCCCGTGCTGCAAACGCCCGGGCTACGCGCTCAGCGCGCTGAACACCGACATCCTCGGTCGCTCCCACCGTTCGAGCCTGGGCAAGTCGCGGCTGGCCAAGGCCATCACCGAGACCAAGGCGATCCTTGGCATCCCCGCCGACTATCGCGTGGGCATCGTGCCCGCCTCCGACACCGGCGCCTTCGAGATGGCGATGTGGACGATGCTCGGCGCGCGCCCGGTCGACGCGTTTTGCTGGGAGTCGTTCGGCGAGGGCTGGGTGACCGACATCCAGAAGCAGCTGAAGCTCCCGAACGTGCGCGTGTTTCAGGCGCCCTATGGCCAGCTGCCCGATTTCGCGCAGGCCGATCCCGCGCACGACATCGTCTTCACGTGGAACGGCACGACCGGCGGCGTGAAGGTGCCGAACGGCGACTGGATCCGCGATGATCGCGAAGGCCTCACCTTCTGCGACGCCACGAGCGCGGTCTTCGCCATGGAGATGCCGTGGCCGAAACTCGATGTCGTCACCTACTCCTGGCAAAAGGTGCTCGGTGGCGAAGGCGCGCACGGCGTGCTCATCCTCTCGCCCCGCGCCGTCGCGCGCCTCGAGAGCTACAAGCCCGCGTGGCCGCTGCCGAAGATCTTCCGCCTGACCAAGGGCGGCAAGCTGCTCGAGGAGATCTTCGAGGGCTCGACGATCAACACGCCCTCGATGCTCGCCAACGAGGACTACCTCGACGCGCTCGCCTGGGCGAAATCGATCGGCGGCCTGCCCGCGCTGATCAAGCGCAGCGAGGACAACCTGGCCGCGTTCGAGCGCTTCGTCGCGACACATCCGTGGATCCGGTTCCTCGCCGAGAAAAAGGAGATCCGCTCCAACACCTCGGTCTGCTTCACGCTCGAGGCCACGCCCGACCAGGTGAAGAAGATGGTGAAGCTGCTCGAGGCCGAGAAAGCCGCGTATGACTGCGGTGCCTACAAGGACGCGCCTCCGGGCCTGCGATTCTGGTGCGGCGCCACGGTGGAGACCTCCGACATCGAGAAGGCCCTGCCCTGGCTCGAGTGGGCCTACGCCGAGGCGACGAAGGCCTGACGCACGCCAGCTTCTCCCGTACTCTCCAAAACGCCCGGCCACGCGCCGGGCGTTTTGCTTGGGGACTCCGATACCGCGGGCCCGATCAGCGAAGCGCAATCGCCACCGCGGCCGCGATCATCACGAGTCCCGCGAGGCGATTCAGCCATCGCACCCGCATCGGCTGCCCGAGGAACCGCCTCCCATGCGCCGCGGCGAGCGCGTAGGCCGCAAGAATACCACCGACGACGAATACGACGATCACGGCCATCGCGCCGACATCCGCGGCCGACAACTGCTCGAGCGTCACCACCATCGGGAGCAGCCCGGCATAGAAGGCGATCGCCTTCGGGTTGCCCAAGGTCACAGCCAGGCCGCCGGCGACGTTCCGAGCGAAACCGCGTTCCCGTGACGATCCTTCCTGCGCGCGTGCGGTGACTGCAGGATCCTGCAGCCACAGGCGCACACCGGTCCAAGCGAGATAGGCCGCACCAGCCAGCTTCACCGCCAGAAACGCACCGCCCATCGAACGTGCCAGCGCCGCCATGCCGAGCACGGCGCAGGAGAAGTAGGCCAGGTCACCAAGGACAATGCCACACACCAGCGCCAGCGCCTCGCGCGCCCCGCGTGCGATCGCACACGACACGATCGCGAAGACGCCCGGCCCCGGCGCTGCCACGGCGACCGCGAGCGCCGCCGCCATCGCGAGCAGGCTGGAGACGTGCATGGTCAGGCAGCGTGCGAGTCAGCCGGAGTCCGGCAACGCGGATCGTCCCCGTCACGCCTGCCCGGGTTCATCAGCGGCGGCACGTCTCGTCCATGATCCGCACCATCGTCTCCTCGACCTCATGCGCCGTGGCGGCAGCGCCGGCCGCATTGAACATCGTGAGCAGCATCGAGGGCTTGATCGTGGCGAGGATCGTCTTCCCGCCCTCCTCGTAGACCGCGATCCGGCACGGCAGCGCGGTGGAGATCTCGATCGCCTGGCTGAGCACGACCTGGGCGTGGCGCGGGTTGCAGACCTCGATGACGCGGCACTCGCGGCCGAATGGCACGCCCTTGCTCTCCATCTTTTCGCGCAGGTTGTGCACGGCCTGGACGCCGAACTTGTGGCTGGCCGCGATCTCCGGCAGTCGCTGGCACACGGTCTCGAGCGGCTGCGAGGTGGAACGAATGATCAGCATGTCAGTGGACATGGGATTTGAGGTTGGCGCTGATGCTGCCATAGCAAGGCAACGCGTTCGAAACAAAACCACCCCCCAGGCCGAGTCGCGCAGGCTCCCGCCCACTCTTCGAACACGCACCCCGCCCCATGAAGCTCCATGTCCTCGCTTGCTTCGCCGCCTTCTCGATCGTCTCGCCCCAGGCGCTAGCCGCGCCTGGACTCACCCACATCGCGATCGTCGGCGAAGACTTCCACTTCAACGGCAAACCCACCTACCCCGGTCGCATCTGGCAGGGCCACCGCGTCGAGGGCCTCCTGCTGAACTCGCGCATGGTCCAGGCGACGTTTGATGATCTCAACCCCGAGACCGCGCCGCGCTGGGCCTACCCCGACACCGGCACGTGGGACGCCGAGCGCAACGTCCGCGAGTTCATCGCCGCCATGCCGGCGTGGCGGGCCCACGGCTTGCTCGCCGTCACAGTCAACTTCCAGGGCGGTTCGCCCGAGGGCTACTCCAGGACCCAACCCTGGCGCACCGGCGCGTTCACCGCGGAAGGCCAGTTGCGCCCCGAGTACGCCGCGCGCATGGGTCGCGTGCTCGACGCCGCCGACTCGCTCGGCATGGTCGTGATCGTCGGCTACTTCTATTTCGGGCAGGACCAGGTGCTGCGCGACGAGGCCGCCGTGATCCGCGCGACCAACGAAGCCACGCGCTGGCTGCTCGCCGGCGGTTGGTGCAACGTGCTCGTCGAGGTAAACAACGAGACCAACATCCCCGCCTACGATCACGAGATCCTCAAACCCGCGCGTGTCCACGAACTCATCACACGCGTCCGCCATGCCACCCACGATGGCCGCCACCTGCTCGCCGGCACGAGCTACGGCGGCGGCACCGTGCCCGGCGACAACGTCGTGCGCGCCTCGGACTTCGTCCTCGTGCACGGCAACGGCGTGTCGGACCCGGCCCACATCACCGAGATGGTGCGGCAGACGCGCGCCCTGCCCGGCTACCGGCCGATGCCGATCGTGTTCAACGAGGACGATCACGAGGACTTCGAGCAGCCGGCCAACAACTTCGTCGCGGCCATCGCCGAGCACGCCTCGTGGGGCTGGTTCGACTACAGGCGCAAGGGAGAAGGTCCCGACGACGGCTATCAGTCGCCACCGGTGAACTGGGGCATCAGCTCCGCCCGCAAACGCGCCTTCTTCGCCAAGCTCGCCGAGATCACCGGGGCCGACCCCCTCCTGTCGGCCACACCCTGACGGATCACACCGGCGGCCAGACCGCCGTCGTCCGCGCCCGGGCCATCACGCGCCGTCGAGAAACTCCGCGGCGCGCGTCTCCGACCAGTATTCGCCGTCGTGGCCGAAGGTGACGAATCCCACGTGCCCGCCCGAGGCCGGCATCTCGAGATGCACGGCGGGATTCGCCTCCGCCTCGGCCACGGGGAAACACTGCGGCGCGAGGAACGGATCGTTGCGCGCGTTCACGATCAACGTGGGAATCCGGATACGCGGAAGGAACGGCCGCGAGCTGCATCGACTCCAGTAGTCGTGCGCGCCGGCAAATCCATGGATGGGCGCGGTGAAGCGCTCGTCAAACTCCGCGAACGTGCGCATGAGCTCCGCCCCGGCGAGACCGGGCGCATCCGGGAACCGACCGTGCTTTTCACGCGCCTTGCCCACCATGGTGCGCAGGAACCGGCGCATATAGAGCGCGTTTTCCCGACGCGCGAGATGCGCCGCGCTCGACGCCAGATCGCACGGCACCGAGACGGCCACGGCACGCCAGAGTGGCGGCGGAGCCGAGGTCCCGAGTTCACCCAGATACTTCAGCGTGACGTTGCCACCGAGGCTGAACCCGATCAACGCGAGCCGCTCCGGCCGGCAGGCCGTCAGCACATGCGCCACCACGGCGCCGAGGTCCCCGGTCTCTCCACTGTGATAGGAGCGGAGCAGGCGGTTCGGCTCGCCGCTGCAGCCGCGGAAGTTCCACGCGACGACATCCCATCCCCGGCGCGTCAACGCGCGCGCCATGCCCTGGATGTAGGGTTTCTGTGAATGCCCCTCGAGGCCGTGTGAGAGGATCGCCACACCGCGCGCGTCGTCGCGGGTGTTTTCGGCGATGTCGAGATCCACGAAGTCGCCGTCCGGCAGTTCCATCCGCTCCCGCCGCATCGGCAGCGGCGCCACCCGCCGGACCAACGCCGGCCAGACCGTCTGCACATGTCCGTTCGCAAACCCCAGCGGGGCTCGATAGGTGGACGGGACGATCGGCATTCCCGCCAGTGAATCCGACCGTCCTCACCCCAACGAGAACGAACCACGCCACCCCCGCCAACGGGCGCAAACGAAAGCGACGGCATCCCCTGCATGGCATGCATCGATGAAGGCGGCTCCTGCCGCGCCCGCCCGCATCGACGCCTTCGCAGCCGGGCAAGAGCCCGGCCCTCCGGGAAAGCCACCACTCCCCCTGCCTACCGCACCGCCGCAAGGGACCTGCCGACGACGGCCGCCCCCAGTGCAAGATGCGGACGAGTCCAATGCCAGGAGCAGCTGGTGCTATTCGAACCGCCGTCGAGCGCGAGTTCCTCGGTCCAGAGTCTCCCGTCCGCAGTCGGGCGCACGATCAGGTCCGGACGCTGCTGCACGACGACCAGCGGCGAGAGCGTGAACATCAGGTCGACTTGGCGCGACACCACGCCCGTAACGGAGAGCAACTGCGAGTAGCTGATCTGCCCGTCTTCCTCCTGCTCGAACACGATCCAGCGCCGCCGCGCCTCGACGGGCGGAAGAATCATCGCGAGCCACTCCATCGGCGTCACGCGCCACGGCCGGTCAACCGCATCGCGATGCCCACGGCACCAGAGTGCGACCAATCCCGTCGGGCCAGAAAACCGCACGGGCAATCCCTCGTGCAGCTGCCACCCACCCGACTCCACCGCCGACACCGCATATGTTTTGAATCCCATATCAACCTCCCAAGTGAACGTGTTCCCGGGCGAGCGCGCCGAGTTCGGACGGTGTGAGCGCGCGCCGCAGCGAGACCGCCGCACGCCGCACGGCCGGCAGGAGCGCCCGCGCCGCTTCGTGGCTCACGCTCACTCCCTGGCTGGCCAGCGCCGCCGCGACGGCCGCGCCTCCACTCTTCGCGCCGACGACAAAAGGATCGCGCCGCCGGCCGACCTCGGCCGGATCAAATGCCTCGTAACTGCGCGTGTCGCGCAGCAGGCCCGCGCAGTGCAGCCCGGACTCGTGACGAAACGCCGCCGCGCCCACGATCGGACGCTCCGGCGCGATGGCGCGGCCGGAGGCGCGCGCCACGAGCGCGGAAAGCGCGGAAAGCCGGTCGCGTCGCACGCCGCAATCGACGCCGTGCGCGACCTGCAGCGCCATCACGACCTGCTCGAGCGCGGCGTTGCCCGCGCGCTCGCCCAGGCCGTTGACCGTCACGCTGGCGGCCTCGGCCCCGGCCTCGAGCGCGGCGAGGGTGTTGGCCGTGGCCAGGCCGAGATCGTCGTGGGCATGGATCTCGATCGCGAGGCCCGGCGCCGCCGCGCACACGCGGCGCACCAAGTCGGCCGTGCGCGCGGGATGCAGCACGCCGACCGTATCCGCCAACCGGATCCGCTGCGCACCCGCCTCGCGAGCGACGTGCGCCACCTCGGCGACAAACTGCGGGTCGGCCCGCGAGGCATCCTGCGCCCCGATGCTCACGCGCTGGAAGCGCTCGACGGCATGGCCGACGAGATCGGCGACCGCATCGAGCACCCAGGCGCGCGTGCGTTTCCACACACCGAGGTGGATGTCCGACACCGGGTACGAGAGATGCACCGCCCACAAGCCGCAACGGCAAGCCGCCTCGAGATCCGCCCGATCCGCGCGGCACCACGCGAGCACGGCACGATGACCGACAGCCGCGGCGATGGCCCGCAGGTCGTCGCACGCCTCGGGGCCCATGGCCGGAATGCCGGCCTCGAGCTCGGGCACGCCGGCGGCGACGAGCGCCTCGGCGATGGCGACCTTGTCGGCGCGCGACAGGAGCACACCCGCGGCCTGCTCCCCGTCACGCAGCGTCGTGTCGATGAGGTGCGGCCGCGCGATCATGCGGGCACCCCCGGTAGGGCGAGGCCTCCGGCCGAGCCGCGAAAACACCTCGGCATACCGGCCGGCTCGGCCGGAGGCCTCGCCCTACCCGCAAACTGCGGGAAAATCAGCTCGCCGCCGAGATCGCGCCGTTCGGGCAGGTCGACTCGCAGGTGCCGCAGTCGATGCACTTGTCGGCGATGATCGTGTAGACCGGATCCTTCGCGACGATCGCGCCCTCCGGGCACTCTTCGACGCAGGCGGCGCAGGCGATGCAGTTTTCTTCGGAAATGACAAAGGCCATGGCGAAAACGTAGGTTGGATGTTTCTCGGAAACGGAAAGCGCTCAGCCCGTGGATCGGCCAAGCGCGCCGCGAGCATAACCGCCCGGGCGCAGAACTCTCCGCGTTTCTTGGCGTTCTCTTCATGGATCGGCTACATCGATCACCTGAGGCGACGCACGAAACTCAGCCCGGGATGAGGTGCGCCTCGGCCACGCCGCTCCCGCTCTCGATCGCCTCGAGGATCTCATCGGCGACCTCCTCGGTCACGCCCTTGTACCAGTGGCCGGAGGGATAGTCGATGACCACGGGACCGTTGACGCAGCAGTTGAGACAACCGGTCATTGAGACGACGACGCCCTGCAGCCCGCGCGAGTCGACCTCCTCCTGGAGATACTGCACGAGCTGGAGCGAGGCCTTTTTCACACAGGCGCCGGCGGGCGTGCCGTTGGCGCGGAAGCTTCCGCAGACGAAAAGGTGGTGGGTGGGTGTGGTCATGGGATTCTTGATTCTCGATTTTCGATTGAAACTTGATCCACGCATTCAGCATTCAGCATTCAGCATTCAGCATTCAGCATTCAGCATTCAGCGTTGGATGTTGGATGTTCGGCTGCGGCTTCAGCCGCAGCCGCTTCCCGTGCCTTTGCATCCGCTGCCACTGCCGCAGCTGGTGAAGCGCCGCTTGAGCGCCGCGGGAATCGGCTGATCGGTATAGACCGCCTTGAGTCCCTCCTCGACGAGTCCTTCCATCTCGAGCACCTCCACGCCCATGTTCTCGATGATGCCCTTGGGTTTCGGACCTGCGGCGGAGACGAGGAGGGCCCGACAATCGTGCAGCAGCGCGGCGACATCGAGCCACCGACTGTCGCCAGCGCCTGGTTCGGGCATGCGCCGCACTTCGTGAAACTTGAAACCTGAGGGCGTGGCATCGTCCTTCTTGAAGATGAGCACACGCGCGGCCTCGCCGAGGTGCTGGTTGACGAGCGCACCCTCCTCGCTTGCTACCGCGACGTAGGGACGCCCCCGCCCTTTGAATACGCCGGCCGTGGCGAAGCGGTTGAGGCGCTCCATGTTTTCCTGGCTGGTGCCCTCGTGAATCAGGCCCACCGCATCGGCCCGGCAGCGCGCGCAATGGCTCATCTGCGGCAGGAGTTGCCCGCACTGCAGGCGCGTGCGGATGACCGAGAGATTGTCCGGCGGCGCGAGCTCCTCGAAGAACGCGCCCTTCACCGGCATGAAAGCCATCACGTTCATGATGTCCGCGCCGAGACCGGAGACCGTCTTCGCGATGTCGAGGAAGTGGCCGTCGTTGATCCCCGGCATGAGGATCGAGTTGATTTTGACGACGATACCAGCCTCCTTGAGCCGGCGGATGGCCTCGAGTTGGCGGTCGAGCAGGAGCTTCGCGGCATCGATCCCGCGCATCGGCCGGCGACCGTCACGGATCCAGGCGTAGATGCGCGAGCCGATCTCGGGATCGACCGTGTTCATCGTGATCGTGACGTGACTGACCTCGAGGGCGGCAAGGTTGTCGATGTGCGGCGCGATCCCGAGGCCGTTGGTCGACAAACACAGGATCATCTCGGGAAACCGCTGCCGGATGCCGACAAGCGTCTCCATCGTCTCGATGGGGTTCGCGAACGGATCGCCCGGGCCGGCGATGCCGACGACGGCGATGTTTTCATGCTTCGCCTTCACTTCGGCGAGATAGGGCACGGCCTGCGACGGCGGCAGCACGGCGCTGGTCACCCCAGGCCGACTCTCGTTCATGCAATCAAACTTCCGGTTGCAGAAGTTGCACTGCAGGTTGCAGCGAGGCGCGACCGGCAGGTGGATGCGTCCGAACTTCTTGTGAGAGTCCTTGTTGAAGCAGGGGTGTTTCGAGAGGTCGACCTTGGGGCCACAGGACGATTCCGATCCGCAGGGCGATGTGGTGACGGTCGTTTCCATGAGATGGTTTCTCAGAGGTAGCTGTACCCGATCTCCGAATCCTCCTGCTTCTTCTCGAGCAGGGCATTGACGATGCAGTCGAAGAGCTGGAGCGTGCCGGTGTAGCCCAGCATCTGGATACGCTGGCTGCCGATCCGGTCATGCACGGGGAAACCACAGCGGACCAGTGGCAGGCCGAGCGAGCGCGCGAGCTTGTAGCCCTTGCTGCTCCCGATCAGGAGATCGGGCTTGAGTTCGGCGATCTGCGTCTCGATCTCGCCAAAATCACTGCCCTCGCGCACCTCGATCCGGCCCTTCAATTCGGGCGCGGCGCCCAGGATGGCGGACTCCAGGCGACCGCTGCGGCCACCCGCGGCACAAAGCACCGGCCATACACCGATCTCGGCGAGAAAGACGGCGAGTGACGCGACGAGATCCTCCTCGCCGTAGACGATGGCCTTGCGGCCGGAGAGATACTTGTGCGCGTCGACGTAGGCATCGATCAGCCGCCCGCGCTCGCGCTCGACGCGTTCGGGGATGACTGCGTTCGCCGCCTCCTCCATCGCGCCGCAAAAGAGATCCGTCTGGCGCAGTCCGATGGGCAGCCCGAGGCGGTGGAGGCGCACGCCGAACTTGGCGGCGAGATGGGTGCCCGCCGTGGACTTCTCCCCGGCGAGAACGAGACCGCATTCGATCGTCGCACGAGCCGAACCAAGGGCGCGGATCTCGTCGAGCGACGTCCCACCCGACGGCATGCGCTCGTAGTTCGACCAGCTCCCGCCATCGAGCGTCTCGGAGTAGTCCGGCACGAACGTCGCAGGGACGCCCCACCACGAAACGAGATCGCGCAGGTGACGAAGGTCGGCCGGCGAGACCATGCCGGGCATCAACGCGATCGGAGCCAGGCGCTCCAGAGTGCTCCGCGGCGCCGCCAGTGTCTCGACGATCGCACGCACAGCAGCATGGAATCCCTCGGCGTGCGTGCCCTTGAAGCTCGGGGTCGACACGTGCACGAGCGCCGGCTGGCCTTCCTGGGTGGCCTCGGCTCGATACTCGCCGAGCAGCATGGGCATGTTCTCGCCCATCGTCTCGGACAAGCACGTCGTGGCCACACCGACCATCGCCGGTTTGTACTGCCGCGTGACGTTCTCGAGCGCGGTATGCAGATTCTTCCGACCGCCGAATACGGCGGAATCCTCGGAAAAGTTCGACGAGGCGATGTCCACCGGCTCGCGGAAGTGCGAGATCATGTAGCGGCGGATGTAGGTCGCGCAGCCCTGCGAGCCGTGCAGGAGCGGCACCGTGCCGGCGATGCCCTTGAACGCGAGGCAGGCGCCGAGCGGCGTGCAAAGCTTGCAGGGGTTGGTCGACGACGACGGAAACTCGGGATGCTCGTCGCCCTCGTTGACGAGCGCGGGTCCGGGCAGGGACGGTTTGCAGGACGAACAGCTCATGCCACCGCCTCCTCCCCTCGATCATTCGCCGTTCGGCATTCGGCATTTGGCATTCTCCGCGCCCGCCGCGGCACATAGTTCCACACCGGACTCATCACGGTGGCATGCACCTCGCGGGCGAAATTCAGCATGCCGACGAAACCGGCCAGGCACTCCTTGCGCTCGTGGTTGTGGTCGCAGAAGCCGATGCCGAGCTTGTAGGCGATCGGCCGCTCCTTCACGCCGCCGATGAACAGGTCGATGTCCTGCTCGAGACAGAACTTGGCGAGCTCGAGCGGATTCGAATCGTCCACGATGATCGTACCCGGATCGCACATCTCGCGCAGTTGATTGTAGTCGTCGGCATCGCCGGTCTGCGTGCCAACCACCGCGGTCGTCATGCCAATCGTGCGTAGCGCGCGCACCAGCGAGAAAGCCTTGAAGGCCCCGCCGACATAGATCGCGGCCTTCTTCCCTTCGAGGTCGGCACGCCACGCGCGCAACTGCGGGAAGATCTTGGCGACCTCCTCGCTCACGACGGCGCGGGCTCGCTCCATCAGCTCCTCCGAGCCGAAGAACTTCGCCGTCTCGTAGAGCGCGGCGGCCATATCCTCGATGCCGAAGAAGGAGACGCGCTTGAGCGGGATGCCGTGCTCGGCCTCCATCTTCTTCGCCAGATGGGTCATCGAACCGGAGCATTGCACGAGATTCAGTCTGGCACCGTGGCAACGGCGAATGGCGTCGACCCGGCCATCGCCAGTGATCGTCGCCACGACCTCGACACCCATGCGCTCAAAGTACTCGCAGATCACCCAGCTCTCCCCGGCGATGTTGAAGTCGCCCATGAGGTTGATGCTGTGCTTCGAGATGCCGGCGGCGTCGCCCGTGCCGATGAGCTTGTAGAGCGCCTCGCAGGCGGCGCGGTAGCCATCCTTCTTCGTGCCTTTGAAACCCTCGCTCGCGACGGAAAGCACGGGGATGCTGGTCGCCGCGGCGACGCGCTTGCACACCGCCGAGACGTCGTCGCCGATCAACCCGACGATGCACGTCGAATAGACGAACGCGGCCTTCGGCTGGTGCTTGGCGATGAGTTCGAGCAGCGCGCGCTCGAGCTTCTTTTCACCACCGTAGATCACATCCAACTCCTGCAGGTCGGTGGAGAAGCTGTTGCGGAAGAGTTGAGGCCCGCTCGACTGCGCTCCCCGGATATCCCAGGTGTATGCCGCGCAGCCGATCGGGCCATGAACCACATGAAGGGCGTCAGCGATCGGATACAGCACCACGCGCGAGCCACAGAACACGCACGCGCGCTGGCTGACCGATCCGGCGACACTCACCTTGCCGCACTTCATCGGACCGCCGGCCCTGCCCGCCTCGGCGATGGAGGCGGTGCGGGATGGAAGGATGTCGATGTCGGAGGACATGGTGGGTGTGGTCGCTTGAATGGAGGGTCCGGCTCCCGCCGGACCGCGATCAGCTCTCGATGCCGGCGGCCGCGCGGGAGCGCGGCCTTCCAGATCGGTTCACTGCACAAGTTCGAACCATTCCTCAGCGCACTCGCGGTCCTTCTTGTCCAGGATCGCATTGAGCATCTGGTTGATCAGGTTGATCGCACCGGCGTAGCCGACGGTCGGGAAGAACCGGTGGGCCGCGCGGTCGAGGATGGGGAATCCGAAGCGCACGAACGGCACGTTCTCGACGCGGGCGATGTATTTGCCGTAGGTGTTGGTGATGAGCAGGTCGACCGGCGCCTGTTTCATCCACTGGTGGAGTTCGAAGAGGTCGGCGTTCTGCTTGATCTTCGCGTCCGGCACCGGGCCGTCGAGGAGTTCGTGCATGCGCTTCTCGAACTGATTGCCGGGTGAGCCGGTGATACAATAAACCGGCTTCATCTCCAGTTCGAGCAGGAGCTGGGTGAGCGCGATCACCTGGTCGGGGTCGCCCGAGACGGCCACGCGCTTGCCGTGGAAGTACTGACTCAGGTCGCTCATGAGGTCGACGAGGCGGCCGCGCTCCAGGTCGACCGAGGCCGGAACCTCGACTCCACCGTAGCTGCGCAGGGCGTCGACGAAGCGGTCGGTCGGGCCGACGCCGATCGGCAGCTCCATGAAAGCGGCGGGCACGTTGCACTTCGACTCCAGCGTCGCGGCGGGCACGTGGGAGGCGAAGTGGCCAAGGGCGAGCGTGGCGATGCTGTCGCCGGACGACTTGATCTGCGCCACGGTAGCTCCGCCTTCCGGATACATCTTGTATTGCCCGGTGAGCGGGCCATCGAGGACGTTCGAGGTGTCGGGGAACATCACAATGTTCACGCCCATCGCGGCGGCGAGGCGCTTGATCTCGCGCATGTCGGCGGGCTCGACGTAACCGGGGATCACGTTGACCTGGTTCAGCGTCGTGCCGGTCTTCTCGGCGAGGTAGTTGACCATGCCGGAGACCATGTTCGCGAATCCATAGACATGGGATCCGACGAACGAGGGCGTGTTGGCATGGATGACGACCTTACCATCCGGGATGGAGCCCTCCTCTTTCGACTTGCGCACGATCGTCGGAATATCGTCGCCGATCACCTCCGAGAGGCAGGTCGTGTGCACGGCCACCACCTCGGGGTTGTAGATTGAGAAGATGTTCTTGAGCGACTGCGTGAGGTTGGCCATGCCGCCGAACACCGAGGCGCCCTCGGTGAACGAGCTGGTCGTGGCCATGACCGGCTCCTTGAAGTGGCGGGTGAGATGACTGCGGTGATACGAACAGCAGCCCTGCGATCCGTGGCTGTGGGGCATGCAGCTGTGGATCCCGAGTGCGGCATACATGGCGCCGATCGGCTGGCAGGTCTTGGCCGCGTTGATGCGGAGTGCCTTCCGTTCGACGACTTCTGCAGTGGTTCCGTCTAGCATGGGAATTTGAGATTTGAGATTTCAGGTTTCAGATCAGGCGGAAGCTTCAGCTTTTGCCTTGGGCTTCCAGGCCTTGGCCATGCCGGCCACGACCTCACGGATCGCCTTGTTGCGCTCGGTCTCGGTGCCCGGTCCCAGTTTCTCCGTGGGTTCGCCGGGCTTCTTCCACGAGGGCGTGACGAGCTTCCACACCTTCGTGTTAATCATGCGGTCGATCTCCTGGTAGAAGTTCGCCGCGCCGGTGAAGGCCGCGTAGGGACCACCGTAGTCGTAGCTGTGCAGCTGCTTGCAGGGCACGCCAAACTTCTCGATGACGTATTTGTCCTTGATGCCCGATCCGATGATGTCGGGCTTGTAGGTCTCGATGAGCTTCTCCATCTCGTGGTGCGAGATGTCGTCGATCACGAGCGTCGACTTCTTCATCTCCCGCATCATTCCGTCGTAGTCCTTGAAGGAGAACCCGCCGGCCTTGAGCGCTTCGAGCTGCTCGGGCGTCTTGCGCGGCTGATACTTCACCGGGTCGGCCTCGACCTCGAGCTCCTCGATGTTGCGCGAGTCGGCGTCGACCTTGATCGAAGGAAGCACGGCGCGGCCCTCGTAGTCGTCGCGGTGGGCGAACTCGTAGCCCGCGGCGACGGTGAGCATGCCGACGTCTTTGAAGAGATGCTGGTAGTGGTGGGCACGGGAGCCGCCGACGAACATCGCGGCGGTCTTGCCCTGGAGGCGCGACTTCACGTCGTCGCGGATCGGGCGGAGCGCCGCCATCTCCTGGGCGATGACCTCCTCGACGCGGTCCTTGAGCTGCTTCGACTCGAAGAACGCGGCGATCTTGCGCAGCGACTTCGACGTCTGCTCGGCACCGATGAAGTTCACCTTGATCCAGGGGATGCCGTACTTCGTCTCCATCATCTCGGCCATGTAGTTGATCGAGCGATGGCACATAACGACGTTCAGGTCGGCGGTGTGGCACTTGCAGATCTGCTCGTAGCTGATGTCGCCCGAGAGTGTCGCCGTGACGTGGATGCCGCACTTCTTGAGGAGCTGGTCGATCTCCCAGGCATCGCCGCCGATGTTGTACTCGCCTAGGACGTTGATGCGGTAGGGCTCGGGATCGGGCTCGTCGAGCAGGCCGACCATGTGCTTGAACACGCCGTTGTTCGCGATGTGGTGCCCGGCGGACTGGGACACGCCCTTGTAGCCTTCGCAGGAGAAACCGAAGACATTGATGCCGAGTTCCTCCTTGGCCTGGCGGCAGACGGAGTGAATGTCGTCGCCGATCAGGCCGACCGGGCATGTGGCGTAGACCGCGATGGCCTTGGGTTTGAAGATCGCGTAGGCCTCGCGGATCGCGGCCGCCAGTTTCTTCTCACCGCCGAAGATGATCTCCTCC
>JACSRI010000017.1 GCA_014879845.1 Opitutaceae bacterium
CGGCCTCGGCATCGTCACGCGCAGCTCGTCGGACTACGAGCGCGACGAGCGGAGCCAGCGCTGGGTGCGCCGTCAGGTCGCCCACACCCGCGGCCTCAACCGCAACCGCAATCCCCTGCTGAAGGCCATATTCAAAGGCGCGGCGCTCAGCGTCATCGCCCAGACCGATCACCCGCTGCGCCGCGACTACGACCGGCTGCTGCAGAACTCCAAGCCACCGCTCGCCCGCCTGACGATTGCACGTCGCATCGCTTCGGCCACCCTGGCGATCTGGAAGAAAAAGGAGGAGTACGACCCGGCCAAGCACTGCACGACAGACGCGAAGTAGCTGCTCGCCACTCGCGCTCTCGGTGCAGATGGAGCGAATGCTCGCCGGCGGCTCCCAAAAACTTCGAGGACAAGCACCCATGCCCCAACTGGCCCCCTGTACGCGCAGCGGAGGTCCCCATGCGAGGTTGTGCGTCCTCGGAGCATCTACTGAAGCCATGGACCCAAGAGGCCCTTCCAGGAGGATCGTGCCGCCCTAATCGGACAGGCACGGACATCTACTTTCAGAACGCCATCAGCAGCTCATCGTCTCCGCACCGCGACACGCCGTCTCGATCAGCGCCGCCAGACTCGCGTACCTGGAAAGGCGCCAGCCCCGAGCGCTACTCCGTGACTGCTAGCCAACCGCCCGACGCGCGAACTGCGTCGTGGGCCCTGGCCACGCGAAGAACCATTCTTGACATCTCCCCCTCCAGGAGTTGGGGCAGGAAGACTCCGAGGCCCGGCGTGGTGGGCGGGCTTCGCGACCCAGGGCGCACGATCTGTGACACGCCGCCCCATTGCTGCTCGAGCGCGCAGACGCGGGCGAGCTCACCATTACGCGTCAGCTCACCGAGCGGCGTGGCGCAGAGCGTGCGCCGATGAGCGGAGCCCGACCGCCACGCCGGGCCGAGGAACCACCAGCCGCTCGTGGTGCTCTGCGACGACGCTTCGGTCTAGGAGCGACCCGTCTTCCCCATTCGGGCGAAGCCCGAATTTGGGGAAGACCGACGCCGCGAAGCGGCGGCGAGTTGGGGGATGCGCCGGGAAAGACCGGCAGAAGGAAGCAGGTGAGAAGGAAGATGAGAATCGACGTTCAAATCCTGTCCCGGCAAGAGTCCACAGCCGGGAAGGCCAGTCCTTGCGTGCACGGGGGTGACCCCGTGCGCGAAGCGTAGGAGGCCGCGCGAGCGGGCCGGGTGATGGAGCTCCGAAAGAAGTCAGGCGGCGAGGTCGACACACTCCCCCTAGTGGAAGACAGCACGGGCGCGACCGATAGTGTGGACCTGGTCGCGTCCGCTCGCCCGGAGTCGGAGAGCTTGGCACGTTCGCACATGCCATCTGTACGGGAACCGGGAGACCTCGAAGGCGCCTCGTCGTGCGACATGGCCGCCGGCAGGCAGCCGCGGGAAGGGAGAATCCGAAAGCCGCGGTCGCAAACCTTCGAGGAGTCGGACGAGCCCATAGTACCGATGAAGTCGGCGAAGACGCGGGTAACGCCCGTCGAGTCGATGGAGGGAAGGGGCGAGGCCAAGGGAAAACTCGTTCCACGAAACGTGCGCCGGACTCAGAGCCGGGGAAGCACGCCCACGAAACTGGAGCGAGTCGGACGCAAAGCAACCAAAGACAAGGGAACGAAGTTCAACAACCTGATGTGCCACATCGACGTTTCGTTGCTCGAGCAGGCGTTTCGGCGCCTGTCCAAGCGATCGGCCGCCGGTGTGGATGGGGTCACGTGGAGCGAGTACGGCCAAGGTCTCGAAGCTCGCCTCACCGACCTCGTGCGCCGGATACACCGCGGCAGCTATCACCCACAACCGGTGCGACGGGTGTTCATCCCGAAGCCCGACGGGCGGCAGCGGCCGATTGGCGTGCCGGCGCTCGAAGACAAGATCGTGCAGCAGGCCGTGCGCATGGTCTTGGAGCCCATCTACGAGGCGATGTTCCTGGGATTTTCGTATGGTTTCCGCCCTAGGCGGTCGGCGCACGATGCCCTGGATGCGCTCGCGTACGTCATCGGGAAGAAACGAACGGACTGGGTGCTCGACGCGGACATCCGCAACTTCTTCGACTCCATCGACCATGGGTGGATGCAGAAGTTCATCGAGCACCGCATCTCGGATCGACGCCTGGTGAGGCTGCTGATGAAGTGGCTGAAGGCAGGCGTCATGGAGGAAGGCCGAGTGCACGAGACGCAGGAAGGAACGCCGCAAGGAGGCATCATTAGCCCCCTTCTGGCCAACATCTACCTGCATTACGTGCTCGACCTCTGGGTCCAGGCGGGGCGAAAGCACAGCAAACGGGGTATCTACCTCGTGCGCTATGCCGACGACTTCGTCATGGCCTTCGAGGACGGCCGAGACGCGAAGGTCGTGAGAGCCGCTCTTGCAAGGCGGCTGTCATCCTTCGGGCTACAGCTGCACGAGGAAAAGACCCGGGTGCTGCGATTCGGGCGATTCGCGCGTGAGCGGAGTGCGAAGCTCGGCCGTAAGGTCGAGTCCTTCGATTTTCTCGGTTTCACGCACGTCTGCGGCAAGGACCCATCAAACGGGTGGTTTCAGCTCGTGCGGTTCACCTCCAAGAAGAAACGGCAACGAGCGCTGATGGAAGTCTCTTCGGAGCTCCGTCGGCGGCGACACGAGGACGCGCGCGTCACGCACAGCTGGCTCTCGGCGGTGCTTCGCGGACACTTCGAGTACTTCGCGGTGCCCACGAACGAGCACGTTCTCAAACGCTTCCGCCGTCACGTCGGCAATGCCTGGATGCGTCAGCTTCAACGGCGCAGTCAGAACGGTCGGCGCTGGTCGGTAGAGAAGAGTCGCCACTTCGAGCGCAAGTTTCCGCTTCCCGAGGTCGAGATTCGTCACCCTTGGCCCGAGGTGCGCTTTGCGACCCGTTGACCCAAGGTGGGAGCCCGGTGCGGGAAATCCGCTCGCCGGGTTCTGTGCGGGGGGCGGCCCGAAAGGGCCGTCCCTACCGCGATCCTTCTACACTCTACGCGGTGCCGTGGGGCGTAGAGTGTAGAAGGTAGACCTGACCCCCC
>JACSRI010000069.1 GCA_014879845.1 Opitutaceae bacterium
CGCGGTGCTCACGCGCGTCGCCGAGCCCGTGCTCGCCGCCCTGGCCGAGTGTCGGTTGCGGGAACGCCTGCCCGTCCATGCCTGGGAGAGGGATCGCGCGGCGTTTACGCACCTCGAGGCCTTCGGGCGCACCTTCGCCGGCATCGCGCCCTGGCTCGAACTCGGGCCGGACGAGACGCCTGAGGGACTCGAGCGCGCGCGGTTCATCGACCTGACGACACGCGCCCTCGTGCAGGCGACCGACCCGGCCTCGGCGGATTTTCTCAATTTCGGCAACGGCGGCGGACAACCGCTGGTCGACACGGCCTTTCTTGCCCACGGGCTGCTGCGTGCCCGCACCCAGGTTTGGCCGCGCCTCGACGAGACGCAGCGCGGCCGGGTGCTGGCAGCGCTCGCGAGCTCGCGCGTGATCAAGCCGGGCCAGAGCAACTGGCTGTTGTTCTCCGCCATGGTCGAGGCCGCGCTATGGGAGTTGTCCGAGGCCTGCGAGATGGCGCCGATCGAGACCGCCGTGCAGCGCCACTTGGAATGGTATCTCGGTGACGGCACCTATGGCGACGGCCCGGAACTCCATTGGGACTATTACAACAGCTACGTCATCCAGCCCATGCTCGTGGACGTCCTGCGTGTATGCGCGCGCCGCGGACACCCGCTCGGCGACCACCTGCCCATGGTGCTCGAGCGCGCCCGGCGCTATGCCGCGGTGCAGGAGCGCCTGATCTCGCCGGAAGGGACTTTCCCGATCATCGGCCGATCGAGCGCCTATCGGTTCGGCGCGTTCCAGCACCTCGCCCAGATGGCGCTGCAGCATGAACTCCCCGCGGATCTCCCGCCGGCGGCGGTGCGCAGCGGGCTCACGGCCGTGGTGCGACGCATGAGCGAGGCACCCGGGATGTTCGACGCCGCCGGCTGGCTGCAAGTCGGCGCGGTGGGGCACCAGCCGTCGATCCGAGAACACTACATCGCGACAGGCAGTCTGTACCTTTGCCTCACCGGATTGGTGCATCTCGGGCTCCCCGCCGACGATCCCTTCTGGACCGCCCCCGCGATGCCGTGGACGCAGGCGCGGGTGTGGTCCGGCGACGACGTCGCGGCGGACCAAGCGCTGCGCGAGCGGCGTTGAGATCCCCCGAGGCGGACCTCAGACCGGACCGTTCGTCGTGTGCTCCACAGTGAGACACGCAAACCGCCGGACACACGCTGGCACCCATCGCAGAGTCGTCGGCATGCCCCCGCCCGTTTTGCCCCGCGTGCTGATGCTCGCCGGCGTGATGGTGATCGCCGCCGGCCAGGTGGTATGCGCGGCGCAGGAGAACCCATTTGCCTCCTGGCCCGAGACGTCCGACCCGCGCCACGTGGGTGCGCGCGTGGCCGCGCGATTCCTCGAGACGCCCCACATGTTCCTGCCATCCAGCGGCACGATCCACTATGCGGAGATCTGCGCCTGGTACGGAGCCCTCACCTTTGCCCGGGAAGTCGGCGATGAGGCACTGGGCCGCCGGCTCGCCGCGCGCTTCGAGCCCCTCCATGGCGCCGAGCAGGCCTACGTGCCGCCGGTTGACCATGTCGACCATTCCGTCTTCGGCGTCGTGCCTCTGGAGCTCTACCTCCAACACGGCCGCGTGCGCGACCGCACGCTCGGCCTGGCCTTCGCCGACGGCCAGTGGGACCGCCCGCGCCCCGACGGTCTGACCAACCAGGCGCGGTTCTGGATCGACGACATGTACATGATCACCGCGCTCCAGACGCAGGCCGCGCGCGCGACAGGTTCAGCCCACTATCTCGACCGCACGTCCTCCGCGATGGTTGCCTACCTCGACCGCCTGCAGCGACCCAATGGCCTCTTCTACCACGCGCCGGACACCCCGTTCTTCTGGGGTCGGGGCAACGGCTGGATGGCTGCGGGCATGAGTGAGCTTCTGCGCGAGCTTCCGGAGGACCATCGTGATCGCGCCCGCATCCTCGGCGGCTACCACCAGATGATGCGCACGCTCCTGGACCACCAAGGCGCAGACGGGATGTGGCGCCAACTCATCGACCAACCCGAGGCGTGGCCCGAATCGTCCTGCACGGGCATGTTCACCTTCGCTTTCGTGACCGGGGTCGACCACGGGTGGCTCGAGTCGGCCAGCTACGGCCCAGCGGCACGACGCGCGTGGCTCGCGCTCACCACCTACATCGACGAGCACGGCGACGTGCGCGAGGTGTGTGTCGGGACCGGCACCAAGGACGACCGCCAATACTATCTCGACCGACCGCGCGCCACCGGGGACTTTCACGGCCAGGCTCCCGTGCTCTGGTGTGCCACGGCGCTCCTGCGCGCGCACCGATGATCGGCGGCGTCGCGCGCGGACCCGGAGTTTGGAGATTCCTGTCTCGCCGCGCCGGCCCCAATCTCGCGCCGCTTCCATGAAACTCCGGACCAAGACGTGGATCGTCGTGCTCGCTGCGCTCGCAGTCACGGTGGCGCTCATGCTGGCGATCGCCAGCCGCACCGTGCTCCGGAGCTTCGGAAGCCTCGAGCACGAACAGCTCGTGCGCGACGTCGAGCGCGTGCAGGGGCTGCTCACGCGCCAGACCGACGAGGTCGAGCGCATCGCGCGCGACTACGGGGAGTGGGGCGACACCGTCCTCTACGCGCGAGGAGAGATGCCGGATTATCCCACGGAAAACTGGCTCGGCGACTCCCTCGAGAATCTCCGCGTCAACACCATGCTCGTCTTCACCGTGGAGGGCAGGCTCGCCGGCGGCGTTTTGCACGCGCCCGGCACCGAGGCCACCACCCCGGCCGACCCGGACTTCGCCGGCACCTTCGCGCGCGACGTCGACGCCGTGCTCGGCGATGCCGCCGGCGCGACGCGCCCCAGGGGCGCCCGCCTCATCGCCGGCGAACCCTGGATGATCGCCTGCGTTCCCCTGCTGGAGCCCGACAGCGATGGCCGGCCGGCCGGCGCACTCGTCGTCGGCCGACGGATGGACGGAGCGTTCACCACCGAGATCTCCACACTCGCGCGCCTTCCAGTGGCCATGCACGCCGGCGGCATGGACGAGGAACCCGGCGTATCCGACATGCGCTTCGATTCGATCGACCAAGGCGGCGTGCTCGTGGCCCGCCCGACGGACGACACGCTCGTCGCGCACATTCCCGTGCGCGACCCATCCGGCGCAGCCATCGCCACCTTGCACGTCGTGCTGGACCGTCCCATCCACGCCGAGGCCGGACGCACGGTCCTGCTGATCGTCCTGCAATCCGCCGGCATCGCGCTGCTGTGCGGCGTGGTTTTCCACATGCTGCTCGGCCGCGCGGTCGTCTCGCGCGTCGAGGCGATGCACGCGGCCATCAATCGCGTGGGCAAGAAGGACGACCTCTCCGTGCGTGTCCCCGCCCGGGGCGACGACGAGATCGCCGGCCTGGGCCAGGCGCTCAACACCATGCTCGACACCCTGGCGCGCAGCCGCGGCGAACGCGAAGCGGCCCATCGCGAGCGCGAGAAGCTCAACGAACAGCTCGTGCAGGCGCAGAAGATGGAGGCCCTGGGCGACTTCGCCGGCGGCATCGCGCACGACTTCAACAACTGCCTCACCACGATCACCGGTTGGGTCAGCATGGTGCGCGAGGATCTGCCCGAGGACAGCGAGCACCGCGAGAACCTCGGCCTCGCCCTCGCCTCCGCCACCCACGCTTCCGCCGTCGTGCGGCAGCTCCTCGTCTACAGCCGCCAAGGCGAGCCCACCCTCGCCGCCGTGTCGCTGCGCGACGTGCTGGCCAGCTCCCTGCAACTGCTGCGCTCGGCCCTGCCCAAATCGATCCAGCTCAACCTCGCCACCACCGGAGACGACGACGTGGTCCTCGCCGATGCCACGCAGCTCAAGCAGATCGTGCTCAACCTCGCGAAGAACGCCGCCGACGCGATCGACCCGCCCGGCCGCATCACACTCTCGCTCTCGGCCATCACGCTGCCGTCATCCGACGCGCCCGGCCAGGCCGGCTCACTCCCGAGCGGCCGCTACGCCCACCTCACCGTGCACGACACCGGCACCGGCATCCACCCCGAGCATCTCGAGCGCATCTTCGATCCCTTCTTCACCACCAAGCCCGCGGGCAAGGGCACCGGCCTCGGGCTCGCGGTGGTGCGCAGCGTGGTGCTGCGCCATCGCGGCGCCGTCGCGGTCACCAGCCCTCCCGGCGATGGCGCGACGTTCCACGTCTACCTCCCGCTCCATGCCGAGGCCGCCGTCGCCGCCCCGATCGACGCCGGTCCGCCGCCGACGGGATGCCGCGTCCTCGTGGTCGACGACGACGCCGGCGTGCTGCGCGTGATCGCGCGCCTCGTCACCAATTTCGGATACACCGTGACCACGGCCTCCCACGGCCTCGAGGCGTGGGACCTCTTCACCTCCGCGCCGCAGCCCTTTGAGATCGTCCTGACCGACCTCACCATGCCCCACCTCGGCGGCATGCAGCTCGGTGAGCGCATCTTCAACTCCGACCGACCGGCCGCCGTGGTGCTGATGTCCGCCTACGCGTCCACGCTCGATCCCGCCCAATTGCGCCGCGCCGGCTTCGCCGACCTGTTGCCCAAGCCGGTCGACTCCGCGAGCCTCAGGCTCACCCTCGCCCGCGCGCGCCAGGTCGCCGAGCGCCGCCGCTGAGCCGCGGCCTCCGCCTCAGCGGTTCTCGGTCCAGTCAAAGTCCATCTGTCGCGCCGTGCGCTCGGCCAGCGCACGACCGACGAGCCGCTCGACCACGTGCAGGCTCACATCGATGCCGGCCGAGATGCCGGCCGACGTGACCACACGTCCCTGGTCGACCCAACGCAGACCCGCGCGCCCCACGACCTGCACTGCGGGAAACTGCCGCCGCATGTCGTCGAGGTCCTCCCATTGGGTTGTCGCCGTGCACCCGTCCAACAAACCCGCCTGCGCGAGCAGGAAGGACCCTGTGCAGATCGACACGGTGAGTTCGCTCCGCCCCGCCGCGTCGGCGATCCAGACCGCCACCTCGGGCCGCGCCAGCTCGCGCGTGACCACGCCGCCGGGCACCACGAGGACATCGATCGACGGATGATGGCCGAAATCGTGGTCCGGCGACAACGCGAGTCCGGCCCGCGCACGCACCGGCACCGCGCGGCTTGCGATTGTGAACACGCGGAAGGGCGCCGGCTCCGCCGGAGCCACGCGCGCCGCCATGCGCGAGGCGGTGGTGAAAACCTCATACGGCCCCGCGAAATCCAGCACCTCCACTTCGTCGTAGATCAGGATGCCCACGTTTCGTGTCATGCGGACTGAAACGGCACGAGGCGCCCCGGCGGTCAAGCCCCGCGTCGGCGGGCGCCGGCCGCGCCTCCACGAGGCCGCGTGGAGATTCGCCGGAGACTCCGCTCCAGATCGCCGCCTGCGCGCCGAAAGGAGGGAGGGAAACCACGCATCCCCCGCCACGCCGAATCAGCCTCCGCTGCTTCGCCGGCATTTCACATTCCATGAACAACGGCATCCGCTGGCTCGCCTGGCTCTGCGTCGAGAAGGGGCTCTGCAGCCCCGCGCAGTGCCGCCGCGCGCTCGAGCAGGTCGGCCCGCAGGCGGACCTGCTCGGCTATGCCCAGCACCTGCTCAACACGGGCGTGGTCGCGGACCTGCCCGTCCTCGAGGAACTCGCCAACATCGCGCACGCACGCACGGGCGGCGAGGGTCCGCCGCAGGATCCCTTCGCGAGCCGCCCGGCGCGAGCCGCCACGCCGGGCACGATGCCCAGCGTCGGCCTCGTGTTCGCCGAACTCGGCGCCATGCCCGACGAGGAGGTCGCCTCCGGGCTGCGCGAATTGCTGCGCGCGACCGCCCGCTTCGGCGCGAGCGACCTGCACCTCACCACCGGCGCCCGGCCGTTCGTGCGCAAGCACCGCGAGATCGTCTACCTCACCGACTATACGCTCACGCCCGACGACGCCCTCCGCCTGAATGTCGCCCTGCTCTCCAGCGGCCAGAAGCGCACCTACCTCCTGCGCAAGGACTATGACTTCGCCCTGGCCCTGAGCGACAGCGAGCGCTACCGGGTCAACCTCATGTTCCACAAGAACGGCGCGGCCGGGGCCTACCGTATCGTCGCGCCGGAGACGAAGTCGCTCGCCGACCTCGGCTTCGCCGCCCACCTGCCGACGATCGAGAAGCTCCTCTCCTACCACAACGGCCTCATCCTCGTCACCGGCCCCGTCGGCTCGGGCAAGACCACGACCCTCGCGTCCATGGTCGACACGCTCAACACCACGCGCACCGACCACATCATCACGGTCGAGGACCCCATCGAGGTCGTGCAGCCGCCCAAGGGCTGCAACGTCACGCAGCGCGAGGTCGGCCCGCACACCAAGTCGTTCTTCACCGCGCTCAAGGGCGCCCTGCGCGAGGATCCCGACGTGATCGTCATCGGCGAGCTCCGCGACCTGGAGACGATCGAGATGGCCATCACCGCGAGCGAGACCGGGCACCTTGTCATCGGCACGATGCACACGAGCGACGCCGCCACCACGCTCAACCGCATCCTCGACGTCTTCCCGCCCGCCCAGCAGACGCAGATCCGCGCCAGCGTGGCCGAGAGCCTGCGCGGCATCGTCTGCCAGCGGCTGCTCCCCGGCACGAGCGGCGGCCTCGTCCTCGCCTGCGAGATCCTCGTGAGCAACATCGCGATCCAAAACCTCATCCGCGACGGCAAGACCCAGGGCCTGCGCAACACCATGGAGACCGGTGCGCGCGACGGCATGTGCCTGATGGATACGGTCGTGTTCAATCTCTGGCAGGAGCGCAAGGTCTCGACCGAGACCGCGCACGCCAACATCGCCAACCGCGTGATCCGCGCGAAGCTCTCCGCCTGACCATGGCCGCCGTCGACGCCCTGTTGCGCACCATGCTCGAGCGCGGAGGCTCCGACCTCCACCTCACCGTCGGCCTGCCGCCCAAGGCGCGCATCTCCGGCGCGCTCGTGCCGATCGGCGAGACCCCCATCGAGCCGCAGACGATGGAGGCGTTGCTCAAGGAGATCTGTCCGGAGAAACGCTGGGCGGACTTTCTCGAGCGCAAGGACCTCGACCTCGCCCACGAGATCGCGGGGCTCGCGCGCTTCCGCGCCAACTTCCTCTACAACTATTGGGGCCAGGCCGCCGTCTTCCGCCAGATCCCGGCCAAGATCCTCTCCTTCGACGACCTCAAGCTGCCCGAGCAGCTCAAGCGTCTCTGCCACCTGCGCGAAGGCCTGGTGGTCGTGACCGGCCCGACCGGCAGCGGCAAGTCGACCACGCTCGCCGCGATGATCGACTACATCAACACGAACCTCGCCCGGCACATCATCACGATCGAGGACCCGATCGAGTTCGTGCACCCGGTGAAGCAGAGCGTGATCGTGCACCGCGAGGTCGGCGAGCACACTGAATCGTTCGCCGCCGCGCTCAAGGGCGCGATGCGCCACGATCCGGACATCATCCTGCTCGGCGAGATGCGCGAGATGGAGACGATCAAGCTCGCGATCTCCTGCGCCTCGATGGGCATGCTCGTCTTCGGCACGCTGCACACGAACAACGCCGCGAAGACCGTCGACCGCATCATCAACACCTTCCCCGCCGACGAGCAGAACCAGGTGCGCGTGATGCTCTCGAGCTGCCTCGCCGGCGTGGTCGCGCAGCTGCTCTGTCGCCGCGTGCCCAAGGGCCGCTGCGCCGTGCACGAGATCCTGCTCCCGCACGAGGCCCTGCCCAACACCATCCGCTCCGGCCAGATCGCCAACATCAAGGCGATCATCGAGGCCGGCAGCGCCGACGGCATGATCACCATGGACAACAGCCTCATGGCGCGCGTGAAGGATGGCACGATCGAGGCGAAGGAAGCCTACATGAAGGCCGCGAACAAGGCGCTCTTCGCGCCGCTGCTCAAGCCGGGCGAGATCGGCGCGGAGCACTGAGACGACAGTCAAGGCCGGCGCTACCCGAGCCCGCGGATGTAGCGCCGCCGCTTGGACGGCACAGCCGGTGCGTTGTCGGAGAACCGCCGCACGATGGCCGCATCCGGCAGCGGCGCGATGTCGCGATGGTGCCGCCGCCCCGCCCGCGCCGGATCGCGCGCGATGTCGAGGTGGAACTGCTGCATGCGGTCAAACACCGCGAGCAGCTGCTCCGGCCGCTCATAGAGGTCGAGCCCGTGGCGCTCGAGCGCGACCAGCGTCTCGTGCACGGCCTCGAGCGTGGAGAGGCACCCGGCCTGCGGCTGGCGCTTGATCACGTAGCGACTCGGTGCCGAGGCCGTGAATACGATGCGTGGCAGCCGCTGCAGCGCGGGCGAGAGCTTGAGCATCTTGCGCGCGCAGGTCCACGTCGCGTCGAGGACGAAGACGACGAGCCGCCGGCCGCCGAGATCCACCGGGGTGAGTTCACCGCGCGAGAGATTGCGCGCGCCCTCGCCCGGATAGAGCAGCACCGGATACCACGCCGGATCGGCAAGGATCGCCTGCACGGCCGGATGTGCGTCGCACTCCAGCGCCATGTGCACCTCGCTGTCCGCGAGACACAGGTGGGTGAGCCGGCCGGTCGCAGCTTTCTCCTGCTTCCACTCCTTCGGATGCATGAGCAGCACGAAACGCGTGCGCGTGTGCATCGGCTCGATCGAGGTGCACCAGCAGTGCGCCTTCGGCCAGAAGCATCGATAACACATCTCACGGCTCATCCGGCCCAGTCCATGGCAAGACTGGGTCCGGGTGAACCTCGAAGTCGTCGACGCGCCGGCTCAGCGCTCGTCTTGGTCGCAGGCCGGGCTTTGCATGTCTCCGTGCGCCTCATCTCCGGCGGGTGGCGCGAAGTGATCGTCGACCTGCACACCCGCCTCCTGTAGGGCCTGCCGCACCGGCTGCTGAAAACGCGCCTTCACCTCGGCGAGGTCGAAGACGACATCGCCCTCCGGCACGTCGAGCGCGTAGCCGATCACGTCGGCTAGATCGATGATGTCCTCGTCCGAGAAATGCTCCTCGATGACGGACTGGTGGCCGAGCAGCGCCGTGAGCGTGGGCCACGGGCGGCCGGCATCGTCGTCGGCGCGCTTCAGGCTCACGGGCCCGCGCAAACGGCCGCGTGCGATGCGCGCCGCGAAATCGCCGAGGCGCTCGTGCGCGAAGGCGAGATTGGCGAGGTGCGCCTGGCGGAGCAGGACCTCGCGCTGTTGTAGAAGTTTCGAGAGTCTCATGAGCGTTATCTCCGTGTGTTTGCCGACGTTACGTTGAACCACTCCTGATGCCTTGTTTTCTCGTGCGCGCGGACCGGGTCGCCCCGCTCCGCGCCGCGAATCCCGGCGCGCCGCCCCGGAGCCATGGCTCCGCCCGACGCGGTGATCCGCGAAAAATCCACAATCAAAGATCAATCGGTAGCCTGACGGACTGCCTGTCTTTGCTTCGATCCCTGGCAACGAACCTGAATCGACTGCTGCCTGTCCTGACCTCGAACCCTGTCAAAGTCACTGACGCTGCAAGTCCACTGTCTCGCTGTCGTACCGGGCGCGCGATTTCTCAATCACGGTCCCGATGATGTGATCGGACGCCATCACCACGGACTTGAATCCCGCGGCGCGCAAGGACGAATTTTTGATGCAGCAGAACCATCAATGAACAAAGATGGACACGGCCGTCACACACGCCCATGCGGCCGTCGTCTCCACCCTGCGAATCGGTGCCTGGTCACCACGCGTGGCAAAGCTCGGCACCTTCACTCGGGCATCCGTGTCTATCCATCCCTCCCTGCGGGATCCGTGGTTACTCGACGGCATTGATCCGGACTAGAGTTCGTCGTCGTCGCAGGTCGAGCTGTGGAGATTTCCGTGGTGCCCCTCGCCCGGGGACGGCGGCAGAGAGCGCTCGTCGACGCCGATGCCGGCCTCCTCCAGCGCGAGCCGCACCGGCCGACGGAAGAGTGTCTCGAGCTCGGACAGGTCGAAGACGATCTCCGGCTCGATCGCGTCGAGGGCATACCCGACGACGTCGGCCAGATCGATGATGTCCTCGTCGGTGAAATGCTCGTCGATGACCGACTGGTGTCCGTAGAGCGGAATGAGCACCGGCCAGTCGCGGCCGTGCTCGGGGTCGGCCCGCTTGAGGAGGACCGGGCCCCGCAGGCCGGCGCGCGCGATGCGCACGACGAAATCCCCGAGGCGATCGTAGGCAAAGGCGAGGTTGGCGAGGTGGGCCTGCCGGAGCAGGGCCTGCCGCTGGGCCAGGAGAGCTGTGAGTTTCATGAGCGTTCCTCCGTGTTGTTACCGACGTTGAACCACTCCCGATACCTGAGACGCACGAACACCGGCGTTTCTTGGCCCGTGTCGCTGCCTCCCGACTCGATCGCGAACCCTTCTCTGAGCTACTGATCGACGGACTCTCACCTGTACTTGAACCGCAAATGGGCGCGGACGCAAACGCCCGCCCCACGGATCGCCCGGCTGCAGCGAGCATGCGCTTCGCGGCTCCAAACCGCCCGCTCGTCCCAGGGCGGCTGCGCCGCCCGGGAAAAGCGCCAGGGTGTGGCGTGTCATCATGAACACAGCACCCACCGGACAATTCGCTTCGCCGCAGGCGGCCCAGGCCGCGCTGTCGGACGAGGCCCTCTGCGCGCGGATCGCCGCGATGCGCACGCAGATGCTCACGGTCTGTGCATGGACGCACCGGATCAAATACGAGGGCGAATGGATGCCGCCCGACCTCTTCCTGCATCGTTGTCTCCAGATTCCCATCACGCACGGCATCGCGCCGGACGTGGTCGACCTGGTGCTGGGCGACATCCCGGCCGCGTAGAAAACACGGCGGCCGGGCCCGCACCCTGGCAGGCCCGGCCGCGGAATCGCGCGGCGCAGGTTCAGCGCACCTCGTAGACCTCGACGAGGGCGATGCCGACCTCGCGATTCACGCCACTCACCACGGCCGTGTAGGCACCGGGCGGCAGCGTGGCGATGACCGCGGAGTCGCGCAGGCCGGGCGGGAGACGGAACGCACCGACCAGCTCTCCCGTCTCCACGACGTCCTCGTCGTCGCCCCACACCTCATTGGTGATGAAGGCATCGCGATCGCCCGCGCGATAGATGGCGATGCGCGTGCGCGCGAGGGCGCGCGGCAGGCCGAACTTCAGTGAGAGCGTCGGGCCGATACCGCGGATCAGGACGGTGTTGGACGTGGTGCCGCTGATGACGAAACCGGCGGCGAGGACCTTCTCGTCTGCGCCGACCCAGGCGCGGGCCGACAGGTTGACCAGCTCGGTCGTCGGCGCCTCGAGGTCGGCGTCGTAGACCTCGGCGAGCGCCACACCACTCCCGTCGTCCTCACCGGTGACCCAGGCCGTGTAGAGGCCGGCCTCGAGCGTGGTGGCGAGCGCCGCGTCGGCGGAGTCGATCGGCAGCTGGAAGGCCCCGACATCGGTGAACGCCTGCACCAGCTCCGGCGTGCCGCCCCAGTCGAGGTTTTCCTCGAGCTTGTGGCCGAAGCGGTGGTTGAGCGTGAGCGTCGGATCCGGGAGGCTGTTGGCCACGCCGAACTTCGTGCCCAGCGTGGGGCCGATGCCGCGGAGCAACACGCGCTTGGCGCCGTCGCCCCCGATGACCAGACCGACGATCATGCGCTCGGCGCCCGTCCCGACCACGCCGCGGGCGGAGAGGTTCACCAGCCGGGCGTCGGTGTGTATGCGCAATGTGGCGACATAGCGGGCCAGCAGGCCGGAGGCATCGCTGACCTCGACGCTGTACGTGCCCGCAGCCGTGGTGCCGGCATTGGCGATGGCGAGCGACGACTGCGTGCCGACCGGGCGCGCGCGCCCGTGGAAACGCCACACATACGTGAGCGCGTCGGCGCCGCCGGTGACCGCAAACGTCACGTCGCCGCCGTTGTCGACGAGTTGGCTGGCCGGACCGGTCACGCCGACGAGCGAGTCGGAGGCGACGGAGAGCGTCGCAGGGAGCGACCGCACCCAGCCCGGGCCCCAGCGCACCACGACCGAATACATGCCGGCGTGGCGGAAAGCCACGTCCTCGAGCACCAGCGTGGCGTCCGTCGCACCATCGATCGGATGGCCGTTGAAGAGCCACTGGTAGAGAATGGGTTCGGGCTGGACGAACTGGATATCGGGATCCGGCACCGCGACCACGGTGAAGGTCACATCACTTCCGGGAGCGACGATCTGGGAGTCGGGTTGATCGGTGATGACCGGCGGCGTGCCCTTGGCATCGCGCTCGCCGTGTCCACCCCACCACCAGCGCGAGCCGGCGGCAAATGACGCGGGATCAGCCGAGACGATGGGCACGACAAGGGAACACGCGAGGCTCAGCGCGGCCCCCAGGAGGAATGATCGGGCAAGGGAGGTCTTCATGACAACAAGCAGGTTCCTCGAAGATGCATCTGCGGAACGCCGGTTACGATAAGGCCCGGACCGGCCCACGGCAATCGCCGCGACACCCCACGGGGGGCCGTGGCGCCCGGCGTCGATGACGCTGGGCCGGTCGGCCCGGGTCGGGCGGGCCATGGTGTTTCCTCCGCTGATCCCGTAGGATGGACGCAACAACAACAAACAGACCACATCCATGAGCACCCCCACCCGCTCCATCTTCTCGGCCTCCATCGGACCCGCCCTCACGCTGTCCACGGCCGTCAGTGCCTACGTCAACGGCCCCCTCGCCGCCATGACGACCGTCGCGTTCGGCCTCACGGTTGTCTGGGGCATCGTCGAGATTGCCCTGCTTTCCTACACACCGATCGCCTCGATCGACCTTGACGGTCCGTCCGCGCTCGAGTCCGAGGCCAGTCACGATTCCGCCCGTCTCACGGACACGGCGTCCGACAAGATCGTCCCGTTTTCCGACCCGAACCCGGAGCACGCCCGGCGTGCGGCCTGAACCGAATCCCACCTAGGAACAAGACGGCCGGCGGCACCGCGAGGTCCGCCGGCCGATGATTGTACCGGGTGCGCGCCTCAGCGCCCGGCCTCGCGCGCCTGAACGACCGCGCGCGCGGGAGCGAGTCCCTCGGCCGTCGCCGAAAGCACGATCTCGCCCGGGCCACCCGTCGACTGGACGATGACCTGGGCCAGGCCATTGAAGACCGACCGCGACCAGGGCGGCGGCGGCGTGCTGAGCCGCCATGCGGCCGGGTGTACCTGACGGATAGCCTCGCGCGCGGACCACTCGGCGAAACGCGCGGCCTCGACGCGCAGGACATTCCCGGTTGACTGCAACGCCAGGTCCGCCAGCGCGACCTCGGCCCGCGCCTGCGCGGGCGTGGCGTCGCGCATGAGCACGCGGCCGTTGAGCGTGACGGTCTGCCTCGGCCCGAGTGCATTGAGCAGCAGCGTGGCCGAGCCTCCCGACGGGACGGCCGGCGCATCAAACGTCGCCTCGAATACGATCGGCCCCTCCGTCACGGCGGCCTCCGGCGGCGCCCACGTCCCGAGCGGCACGGACGCGACCGTCGCGACGAAGACATCGGGTTCGTGGCTGGATGGGTCGCCGTTGCCCACGCCCATGATCCGGCCAGGACCGCTGATAGCGAAGGTCACGCGCGCGTTGGCGGTCGGCACGATGCGACCGACCGCATCACGCACGTCGACCGTGACCACGGCGATGTCGCGGCCGTCCGCCGTCAGCGTCGCGCGATCCGGCGTGAGCGCCACGGCGGCCGCCGCATCAGTCGTCTCCACGCGCGCCACCGCGATCTCGCGGCCGCCGCGGTACCCGCGGGCCACGAGCGCGCCCGGCGCGTAACGCACCGGCCACGCAAGGTGGCCGTTCACCGGCATGCGCTGTCGGCCGAGCGAGATGTCGTTGAGGAAGAGTTCGACTTCCTCGCAATTGCTGTGCGCGCGCACCTCGATCGCCTCGCCCTCCCGCCCCGGCCAATTCCAGTGCGGGAAGAGATGAAGCACCGTCTCGTCGCTCCACCAGCTCTTCAGGTAGTAGAAACCGTCCTTCGGAAAACCGCAGGTATCGAGGATGCCGAACTGCGAGCTGATCGCCGGCCAGCCGAACGGCACCGGCTCGCCGCGGTAGTCAAAACCCGTCCAGTAGACCACGCCGGCCGCCCACGGGCGCGCGGCATAGAACTGCCAGCCGAGCTCGGCATTGCCTCCCGAGGAACCGTCGGCCACAGGCGCGAGATGGCAGCGCGCTCGGTCGTCGACATACACGCCGCGCGTGCCCTGCGTCGTGGTCTCCTCGGTTCCGACGATGATCTGTTGCGGGAAAAGCCGGTGCTGTTCGTCCACGCGCGCCTGCTTGATGTAGTTCACGCCGGCGACATCGACAGTCGTCGAGGTGCCACCCCAACCACCGGAGATCGCGACGGTCGTGCGGCGGGTCGGGTCGAGGCGCCGCGCGAAGTCCTGCATCGTGGTGGTGATGCGCGCGCCCTTGATGTTGCCCTCGATGGCCCACTCCTCGTTCCCGAGCGACCAGAGGATCACGCTCGGGTGATTGCGGTCGCGCCGGATCATCTGCTCGAGCGGGCGGAGGTGAAACTCATTGATGCCCTGCAGGCGGGTCTCGTCGATGACGAGCATGCCGAGCCGGTCGCAGGCGTCGAGCAGCTCGGGTGTGGGCGGATGATGCGAGGTGCGGTAGGTGTTCGAGCCCATCGCCTGAAGTGCGCGGATGCGCCACTCCTGCATCGCATCGGGCAGGGCGACACCAATGCCGGCGTGGTCCTGGTGGTTGTTCGTGCCCTTGATCGTCACGCGCTCGCCGTTGAGAAAGAAGCCGCGGTCGGGGTCGAAATGGATCGTGCGGATGCCGAACGGCGTCGTGTATCGGTCGACTGGATGCCCGTCGCGCAGGACGGTCGTCTCAAGGCGGTACATGTGCGGCGCCACGAGCGACCAGAGCTGCGGGGCCCGCACCGCGAGGACCTCCTCGCGCACCGAACGGGCGCCGGCGGCAAGCGCCGCCGGCGCCGGGTTGCCCGTGCGCGCGACAGACAGGCCGGCGGGATCAAAGATTTCGTGCACCAGGGCCACATCGGCGGGTGCGCGGCCCTCGTTGGCCACCGTGGTTTCGATGGTGAGCCGGGCCGAACCCTCGACGAGGTCCGTGCGCACCCAGGTGCCGAACTGCGCGACGTGCACGGGATCCGTCTTGAGCAGCCAGACGTGGCGGTAGATGCCCGCGCCCTCATAGTACCAGCCCTCCTCCATCGAGGCGTCGACGCGCACGGCGACGACGTTGTCCCCGCCGTAGTTGAGATAGTCCGACACGTCGTAGCTGGCTGCGGCGTAACCGCCGGGCTCCTCGCCGACGAAGAAGCCGTTCACGAAGACCCGGGCCGCCCGGTAGATGCCGTCGAACTCGATGCGGATCCGACGGCCGAGATCGCTCTCCGGAATCGCGAAATGCCGGCGATACCAGCCCACGCTCGTCTCGGGAAAGCGCGGCCCCACGGCCTTGTAGCCGTGGCTGTGACTGCCGCGCGCATCGAACGGCACCTCCACCGCCCAGTCGTGCGGCACGTCGACCTGACGCCAGCCGCGGTCGTCGAACGCCGCGGACGCCGCGCCGTCGCCGTATCCGGTTTTTGCCAGATACGAGAAGAAGCCGGTCGCATGGCCAAAATCGCGCGCCGGATCGGACGCATGACCGAGCGCGAAACGCCAGCCAGCGTCGAATGGGATGCGCTCACGGCCAGCCGGCTCGGACGCGCTGACACGAAGGACGCTGAGTGTCGTGGCCGACACAACCAGCGCGCAGATCAGACCAAAGCGAAGAAGGCGGGGCATTTCCGGGAGATGATTTATCGATATACCACTGTAAAGCCAAAGTGCCGCCGGTGCGTGTCTTTTTCGGCCCGACATACTGCGTTTCGGCCTCGGCGCACCCCGCCAGATCGTCGGGAATAGACAGCATGAACCTCTGCTGTTTTCAGGCCATCAGGCCCGTGCTTGCCGGACTCGCCGCAGCGCTGGTCCTCCTGGATTTGTCTGCCGCCTCCGAGAAAGATTCGAAGTCCCCTCTGATCAAGGTCGCAGAATACCGTCTGCAGCAGGCGCGGCAGGGCGCGGCCTGCGCCATCCTCGACCAGGGCATCTATGTTTTCGGGGGTGCGGCGGTCATCGACGGTTTGCTTCCAGCCCGGGAACTCGCCGTGCGGGACGGTGAGCTGCAGGTTCGTCGCTCCTTCCAGTCGGTACCCGCAGCGCGCGCGGGCATCACCGAGGTGGAGATCCTGGATACAGTCACGGCCACGGTGAAATCGGCGCCCGGCACGCTGCTCATCCGACGCTACCACGCCGTGATCGAGCATCGAGGGAAGTTCTTCATCTTCGGCGGCCAGTGCGACGGAGCGGACGCCGCCGCCTTCGAGCGTCGGGTGGAGATCTACGATCCCGCCACCGGCGAGGTTTCGTTCGGCCCGGACATGCCCGAGCCGAGGTACGGGATGGCCGCCGTGAAACTCGGGGCTAAGGCCTATCTGATCGGCGGAACCAAGTTCAAATCCGGCTCGATCAAGGCACAGACCAATCGGACGGACGTCTTCGACCTCGAGCTCCGCACCTGGACGCAAGGTCCGCCCATGCCAACGCCGCGCGAGGCCCGGGCGGAGGTCGTCGGCGAGTTTATCCTCGTGGTGGGAGGATACCGCAGCCGCAAGGCGGTCGACGCGGTGGAGATGTTCGTGCCGGGCGAGGACAAATGGAAGACGTTGCCTCCACTGGGGCGTCCTGTCGGCGCCCATGCGCTCGTGCTTCTCGGGGATCGACTGTTTCTATTCGGGGACTATTCGGACCTGGGCTCCGTGGTCGCCTACAACTTGCGGACGCGCAACACCGAGGATGTGCGCGCCGGCTTCGAGGGCGTGCGTTACGGTTGCGCGGCTGTAGTGGGCGAACGCATCTACGTGTTCGGCGGAAACTCGGGTGTCGGCCTCGGGACCGAGACGGACCTCATCCAGGTCTTCGCACGCAATCCCGCCTTCGCATCACCCTAGCCGGATTCTGCGGTCCACCATGTCCTGGACATTCGCCGCGCTCGACGCCCGCCTCGCCGCGCTGCCGCCATCTCACAATCACGAGGGCATCGTGACCTGCGTCTGCGTCCGGCCCGATCTCGATCAGCGTGCGTTTCCCGACGTGCTCGAACTCTGCCCACGGCGCGGCGCAATCGGCGATCGCTGGAAACGGCGCACCTGGATGTATCTTCCCGACGGACACCCCGATCCGCGCGTTCAGGTGGCGATCGCCCACGCGCCGACGATCGCGCTGATCCAGGACCTGACAGGAAACCCGGGCCATCCCGGCGACACGCTCCTCGTCGACCTGGACCTGAGCGTCGCCAACGTGCCCGCCGGCACCCGCCTGCGCGTCGGCACGAGCATCCTCGAGGTGTCCGACGTCGAAAACGACGGCTGCGCGAAATTCGCCGCGCGTCACGGCGCCGAGGTGCTCGCGTGGATACGCGCGCCCACGAATCGCTCGCGCCGCCTCCGCGGTCTGTTTGCGCAAGTGATCCATGGAGGCGTTGTCCGTCGCGGCGACGCGGTCGAAGTCGTGCGACGCACCGCTCCCGGCGCCAACGCCCCGATCACCACAGACCCGCCAGCGGACCGCTCTCGCTGAACCGGAAGGCCGTGCGCACGGCGCCAAAGGCCTCGATCAACTCGCGTGGAGATCCTGCGCGCGGAAACTCGAGTTCGAGCGTCGCGCCCGTGCACCGCACCACAGCCTCCACTCCCGGCACCTGCACGGTGCACATCGAGCAGTCGGCCGGATAGGCGACGGTCAGCCGCGCCGGCTCGGGCAGGGCCTCGACGGCATCGATCACCGCCTCGACCGACACCCCGCGACTCAGCGTGAAGACAAGCCGCGAGAAGGTCCCGGCAAAGACGCTCTCGCAGGCCTCGCCCTGGACGAACGCCGCATCACGCACATCCCGCAGGGTCCGCGCCACCCCATAGGTCGACGGATCGGCGGGATCGAGCGCCCACGCGATCTCGAGGGAGAAATCGCGAGCCAGCAGGAGCGCGCCGGCTGTGCCCGTCTCCAGCCGCAACTCGCTGCGCCGGTAACCACACGCCGTCCGCACGCGCTGAAACCACGACTCGGCCTCCTCGGCGATGTCGTCCGCCGCGATGCGCGCGAAAAACGCCTCGGTCGCGGGGTTGACCGCATCCGGCACGGTGTGCCGCCCCTTGTGAAAGCCGCGCAGGCGCTTCACGACGCCGCCCGAGACGCCGACCATGCTGACCGCGGCGAGCGTGCCCGAGGGGAATTCCGATGAAGCAACCACGCCCCCAAGGAGGCGCCCCGGCACGCCGGCGGCGAGCGCGGAGTGCGGCCGGCCGCGCCTTCGGCGCAATCGCACTGTCCGAGGCGGCACCCCGCCTTTTGCGTTGGCGCGTCCCGCGCCGGATGGTGCGCTGATGCCCGATGGGCACCCCAACCCGCGAAGCCCTGGTGACCGGCGCAGCCGGCTTCATCGGCCGGCGCGTCGTATCGGAATTGTCGCGCCGCGGCTGGCGCGTGCGAGCGTTCATCCACCATGCGGACGCGCCGGATTTCTCCGCATGCGAGGGCGTCGTGATGCTCGTCGGGGACGTGCGCGATCCCGCCGCGGTGTCGGCCGCCCTGGCCGGTACTGACGCCGCCATCAGCCTTGCCGCCTGCAAGATGGACGAACCCGAGAGCGAGGCGACCAACGTCGGCGGGGCCCGCCATCTCGTTGACGCGGCTCGCGCGGCGGGCGTGACGCGGATCATCAACGTCAGCACGCAATCGGCCAAGCTCCCGCGCCCCGGCGTCTACGGCCGCACCAAGCGCGCCGCCGACGAGGCCTTTGCCGCGTCCGGCCTCGTCGTGACCACGCTGCGCCCGAGCCTGGTCTACGGTGCAGACGACCCCGGCGTGTTCGGCACGGTCCAGCGTTTCGTCGATCGGCTGCCGGTGGTACCGGTCTGTGGGGATGGTCGCTGGCTGTCGGCGCCCGTGCACGTGGAGGACGTCGCCCGGGTCATCGTCGATTGCCTCGAGACGCCGTCCACCGTGGGAAACACCTACGACATCGCCGGCCCCGACCTCCTGCCCTTCGACGCGCTCATCGACCAGATCGCAGCGCACCTCGGACGACGCCGCCCGACGTTCCACCTGCCGCTCGCCCTCGCGCTGCCGGCGGTGCGCATCCTGCGGACGCTCTGGCCGCGTGCGCCGATCTCCGTCAGCAACGTGCTCGGCTCCACCCAGGACACCGCGATCGACCCCGCGCCGGCCCTCCGCGATCTCGCCTTCGCACCGCGGCCGCTCGCGCGCGGACTGCACGAGGTTTTTGGCTCCGCGTCCGATCGCGCCTGGCACGCGGAGGCGCGGGCCCTCGCTCACCATCTCCTGCACGTCGAACCGTCGCCCGAGCTGCGCGATCGCTACATCGAGGCCGCACGACACCTTTTCGGAGAAACGCCCGGCCCTGCGACGGACTTTGTCCGGCGTCACCCGTGGTCGCTGCGCTGGCTCGAGGCGGCGCAAGGCCTGATGCGCCCGCGCTGTGGTTTGCGCCAGCGTCTGCTGCTCATGGCGGCGATCCTCGAGGCCACGCCCGAGCACGCCGCCTGGTTCCTCCAGCCGCCGCCCACTCGCATGCGCCTGTTCGCCGGCCTGGCCTGGCGCGCGTGCGCGAGTGCCGCGAAAATCCTGGGTGGCATGGCCCTGCTGCCGTTTGTCCCCCGAGCCGATGAACGTGGACGCTGACGTGATCGTGGTCGGCTCGGGCCCGGCGGGCGCGCAGGCGGCCGAGACGCTCGTGGAGCAAGGATGTCGTGTCCTCATGCTCGATACGGGCACGACCGCGGCGCCCGGCACCGCGGCGCCGCGGGGCGCCTTCCTCGACCTGCGCCGACACGACCGGGCACAGCATCGCTACTTCCTCGGCGACGACTTCTCCGGCGTGCCGCTCGCACGGCTCGGCGCGGCGCCCCAGGTCACGCCGCCGCGCCGGCATGTGCTGCAGTTGGCTGCCGGATACGCCGGCATCCTGGCTGAAGACTTTGCCGCCCTCGAGAGCCATGCGCTCGGCGGACTCGGCGCCGCGTGGGGTGCGGTGAGTTTCCCGTTCACCGACGGCGAGCTGCGCCAGGCCGGCTTCACTCCGGTGGAGCTGCGACCCGCCTACGAACGCGTGGCACGGCGCATCGGCATCAGCGGATCCCACGACGACACGGCGGCCTGGGTCGGCCCGCTCGAGTCGCTGCAGCCCCCGCTGCCCCTCGACCACAACGCCTCCGCCCTGCTCGCCGCCTACACGCGCCAGCGCTCCGCGCTGCACCGCCGGCGCGTGCGTGTCGGGCTACCGATGCTCGCGGCCCTCTCACAGCCGCTCGACGAGCGGCCGGCGCACGATCTCGCCGACATGGACTTCTGGGGCGACTCCGGCGGGAGCGTGTATCGCCCCGAGCTGACGGTGCGGCGGCTGCAACGACACGATGGGTTCCGCTACGCCCCGGGATGGCTGGTGACGCGTTTCGCCGAATCGTCCGACCGCCTGGTCAGCGTCACGGCAAGGGCGGTCGCCGACGGCGAGGAGCGAACCTTCAGCGCGCGGCAGGTGTTTCTCGCCGCCGGCGCGCTCGGCACCACGCGCATCGTGCTCGAGTCGTTCCGCGAGATCGCCCGCGAAGTCCCGCTCGTGTGCAACGCGCACCTCTACGTGCCCTGCGTGCACCTGCGCCAACTCGGCCGTCCGCACATCGAGCGCTGCCACAGCCTTGCGCAACTCACGATGCTGCACGACCCGACCGGCGACAGCAGCGCGCTCGTGCAGGCGCAGATGTATTCGTATCGCTCGCTCCTGCTCTTTCGCCTGCTCAAGGAGTCGCCGCTGCCCGCGCGCGACTCCCTCTGGATCATGCGGGCGTTGGCGCCGGCCTTTGTCATCTGGGCGCTCGAGGAGGAGGATCGTCCGGCCGCCGGGCGCTTCTGTCGTCTCGCGCCGCGCGCCGACGGCGGCACGGTGCTCGAAGTGGTGGCACCCGATTCCCCCGACGTGGAGGCACGGAAACGCGACAGGCAGGGCGCGCTGCTGTGGGCCATGCGGCGGCTCGGGGCGTGGCCGATCCGTCGCGTTCACTCCGGCCCGGGTTCGAGCCTGCACTACGGAGGCCAGTTCCCCATCAGCGGGCGCGACGAGCCGTTCACGACCGACACCGCGGGTCGGCTGCACGGCACGCGCCAGGTCTTCATCGGCGACGGCTCGGCTTTCCGTTATCTGCCGGCGAAGGGCCTGACCTTCACGCTCATGGCCAACGCCGATCGCGTCGCGTGCGGGATGGTCCGGTGTGGACGTTGACGCAGCCATGCGGGCACCGAAGGATCGACCCGTGATCTCGCCTGCGCGCCGCTACGCGCCCACGCTCGCCTGGCTCGTGCCACTGATCGTCGCCCTGGCTTTCGCCGGCTGGGATGCGCGGGGCCGCGTGCAGCGCTGCCTGGAGTTGAGCGGCCACTACGGCGTCGCCGTCAACGCGCCGGCCCTCGATGCCGGGTCGACGACCGGATACGCGCTGGAGCGCCGGAGCCTGATTCCCCCGGTCACCGCCCCGGATGCGTTGCACTGGGTGATGCAGACCCAGGCGATGTCCGCGCGCGGCGACTGGCGCGTCAGGCATGTCGCCTACGACAACGCGCCGCCCGGACGCCCCGTCCACTGGGGCGCGCCCTATCGCTGGTGGTTGCTCACTCTCGCGCACATCGATCGAGTCTGCACCGGCGCACCTCTGCCCCTCGCGATCGAGCGCAGCGCGCTCTGGGCCGGACCGGTCCTCCTCGGCCTGGCCCTGATCGCGGTGATGCCTTTTGTCGCACGCCGGTTCGGTGCACTCGCCGCGCTCGTCGTCGTCGCCGGGTGGCTCGGGTGCGAGCCGTTCTCGGTCCAATTCATGGCGGGCAACGCCGACCATCACGCGCCTGTCACCCTCTGTGCGATCGCCACCGTGCTGCTGCTCATGCGCGGCAGCGACGTATCCGACTCACGCCTCCCGCAGTGGCACGCGGCGTCGGCGCTCGCCGGTGCGTTCGGTCTCTGGCTCAGCGCCGCCACGATGGTGCCGGTGCTGCTCGGGATCGCGCTCGGCGGCGGTGCCGCCGCCCTGCTCGGCCGAGGGTCGCGTACTCCCGCCGAAGCCTGCGCTGCAGCACGGGCCTGGCGTTGGTGGGGCGCCATCGGCGGCGCGGGCGCGATGCTGGCGTGGGCGATTGAATACCTGCCCGGCCACGCGGCCTGGCGCCTCGAGGTGATTCACCCGATCTACGCGCTCGCGTGGTGGGCGGGCGGCGAGCTGTTGGCCGCGATCACGCGCCTCTGCTGCACGCCACGCCCGCGGCTGAAGCCGCGCGACATCGCCGGGGCGCTCGTCGCGGCCGCCGTCGCGGTGTTGCCCGGCGTGGTGATCGCCATCCGGGGCACGGCGGTGTTTCTTGTCGCCGATCCGTTCCTGAGCGCGCTGCACGGCGACTACATCGCCGAGTTCCAGAGTCTCGGTCGATTCCTGGCCGGACGGACGCTCGATCTGGCGCTCGTCGGGCGCTTCGCACCGGCGCTGCTGTTTATACTGGCGCTCATCTTCCTGGCGCGCCGATGCCGCACCTCCGCCGCGCGGCACGAACTCGCGGTCGCGGCAGGGGCGGCCTGCACCATGTTCGCGCTCGCCGTGGTCCAGATCCGCTGGTGGGGAGCCGCGAGCGGACTCGGCCTGCTCCTCGTCGCCGCCGCGCTGCGCACGACCGGGGGAACGCGCCGGATGTGGCCCACTGCCGCCGTCGCGGCGCTGGCGCTCCTGCCCGGACTCATCCACGCCGCGCGTTCCGCGTCCCTCGCGGCCGAGCCCACCGCGAGCGACGTTCGCCGGCTCGCCGAGCGCGATCTCGCCCATCGCCTGCGCCTTCGCACGGCCGGCGAGCCGCTCGTCATCGCCGCGACACCGGAAGAGACCACGAGCCTGATCCATTTCGCCGGCGCGCGCGGCCTGGGCACGATGTATTGGGAAAACATCGACGGCCTCAAGACGACCGCCGCGCTCCTCGGCGCCCGGACTCCCGACGCGGCACGCGCGATCGCCGAGCAGGCCGGCGTGACACACCTCGTGCTCTTCTCCTGGGATCCGAGCGATGCCTCGTGCGTGCGCCTCCATCGTGGGCTCACGCCCGCGGCGCCCGTGCCCACGGACGCCTTCGTCGAACAGCTCAAGCACGGCCGGGTCCCGCCCTGGCTCAAGCCGCTGGCCCACCGCCTGCCCGAACACCCGCTTCTTCACGGCGAGGTCGTGCGCGTGTTCGAGGTGGTGGCGTCGCGGCCCCCCGCGCGCGTGACCGTCGACGCCGCGGCGTACCTGATGGAAATGGGCCGCACTTCCGAGGCGGGCGCACTCGAGCCCGCGCTCGCGACGTTTGCCGACGACCTCGCCGCCCAGGCGACACTCGCGATGATGCAGGCGCGCCGCAAAGATGCGCGCGCGTTCACGACCACGTCCGGGCGTGTCTCCGCCCTGCTCGAGGGCGGCGGCGCCCTCCCTCTCGAGGATCACCTGCGTGTGGTGACCGTGCTCGCGATTGCCGGAAGTGAGCGTCGCGCCGCGACCGAATTGAGCCGCGCCCTTGCCAGCGCAGACGCTCGTGCGATCCGCCACCTGAGCGCAGGCTCGCTCTCGGACCTGCTCGAGTTGACCGCCGCGCTGGCTGTTCCGTGGCCGGACAACACGCTGCGCGCCCTCGCCGAGGGGCTCACGCCGGGCGGCGCCCGCTGAGGCAGCCACTCAGGGCACGGGGCCGAGGCGCCCGATTCCGTCGCGCGCCGGCCGGTAGCCGGGATCGAGCCGCAGCGCGGCCTCGAACTGCGCGCGCGCCTCGCTGGGTTTCCCGATCAGGACCAGCGCGTATCCGAGATTCGTATGCGTGCGCGGATCCGGCGCGAAGCGCAGGGACTCGCGAAACGCCGCGGCGGCCTCGTCGGTCCGCTGGGAGAGGAGCAGCGCGTTGCCGAGATTGGTCAGGGCGGCGGCGTAGTCCGGCCGCAGGCGCACGGCCTCGCGCAGGGCGGTGATCGCCTCGGGCAACCGACGCGCCTGCGCGAGCGCGTCGCCGAGGTTGAAGAACGCCTCGGCATCCGCCGGGCTCAGCCGCGCCGCCTCCCGGTAGTGCTCGATCGCCTCGTCCAGGCGGCCGGTGCGCAGGAGCTGCCGGGCCAGTCCGGTGTGCGCGGGCGCGAACTGCGGCGCCGCCGCCACCGCGCGGGTGTACCACGCGATCGACTCGGTCTGGGCGCCGGTCTCGGCCAGGGCGTTGGCGAGGTTGAGCTGCGTGAGCACGCTGTCGGGCGCGAGCCGCAGCGCCTCGCGGTACATCCCGATCGCCTCGCCGCGCCGGCCGGCGAAGTCGAGGGCGACAGCGAAGTCGTGCGCCACCTCGGGCACGCCGGGCTGGAGGCGCCACGCCTCCTCGAGATGCGGGACGGCCTCGGCGTGCCGGAAGACGCGCGAGAGTTCGGCGCCGAGGTTGCCCTGGGCCCGGGCATTGGCCGGCATCTTTCGCACCGTGTCCGACCAGAGGCCGACAGCCGTGCGGTAGTCGGCATTGCGCGCGATCGAGCCCGCGGTGAGCGCGACGAGGAGCGGCCCGACGCCGAACCACATCCGGTGCCCGAATCTCCGATACGTCCCTCCGACAACCACGACGATCAGCGCGGCCGCGGGCAGATACATGCGATGCTCAAACATCGCGTCAGCAATGGGCACAAAACTCGAGGTCGGCGCGAGCACACCGAGGGCCGCCAGCGCCGCAAAGGCCGCGAGCGAACGTCGGACCAGACCATAACCGACCGCGCCCAGCAACGCCGCGATCACCGCCGCCTGAGGGAGCACGGCCGCCCACGTCGGCTGCGGCAGGTTTCTCCCGTAGTCGAAGACCAGCGACACCGGCCAGATGACCAGCCGCAGGTAGTGCACGAGCGCACGGCACTGCAGCAGCGTGTATTCCCACGGGGTGAAACCCGAGTCGCCGGCCCAGGTGCCGCCGCGGTTCTGCGTGCCGAGGATGAGCCAGGCGAGCGGCAGCCACGAGGCCACGAGCGCGACGTGGAACAGCCCTCGCCGGCGCCAGACCTCGCGCCACGACCCGGCCACGAACAACCGGTCGTGGAACGCAAGCAGCACGGGGATGGCCGCGCTGAACTCCTTCGCTCCGACACCGAGCCAGCAGGCGGCGACGGCGGCGCCGAGCCAGCCGCGCGGGCGGGTCGACTCGAGGCTGCGCAGCCAGGCGTAGAGCGCGAGCAGCACAAAGAGGCTGCCGAGGCCTTCGGCGCGCTGGGAAACGTAGGTCACGCCCGCCGTCATGAGCGGATGCGCGACCCACAGCAGCGCCGTCGCCCCGGCGATCGCGCTCGCGTCACCCGGCTGCGCGACCCGCCGCGCCTGCACGAGCGCGCGGCGCACCACCCCGAAGAGCGTGAAGGCACACAGGAGATGGACGGCGAGATTGACGACGTGGTAGCCGCGCACATCCGTACCGTGCATGGCGTAGTTGAACGCAAATGACAGATTGGTCAGCGGACGCCCGGTGACGGGCAGGCCGTGGATCGGCGGCGACAGCACCTCGCCGGGCGGCCAGAGGCGCCGGATCGTGGGGTTTTCCAGGATCGACCCGCGGTCGTCGAAGACGAGCTCCGCCTGAAACGTGCCGTGGTAGGCGACCAGTGCGGTGAGCACGAGCGCGGCGAGCCACCAGCCGACTCGCACCCCGCCAACCGGAGTCGGTGCTGGATGCGGGGTCTTCATGGACGAACCTCCGTCTCCGCTCCCCCGGCACGCAGGATCGCCCGCGCCTGCTCGAGGTTGGCGCGCACCGCCGCGTCGCCGGGACGCTGGCGCAAAATCGTCTCGTATTCGGCGATCGCCTCACGCGTACGACCCGCGACGAGCAGGGCATTCGCGAGATTGGCGCGGGCCGCGACGTGCGCGGGCGCGTGGCGCACGACCTCGCTGTAGGCCGCGATCGCCGCCGGAAAATCTCCGGAACGCGCGAGCGCGTTGCCGAGGGCGAACCGAGCGTCCACCGAGTCGGACAGACCCGCCACGGCACGCTGCAACGGCGCGACCGCATCCGCGGGTCTGTCGAGGGCAAGGAGCGCGAGCCCGAGGTTGAGTTCCACGTCGACGGCTCCGGGCTGGAGCCGCAGCGCCTCGCGATACTCGGCCACCGCCTCGCCGGGACGGCCGAGGCGCACGAGGGTGTTGCCCAGGTTCAACCGCGCGTCGGCCCAGGTCGGCTCCAGCCGCACGGCCGCGCCCAGATGCTCAAAGGCTTCCGCGGATCGTCCGAGGCCGGCCAGCGCGACGCCGAGGTTGTAGTGCGCGGAAGCATGATCTGGATACAAACGCAGCGCCTCGCGGAAACTGGCCATGGCCTCCTCGACACGCCCCTCCTGGGCGAGCGCGGTGCCGAGATTGGTGTGGGCGCGGGTGTTGCCGGGATGTCTTGCGACGGTGTCGGCCCAGAGGTCGACCGCGGTGTGGTAGTCGCGGTTGCGGGCAAACGTCGTCGCGCCGAGCGCGACCGCCGCCGCCAGACCACACACAAACGCGACACGCGGGCGCAACCGACTCGCCCCGTGCGCCGCGAGCGTCACGAGCGCCACGAGCGGCAGGTACATGCGGTGCTCGGCCACGGTCTGGCTCGTCACGGGAAACACACTCGAACTGGGTGCGAGGAAGAGGAAAAACCACGCTCCGAGAAATCCCGCCGCCGGGGCACGCACGATCGCCCATGCGGTCGTGCCGAGCAGCGCCACCACCAGCAGCGCCTGCGCGCCGACCTCGCGGAGTCCAGCGACGAGCGAAGTGCCGTAGTCGAACGTCAGCCCGACCGGCCAGGCCGCGAGGCCGAGGTAGCGCACGATCGCGCCAGCCTGGGTCAGCAGGTAGTCCCAGCGTGAGGTCACGACGGCAAATCCGGCTGAGCCACCGCGGCTGTCGGCACCGATGATCAAGACCGCGAGCAGCACCCATGAGGCCGCGTGCGCGAGGTGCCATCGCCAACGGCGTTTCCACGCCTCGCGAAACGAGCCGCTGACAAAGGTGCGATCGAAGAGGAGGACGACCAGCGGCACGACCGCCGCCGTCTCCTTGGTCGCCACGGCGAGAAAACACACCACGACACCGAGGCCGTGCCAGCGCCAGGCCGCGGCGGGCGCTCGCGCCTCCACGCCGCGCACGAAGGCGTAGAGACAGAGCAGCGCCAGGCACGCGGCGAGCGACTCCGCCCGCTGCACGGTGTAGGTGACGGCCGACGTGGTGAGCGGGTGCACGCCCCAGAGGAGTGCGACACCCGCGGCGATGAGTTCCGGGGACGCGGCCACGACCACCTCGGCCGGGCGCCCCCATGTGAGAACGCGACGTACGAGCGCGAAGACAAGGAGTGCCGCGGCGACGTGGATCGCGAGATTGGTCGCGTGGTAGCCCTCCACGGCGAGGCCGCCGACGGCGTAGTTGATCGCAAATGACACATTGAGCACCGGCCGGCCGCCCACCGTCTGGCCGTCGGCGTCTGGCGGCGTGAGGACACCGTCGGAAGGGCTGAGACTGCGGATAGTGGGGTTGTCGACGATCGAGCCCTGATCATCGAAGACGAACGGCCCATGCAGACTGTTCGCGTAGGCCGCGACGATCGCGAGGACGACGAGCGCGATCCATCCACCGACGGGCACGCGCCGCGCGGCCGGCGGCCGGGCAGGCGGGCGGTGCTGGGGTCGCTTCGACATCGGGCGCATGCTGGATGGGCGGCGACACGCGTGCAACGATCGACCCTCCCTCACACCGGGTAACCGCTGCAGCCAGGCGCCGTCGCGTTTCTGTAGATCCGCGCTCCGGCGCGGCCGCGAATGCCTCCACGTGGTTGCGGCGGTGCGGGAGCACCGCCCTCCGTCCTGACATGCGATCGCAGGAAACCACACTCTCCACCACATCACATCCGATCGCGTCAACGCGTGCGGGCGAAACGCACGCGGAGCATCACCGCCACGGCGACAAGTCCGTCGCGCCAGCGGATCTTCTTGCCCTCGGCCAACGTGCGTGGGCGGTAGGAAATAGGCACCTCGCGGATGGCACAGCCGCGCCGCAGGAGGCGACCGGTGAGCTCGGCGCAGAAGGCGAACCCGTCGCAGCGCAGGCCCAACGACCGCATCACATCCGCGCGCACGATCTTGAAGCCGGTCGACTCGTCGGTGAGATTCGCCCCGAAGATCAGGTTGGCGGCGGCGCTGAGCAGCCGGCCGCCCCAGTAGAAGGCAAAGCTCGAGCGCGGATTCGCGCGCAGATTGCGCGAGCCATAGACCGCATCGATGCGCGAATCGGCAAACGGCGCGAGCAGCGCGGGATATTCCGCCGGGTCGTACTCGAGGTCGGCGTCCTGCACGAGGATCACGTCGCCCGTCGCGCCGGCGAGCCCGGTCCGGATCGCCGCGCCCTTGCCGCGCGACTGTTCATGGCGCAAGGCGCGCACGAGACCCGGACGCTGTCGCACGATCTCCGCCAGGATCGAGGGTGTGGCATCGCACGACCCGTCGTCGACCACGAGGATCTCATGCGCGAGCCCGGTGTCGGCGACGCGCGTGACGACGGTGGCCAGCGTCGCAGCCTCATCGCGGGCGGGGATGATCACGGAAAGGCGCACAGGGAGCGGGTGTCTCGCATGGACACGCATCAAAAAGAGACTCCCCCACCCTGCGGTGGAGGAGTCTCGAGACGCAATATCTACTGCAGACAAACGACGACTCAGAACGTGAACGTCGCCGTGAGGTAGACCTGACGGGGGTCCACGATACGGTAGGCGGTCACCGTGCCGTCGTAATTGTACCCGACCGGCCGCAGTCCTCCGCTTTCGAATACGTCGCGGATGTTGAGCTGGACCTTCATGCCGTACTTGTTGTCGAACACCCGGGTCGTGTAGGAGGCCCAGAAGTCGAAGTAGGTCTCGGCCTCGACATAGATCGGGCGATCGAGGTCGGAGACGATGAGCTGACCCGCGCGAGCCGGATCGTCGACTTCCTTGCCGTAGTACCCCGAGATGGCCTCATCCTCCCAGCGGAATGCACCGCCGATGGCCAGGCCCTTGAGGCGCCCCTCCTGGAACGCATAGTTCGTCAGGATGTTCGCGCGATAGGGACGCTGATTTGGCGTGGGCAGGCCGCTGAGCGCCTCGGCCTCGGCACGCTGCGTGAGGATGTTGGCCTCGTAGTAATCCTGCGGATTGCGTGAGCCCGGATTGTTGTCGCTCCAGAGATAGCCCGGGAGCGTGTTGCCGAATCCGTATCCATTCCAGAAGTTCGACAGGTCGGCGGCACGGCCTGTCCCTGACGAGTTGTAGTTGAGGGTTACATTCGTGAGATCGCGCCGATCTGCCGGCGCCGCGTCGATCCAGGCCTGTGGCACGCGCACCGTGCGCCAATACTCTTCACGACCTCCCGAGGCACCCGGCAGGACCCAGGCCGCCCACTCCTGGTTGATGCCGGAGTAGATGGTTTCCTGCTTTGAGGCCGTGAACTTGAGGTTCCAGTTCGGCAGCGGATTGTAGATGATTTGGAACTCCATGCCTTCGGCCGCGATGTCCTGCGTGCCGCGGACGTTGAGCCCCTGATCGGCCGGCCAGTTGATCGTCATCTCCGGGCCGCCCCAGCCAAGGTTGAGCAGTTCCTCGATACGCGCCTCCTGCGCGGCGGTGCGCGGACGCACCGTGGCGTTCATGAAGTTCACGCTGGTGTCCTCGCCGTCGAGGTAACGCACCACAGCCTCGGCCCAGTTGCGCACGTAGGTCTGCTCGAGGAAGAACGTGCGGTCCATGAGCGTGTTGCCCACGCGCGAGTCCTTCGACTCGTTTTCGAACCAGTTGAGGCGGGCAACAAGCTTGTTTTGAAACATCGATACGCCGATGCCGTAGTCCTTGCCGGAGCCGGCCGGGTCGGGCAGCGCGTTGCCGAAGAAGTCGTGTGAAACGGTGGGCGGAGCCGGGAAGTTGGTCGCGTCGTTGTAGGTGAGGCTCAACTCGCCGCCGTCCCACTTCAGAACCTTGGCTACGACGCCAAAGGAACGTGTATCCACTTCGATCTCCTGCTTCGGTCCCCAGAACTTTTTGTAGATGTCGAGATCGTAGGCGAGGCCGTTGACGAACCAATCCGCCTGCGCAAGGTCAACCGGGGTCGTGCGCGACGAACTCTTGTCCCGACGGATTCCGCCGGTGAAGATGAGCCGGTCGCCCAGCAGGTAGCTCTGGATGCCGAGCGTCATCGAATCGAGGACGCGCTGGTTCGCGAGGGAGCCCGCCCACCAGAGTTCGGTGCTCATCTCGACGTTGGCGTTCTCCCAGACGCCGGTGTTCCAGTTGTAGGTCGGGATCGCGAAGTCCGTCTGGCCTCCGCCACCGTAGACGCCGGCGTTGGCCCAGTAGCCGACGTTCTGCGTGATCTGACCCACGGGTCCGGTCACGGTGACCGCGGCATTCGGAGCGGTCGGTGTGTCGGTGCTGGTGACGTTGATCGAGGCGGGATGCCCGAAGTAATACTGGCGCAGGCGGGAGGCATTGCCGCCGTTCTGCGCGTAGCTCCACGACCCGCCGGCGGCCGGCGGGAAATAGCGCGCATCACCACCGGTGACGGCCTGACGTGAACGCGTCTGGTACTGAATGCGGTCCTGGCGGGTGTAGATGCCCATCAGGCGATGGCGACCGATCCACCGCGTCCAGCCATCCTTCTTGGTGAAGTCGAGGTCGTAGGCGAGTCCGGCCCGGATGTTGTCGTTGTCCTCCGGGTTGGTGTAGGTATCGACCTCGAAGTCCTCCAGGTAGGGGATTCCGAAATACGGGTTGGCCGTGCCGTCGGCGAGATACAGGTTGGTGTCGACCCAGAGACGCGCGCCGGTCTGCTGGCCCACGTTGTAGTTGTTCATCGCATCGGCGCGCTGGCTGAACCATCCGAGCTGGAGGTTCAGGTTCGAGAGGATCTCCTGCGAGAACTCGATGTTCATCGTCTTCACAGTGAGGTCGCCGGAGTTCGGCGAAGCCGTGTTGATCTTTTCCCAGTCATAGATCGATTTGTCGTTCACGCCGGAGAAGATGTAGTTGCTCGGGATGAGCGGGCGGCCATCGGGAAGGAACGGCTGGCTGGCCCAGGCTGTGGACCGCGTGTTGCGCCCACGCTCGAGGATGCGCCATTGGGCGGCGGTGCGGTTGGTGATGTTGGCCGCCGTGTTGGGCAGTCCACCCTGCGCCACCGTACCAACGTTGACATTCCACGGTAGGTATTGGGCGCTGCCCTGGCTGATCGCGAGCGGGCTCAGGCCGCGGCTCCACTCCAGCGATCTGACGAAGAGCGGGTTGGTCGCACCGTAGCCGCCACCACCACCGCTGGTCACGGGCACCATGCTGAAGCCTGCCGTCATCATGTTCGCGGCGCCGTTGATCGTGTTGGCCCCGCTTGCATGCGTCGGGGAGTTGTAGGTTCCGGCGGTCGACCCGGAGTTCACCATGCCGCCGGGGGCGTGAATGGCGGCATTGAAACCATCTGAGACGGCGGAAAGCACATACGGTCCCTTGCGCTCTCCGGTGTCGAGGTAGGTGACCATACGCGTGACCGGGTTCCAGACGGGCCGGCCATCCTCGATCCAAGGCGAGACGTAGTCCTGCGGCGTCAGGTAGTTGGCTCGGCGGCTGAACGAGTCGTAGTACTCGTAGTTCGCATTGATCGTGGTCTTCGGGAACGGCTTGAAGGTGATCGCGGCGTAGTAGCGGTCGGTCCACTCACCCGAGGGCTTGCGCTGGAAGCCGCGCTTGTCGTAGAGGGCCGCTCCATACACGGCGAGCTTGCCATCGATGAGCGTCTTGTTGCCGGAGATGCTCACGCGCTCGGAGCCCCAGCTGCCGATGCGCATCTCGACCTGGCCGCCGTTCTTGTCGACCACGGCGGTGGCGCGCGACTGATTGACGATGCCGGCCGGGCTGCCGAAGCCGAAGAGCATGGAGTTCGGGCCGCGGTTGATCTCGACGCTGTTCGTGTTGTAGGTGTCGAAGGGCAGGCGCTGGACGGTCGGATAGTAGTCGACGGTGTTGTCGACTGAATCCAGGCCGCGCACGCGGGTGGCGTTGGCCGCGGTCCAGACGGTGCCCGGATCGTTGGCGAAGCCGTGGCCGGCGCCCACGTCGTGGACGGTGCCGCGGTTGACGACGCCGGAGCCCTCGGTGCGGGTGTAGGTGTTGAGACCCTCGGTGTTGGCCTCATACATGAACACGTCGTGCACGTCGACCGACGCGGTGTCGACCAGCTGCTGCTTGGTCACGACGGTGATCGAGGAGGCGAGATCGGAGACGTTGGAATTGAGGCGGCTGCCGGCGAGGGTGTTTTCAGCGTAGTATCCGATATCCTTGGACGCATCGACCACGAAGGGCGAGAGCGTCACGACATCCTCGTCGGTGTCCGCGGCCGGGGCCGCCGCGACCGGAGCGGTCGCCGGAGCAGGCGGGTTTTCCGGGGTGTCGGCGGCAGGTTTGGCTGTCTCCTGCGCGATGGCGCCAGTCAGTGTCACCGCGAGCGATCCGAGCAGGACCACGAGGCGGCGCACGCATGCACTTTCTGCGTTTTGGTGTCTGGTCATGAGTATCCTGATTGCAGTCTGGATGTGGAGGGCACCGAACCGGGGCCCGGCCGGGAGGGCTCCAAGCGGAGTCGCACGGCGGGTCCGGACGGATCGATGGAAGGGCAAAGCGGCCGATGCTCGGCGGGAGAGGACGGGGAGTGGCGAGGCGGGCGCGCGCACGCGGCGCGAAAGCGATCGAAAAGCGAGGGCTCACCTCACCGGATCAACGCAAGATCGATGTATTGGGCAGTGGACGAGACGCTGACTGACGTTGGCGGACTCGGGGACGGAACGACAGGGGAAGCGTATCCGCGTGGTGGAGATGTATCAGGGAAGGCCGGGGGGCCGACGTCTTCCATGCATCCGGGGACGCAGACGCGAGGGACAGAAAACAGGGGAACCGAACGAATTGGGTGGATGTAACTTCCTCCATTTCCCGGATGAGCCAAGTGCCCACGGCGCCGGACAGTCAGACAGCACCACCCGTCGAACGACCGTCGGGCGACATCGCCGGCCGGACTCCCACCGACACGGCGCGAGGTACGGCTGTCTGGTGAGGACTCCACAGACCGGGAAACACGTCCGAAGCGTCGACCAGCCTCGCGTGGGCGAGCGCGGAGAGCCCCGCCGATGCGCAGCGAGTCCCGCCGCCCCGGGGTCTTGTGCACAGCGAAGCCTACCTGACCGTCAGAAATCCGCGCCTCAGATTGACGCACTCCGGACGACCAGCATGCTGCTCCCGTCTTTCCGGAGTCTCGACCCCCTGTGCGTTTCACCCTCGCCACTACCCTATCCGCGTTCGCCTGGGGAACACTCCATCTCGTCCACGCTCCCACGGCGGTGGCCGATAGTCATGTCGCCGTGCGTGCTTTCGCCGACGAGGCGTACATCGCGCGCAAGTTCGGTCCCGATGGCCCCAAGCTCGAGACCTACGTCTTCCTGGAGGGCCGGTACTACCCGGGTGCGACCGTCGATCGCTCGCTCAGCCGCATGCCCTTCAGGTCGATCGCCGAGATGCTGGCGCGCGATCTCGCGCGGCAAAACTACCGCCCGGCGAAAGAACTCAAGTCGGCTGATCTGCTCATCCTCGTGCATTGGGGTACGACCCTGCCGAATACCGGCATCAACGAGATGACCGCGCGCACCTACGTCGGCGCCTCGCCGGAACAGGCGGCCGCAGCCCAGGAACGGAGCCTCAACGCCCAGTTCAACGTGACCACGGAATCCCCTGACGCCGATCCCGCGACCCAGGGACTCGACGACTTCACAAGCACCGACGACATGTGGGGCGACGTTCACTTCAACGCGATGGAGAACATGAACGAGCGCATCGCTGCGGACATGAACTCGAAATCGAACGCGGAACTCCTGGGCTACCGGTCCGACCTCAGTCGGTACAACTCAAGCGCCTTCACGCGGGAGGAGGAGCGGACCCTGCGACTCGACCTTTCGACCGAGCGATACTTCATCATCATGAAGGCGTTCGACCTCAAGACCCTCGGCAAGGACGCCAAACCGGTTTGGACCGTGTATCTCAACACGCGCTCACCCGGGATCAACTTCGCCACCGCCGTCGGTCGACTCGGTCATGCAGGATCCCGGTATTTCGGCCTGCAAAACGATCGGGTGACAAGCGTGCGCACCAAGGATCCGACGGGGACGGTCACGATCGAGCCGGCCATCATCCTCGGTTTCGAAGAGTGATACTTGTCTCGATCGGACCGTCCTGACGGCCGGCAGTCGCGACTCTCGCGCCGCCAGTGACCGTGCGACAGGTCGACCGGGAATGCCGCTCGGGCGCGTCGACGCGGAGCCGAACTCATGCAGCCTGCCGCAGCCGCCGACGTCATGAGGCGGCTGGGACGCTGCCCTTGCTGGCACGGCCTCGTGACCTCGGCCGCTGCGAGGCGACTCTGCACGCACCCGCATCCGACCAAAAAAGCGCCCCGACCTCTCGGTCGGGGCGCTGGTCGAAACCCAAGTACTGAGTCCTGCGAGTCAGCTCAGAAGTCGAACTTCGCGGACAGGATGAAGCGCCGCGGATCGATGATGCGGTACGAGTTGGGCGAGCCGTCGAGGTTGACACCCACGACCTGGAGGTCGCCGCTCTCGGCCACGTTCTCGATGTTGAGCTGGACCTTCATGCGCACCTTGTCGTCGAAGATCTTGGTCGAGTAGCTGATCCAGAGATCGAGGTAGGTGTTGGCCGAGTCGTAGATCGGACGAGTCGTGTCGGAGAGCACCAGGTCAGGCGAACTGGTGGCGGGGTTCGGCTTGCCGTAGTAGCCGATGATCGACTTGTCCTCCCAGCGCAGGCTGCCACCCACGCCGGTGCCACGCAGGGTGCCTTCCTGGAAGCTGTAGTTGCTGAGCAGCGTCCAGCGGTACTTGCGCTGCCCTGGAGCGGCCTGGCCCTCGAGATCCTTGTCGGCGAGCTCGTTCGGGACCACGACGTTGTTGTAGTAGGTCCGCACGCTCTCGTTGCCATTCACTTCCCCAAGGTAGACGGCGGTGGTGTAGCCGTAGCTGTCCCAGAAGTTGGTCAAGTTGACCTCGCGACCGTTGTCGCGGGTGTAGGTGGCCAGGCTCTGGTACTGGGGCAGGAGGAAGTCGGCCGCCTGGGCATCATCCCAGACCGCAGTCCGCTCGGCCTTCCAGGCATCGAACTCGCGGAGCACATCGGAATAGACCGTCTCCTGCTCGCCGAAGGTCGCCTTGATCGACCAGTTGCGGGTCGGGTTGTAGGTCACCTGGACCTCCATGCCTTCCGCCACGGCGGAACGGGTCGAGGCGATGCTGCCGACTTCGCCGTAGTAGTTCCACGCCTGTCCCCAAATCACCTCGGTGGCGTCCCGAACGGCCTCCTCCTCGTCAGTCGAGAGTGCCAGGTTCCATTGATCCACATCGATCGGATCGTGACCCATGTTGATGCGCGCAATGGTCCGGGCCCACTCGCGGAACTGGTCGCGGTCGACCTGGTCGCGGAAGCGGCTGAATGCGACACTGTTCGCGGTGCGCTCATACATGTTGGACGCCTCGAACCAGTTGATCCGGGCGAACAGCTTGTTGTCGAAGAGCGAGAACTGGAAGCCCCAGTCTTCGCCTTCTCCGGTCGGCTTCGGGAGCGAGTTGCCGAAGGCATCGACCTGGGCCGAGAGCGGCGGATTGAAGTTGTCCGACTTGTTGTAGCTGAAGCCGAGGCTGTTGACGAACTGCCAGAACTGCGAGCCGTCCTGGGCGCGACGCTCGATGCTGCTCCAGCCCAGGAACGGCCGAAGGACGGCGCCGTAGGTGGACGTGTCGCCGCTGAGCTTGTCCCAGTAGTTCCAACGGTTGAGCACGGTTTTGGTCTGGTAGACACCGTTGACCCACTTCTCCGGGTTCGTCATCGCGCGAGCGATCTCTGGACCACCGGCATAGGCGCGGAGGACGTCGTTGCTGGTGTTGCGAGCCTGATAGTCGTCGTTGCGGAAGCCAATCGTCGTGATGAGCCGGTCGTTCCAGAGATGGCTGGTGAGGCCGAAGCTGAGCGAGTCGACCTCGCGCTTGCTGGCGCCGGTGGAGGCATCCATGTCGATATACTCGTGCGTGATGCCCATGTTCTGCCAGGAGCGGGAATCGAAATTCCAGACCTGGATATCACCGGTGGCGCTCTTCGCGTTGCGGTAGCGGCCGGAGGCACGGGTGACCGCACCCGTCGTCGCGTCGCCCGGCGCGGCGAGGTAGTAGAAGCGCTGGGCGCCGCGGTTCTGGTAGCTCCAGCCGGTCGGGGTGCCGTCAGCGCGATTGTTCGGGTTGGCCGACCAGAAGATCATGCCATCCTCGGCCTCGTCACTGTCGGTGACGTACATGCGCTGGCGGATGAGCGTGGTCTTGTCCAGCTGGCGGGAGAAGACGCCGAGCAGCTGATGGCGACCAAGCCACTTGGTCCATCCTTCGTTGCGAGTGAAGTCCGGCGTGTAGGCCATCATGGCGCGCACGTTGTCGTTGACCCGCTCGTTGATGAACTGGTCGGGATCGAAGTCGGTCATGTAGGGCAGGCCGAAGTACGGATTGGCCCGGCCGTCCGGCAGCCTGACGTTCGTGTCGACGAAGAGGGTCGCGACGTTGAGCTGCGACACCGTGTAGTTGGAGAGCGACTCGTAGTCCTGGTAGAACCATCCGGCGGCGAAGGTCAGGTTGTCCAGGAGCTGCTGCTCGAACTCGATATTCAGCGTGGTGTTGTCCGCCTCGCCGAAGTTCATCGAGAGGGTGTTGATCTTCTCCCAGTCGTAGATGGATTTGTCCGTCACGCCCGGGTAGCGGTACTGGCCGACACCGTTGCCGGTGGCCGTCCAGAAGTTGGATACGGTCCAGGACGTGTCGTAGGCCGCGGCATTGACCGGGTCCTGGAAGATGGTGTTCTCCGAGGCCGGGTAGACCGGGGCGTTGGCCTCGGGATTCGTCGCCGTGCCGTAGACCTGGCGATAACGCTCGACCTGCGGGTAGAACCAGTTGGCCAGTTCACCCTGGTCGACCTGCTGGAGCGGGCGCGAGGTGGTGATGAGACCGAGGCCCGGGGTGTAGAGGGCCGACCGGGTGTCTGTCAGCGCGCTCGCACCGAAGATGTTGACGCCATTGTACTGGGTCCGCGCCGCGTTCCAGAGCGACGCATTGTAGTTCGGCAGCGACTCGATGTAGGCGCGTGTCTCCAGAATGCGCGGGTTGGGAACGGCCGTGGAGCCGGCACGCATGGCGAGGACGCCGGCATTCTGGCCGTTGCGGGTGATCTGACCGGTCGTCGGATCATAGGTCGGCGATCCGGCGCTGCGCCACTGCGTGACGGAGTCGCGCGGGGTGAGCGTATTGGGACGACTGTTCTCGTTGTGGAAGTCCTCGATGCTGGCCCGCAGCGTCGTCTTGGAGAATGGCTTGAAGGTCAGCGCGCCATACATGCGGCGCGTGTCGTCGTAGGAGGGCTCGCGTTCGAAGGCGCGATCGTCGTAGAGCGCGGCGCCGAAGAGCGCGAGCTTGCCCTCGATGATGGACTTGTTGAACGAGAAGTTGCCGCGCATCGAGCCGTTGTGGTCGGTGCGGAAACCGACCGAGAGCGAGTCCCGGTCGAGGGCCGCCTGCGAACTCGACTGGTTGACGATGCCGGCCGCGCTACCCATGCCGAAGAGCATGGAGTTCGGACCGCGGCTGATCTCGACCGACTGGACATTGTAGGAGTCCATGGGGACGGCCGAGATCGACGGGTAGTAGTTCTGCGACGAGTCGGGGATGCCGAGACCGCGGACGCGGTTAGCCGTCGCGTTGGTCTGCGGCGTGCCGCTGCCGCCCTGGGTGAAGCCCGCGTTGACGTCGACCACACCGTCATTGCGCAGCGACTGCACGGCGGGTGTGTAGGTCGAGGATCCCTCGGTGTTGGCCTCGTAACGGAAGACGTCGTTGATGTCGGTGGAGGCTGTATCCTCCATCTGCTGCAACGTCACGACGGTGATCGAGGCACCGAGATCGGCCACCTTGGTGGCCATGCGACTGCCGGCCAGCGTGTTCTCAGCATAGTATCCAACGTCCTTGGACGCATCGACGACGAACGGGGAGAGCGTGATGATATCCTCCTCCTCTTCGGCGGGCACCGGGGTGACTGCAGGCGTGGCCGCCGGCGTTTCGGTGGGCGATGCGGGTTGAGGAGCCCGGGTCTCCTGGGCCCGGACTCCATTCAAAGCCATGGCAAGCGATCCGATCAGGACCGCGAGCCGGCGAACATGCGTGGTTTTGCCGTCATTCAGTTTCATCATGTCTCTCCTAGCTGCAGTTTGGATTTGCCAGAGGCCGACGCGGGACACGGTGCCGGGAATGTAGACGAGCCCGAAGAGGGCTTCGTGTTCCGATCGGAAAGGGATGGGGGTGATGCGAACATCCGGCTCGAGTCTTCAGGTGAAGCCTCAGGAGCACAGAGGGCGCGACGAAAGGGTATCGATGAGTGTTGGGGGCGAAGGCGGGTGAGGCGGCCGTTCGCCGGGGTGAAATGGTACTGGGGAAGTGGGTGACTGCAAATTTCGCACACTGCGCTGGCAGGGACCGAGACCGAACTCCAAGCTCGGGCGACATCCAACGAACGCATGCGGACGACGGGGGGAAAGAATCAGGGAGTGCGGTCACCTTTTGCCGATGCGGGGGATGAGCCAAGCGTGCCGGGACTCTGACAGTAAGACCATGCACCGTCCCGCGACGGCCCCGCGCAGGCCGAGGGCGTTTGACGTGGCGCCGGCGAGCGGGTGGAGTGGGCGCATGGATTCCAGCTGGCTGCATCCCCGCGACGAACTGGTCCGCACGATGGAGCGGATTTATCGCTACCGCATGACGACGACGTCAGGCGGCAATCTCTCGATCCGCGAGCCGGATGGCTCGATCTGGATCACGCCCTCGCGTGTCGACAAGGGCCGCCTGCAGGCCAGCGACATCGTGTGCGTGCGCGGCGACGGGAAGCGCGAGGGCCTGCACCCACCGTCGTCGGAGTTTCCCTTTCATCGTGAGATCTACCAGCGCCGGCCCGACATCGGCGCGATCGTTCACGCCCATCCGGGTGCGCTCGTGGCCTACTCGATCTGCCGCAAACTCCCGGATACACGCGTGCAGACACACGCGTTCGAGGTGTGCGGTCGTGTCGCATACGCACCGTATGCGTGCCCGGGCGGCGAGGCGCTCGGGCGCAACATCGCGGAGGAGTTCGCGGCCGGCGCGGATTGCGTGATGCTGGAAAACCACGGTGTAGTCATCGGCGGTCGCGACCTGCGCGAGGCGTTCCAGCGGTTCGAGACGCTCGAGTTCGTCGCCCAGACCCTGGTCAAGGCCTCGGCGCTCGGTGAGGTGCAGGTTCTCGACGACGCGGTGCTGCGCGAGCAGCCCGTGCCGGAGTTTGCCCCGCTGGCGCCCGCGCCGGTGTCGAATCCGGAGAAGGCACTGCGCACGCAGCTGTGCGAATTCGTCCATCGCGCCTACCGGCAGCGACTGCTGATCAGCACGGCCGGCGCGCTCTCGGCGCGGCTCGACGCGAGTCAGTTTCTCATCACGCCGCGGCGCCGCGACCGACTCGAACTCGAGGCACCCGGCATCGTGCGTGCGACCGCGCAGGGTTGTGAGGCCGGCAAGAGCCCGAGCCGCGCCGCGCGCCTGCATGCGCTCGTCTACGAGCAGCACCCGGCGGTCGGTGCCGTGATCTGCGCGCAGCCCGCGCACGCGAGCGCGTTCTGCATGACGCGCGCGGCGCTGAGCTCGCGCACGATTCCCGAGAGTTATCTCGTGCTGCGCGAGGTTCCGCGCCTGCCGTTCGCGTGCATCGTGCGCGACGCAGCTGCCATCGCCAGCCGTCTCTCGCTCCAGTCCTGTCCAGTGCTGCTGATAGAGAACGAGGGCGCCGTGGTCGTCGGCCGCGACCTGCTCGAGGCGTTTGATCGCCTGGAGGTGCTGGAGGCGACGGCGGAGGCGATCCTGATGAGCCGCCCGCTCGGGCCGCTCGTGCCGATGCCGGAGTCGGCGCTGGCCGAGCTGCGCCAGGCCTTCGGGATCGATTGAGCCTGGCGCGCCGGCGCGAAGCCCCGGTCAGGCCGGTCGCACGCGCGGCAGTTCACCATCGGCGCGGCGCGCACGCGCGCGGCGGGTCGCTGCCGCGATCGGCGCCCGGATCGCGCCGTGGTAGAGTGCGAGAAACACGATCATGCCCGCCGCTGCGTAGAGCGCGCCCTCGAACGTGGTCGGGACGGCGGGTTTGAACGCGCCCCAGGTCGCCCGGGCGATCTCGACGTCGACGTGTTCCAAGAAGACAAACGGCCGCGACCACGGCGTGGCGTTGCGCAGGGCCGCGACGGCGGCGGACAGGTCGTCCACCCGCGTGATCGCGCCGGCCACGATGTCACCCATGCGCGCCATCACCGTGTCGGCCGAGGCCTGCGCCCGCGTGGCAAACGCCGAGACACTCTCGCCCGCCTGCTCCGCGACGTGCTCGAACTGCCGGAGCTGGCGCGTGGCCTCGTCGAGATGGCCGCCGAGCCGCTGAAAATACTGCTGCATGAACTCGGGCGCCTGCGAGAACACCACCGCGCCCGCGACGCACAGCACCCGGTCGAGCAAGGTCTCGCCCGTACGCCCGATCATCTGAAACGGCTTGGTCCAGCCCACGCGCGCACTCTCGACGACAGCCCGCGCGGGCGCAAGCCGCATGGCGCCCGATCCGACCGCGCGTCGGACGGATTCGGTTGAACCTGGGGCATGTTCGCACACCTTCGGTGCACGCGCGGCAACCCGCGCCCCCGAACCGACGTCACGCTCTCGACCGGACATGAGACTCCCAGCGCCACGCCCCATCTTCGCGGTCTTCACCTTCGCCCTGCTGGCCGCGATCGCACCGCGCCTCGTCGCCGCGCCAGCCGAGGTGCCGGGTCCGCGCGCCGGCAAGTGGGCCCACGAATACACCACCCTCGCGCCCGACGCGCGCGTGGTCTGGGGCCGCCTCGACAACGGCGTGCGTTACGCGCTCCTGCCCCACCGCGGCGTCCCCGGCAGCGTGGCCATGCGCCTGGTCATGCTCTCCGGCTCGCTCGACGAGACCGATCGCGAGCGCGGCATCGCCCACTTCACCGAGCACATGGTGTTTCGCGGCACGCGGCGTTTCAAATACGAGGAGATGGTCGGTTTCTTCCAGAAACTCGGCATGGAGTACGGCAGCGACGTGAACGCGGTGACGTCGTTCGACTACACCGCCTACATGCTCGAGTTCCGCGACAACAACCCGGACCTGCTCCACCAGGGCCTGATGTTGCTGCGCGACTTTTCCGACAGCGCCGAATTCGACGCCGGCTACATCGAGCATGAGCGCGGAGTGATCCTGAGCGAACTCCGGCTGACCTCCGGCGGCCTGTCGGGCGAGAACCTCGCCTCCTACCTGCCGCTCGTCTACCGCGGCACCAAGCTGCAAGAGCGCGCGCCCATCGGCCTGGCCGAGCAGATCCGCACGTTTACGCGCGAACAGTTCCTGGAGTTCTACCGGCGCTGTTATCGCCCCGATCTCGCCGTCGTCGTGGTCGTCGGCGATATCGACGTCGGCGCCGTCACCGACCTGATCCGCACCGAGTTCGGCGCCATCGCGGCGCGCACCGATCCGGTGACGACCCGCCAGGAGGGCAAACTCGACTCGCGCAAGGCGCTGCGCGCCACCGTGCTGCCGATCTCCGACGTCGGCGGCATCGAGGTGGCGGCCACCTCCGTGGTCAAGCCGCCGGCGCGACCTGATTCCCTCGAGCGGCTGATCGAGCGCCAGCGCCGCACGTTCGTGATGTCCCTGCTCTCCGACCGCATCGAGCAGACCCTGCCCGGCGGCGAGGGCGCCAGCTACCAGGTGCTCGCCGGCTTCGAGACGGCCGAGGCGCGCGCGGCGGGCGGACCCGAGGACTGGGATGCGACCGTGACCGGGCTCGACGAGGTGATCCGCGCCACCTACGAGAGCGGGTTCGCCGCGCGCGAGATCGACCAGCTCAAGCGCCACTACGCCATGCTCTCGACCTTCATGATCGAGCAGGCCGAGACGATGGACCCGACCGGGCTGGCGGGCGAACTCGTTGACTCGATCACCGAGCACAGGGTGTTCATCGGGTTCGAGCAGACCTGGCGGACCTTCTTCGACTGGCTCGCGCGCGTCACGCCGCAGGAGCTGCTCCAGACCTACCGCAACTGCTGGGACCTCGAGCGCATGGCCTTTCACATCTCCGGCGAGGCCGAGATCAAGGGCGGCGAGTCGGCCGTGCTCAAGCGCCTCGCCGACGTGCGCAAGGGCAAGATCCGCACGGTGCGCATGGAGACGCGCGACGAGTCGGTCTTCACCCTCCTGAGGTGGGGCGCGCCCACGCCCGTGGTCGAGCGCGGCGAGGTGCCCGAGCTCGGCGCGAAGATGTATCGGTTCGGCAACAACGTGCGGCTCAACTTCATCCCGCGGCGCAACGAGCCCGGCCTGGTGCAGGCGTTCGTGCGCGTGGGCAACGGCGTGCTCGACATGCCCGGCGACCAGCCCGCGCTCAAGGAGTTCGCCCTGCAGACGCTGCTGGCCAGCGGCGCCGGCCGTTACACCAGCGAGCAGGTCGGCGAGATCGTCAGCGACCACATGCTCGCGTTCAGCTTCGACCTGGAGGACCACGACGCCTTCACCTTCCGCGGCTACACGCGCACGGAGGACTTCCGCGCCTTCCTCGGCGTGGTGACCGAGTTCCTGCACAAGCCGCGCTTCGACACCTACCTGCACCGCTCGGTCAAGCTCGTGGCGGCGCTGCAGCGCGCGCTCGGCGGGCTCGGCATGGGCCAGGGCGTGCGCGAGCTCGAGGACCACCTTTTCCGGGGCGATGCCCGATTCACCTGGGGCACGGTCAACAACTACCTCGGCCTGAGCCTGCTCGACGTGCGCAACTGGATACAGCCCCAGCTCACCGGCGGCTATCTCGAGGTGACGGTCGTGGGCGACATCGAGGAGAAGGCGCTGCTCGACCTCGTCTCGCGCACGCTCGGCTCGCTGCCCGTGCGCGCCGCGTCGAAGGTCATGGCCCGCACGCCCGCCCCCGTCGCGGTGACCGCCCCGGCGGGCTTCCAGCGCATCGAGTTCGTGGGAGAACAGCACCAGGCCATGGTCATCGGCACCTGGCCCGTGCCGGGCGCCACATCCGTGCGCGACTCTGTGGCCGTGCACGTCCTCGCCCGCGTCATGGACATCCGCATACGCGAGCAGGTGCGCGACGACCTCGGCCTCGCCTACAGCCCGAGCACGCAGTTCGACGAGTTCGACGGGTTCGCGGACTTCGGCCTGCTGCAGACGATGGTCGACTGTGCGCCCGGCGACTCCACGCGCATCGCCGAGCTCATCGCCTCGATCAGCGCCTCGGCGGCCCAGTCGGGCGTGACGCCCGGAGAGTTCCAGGGTGCGCTCGGGGTCTTCAAGAGCCAGATCCGCCGCGCCTTCCTCGAGAACGGTTTCCTGCTCAAGCACTTCAGCCGGGCCCAGGAGAATCCCCAGTCGATCGACGACCTCATCGCCGCCTCGAAGGACCTCTTCGACTCGATCACGATCGAGGAGGTCAACGCCTGGGCCGCCCGGGTCCTGCCCGCAGGCAACTGCCGCACCGCCGCGATCGTGCCCAAGCCGTTCGTCGGCATCCTGCAGACCGGCAAGCAGCCGTAGCGCCGCCTCCGGCCGCCGCGTCGGGTGAGGCGGGGCGCCGGGCCGGCCGGGGTCGGGCGGCATTTCGCCAAGGTTTCGGCTTCGCCCCGCCGAACTTCGTCACCTAAATGGCACCGAGATGTCCCTGCGCAAACTCCTCGGTAAAGACGAAAAGTTCTACGATCTCCTCGAAGCCAGCGCCGAGGAAGCCAAGACGAGCACTTCCCTGCTCGCCCGCTACCTGCAGACCATCGACGACCTGGCCAAGCGGCAGAACCTCGACGAGTTCGTGCTCAGCCGCCGCAAGGACAAGCGCATCACCACCGAGATCACCGAGGAGCTGTGCCGCACGTTCGTCACGCCGCTGGAGCGCGAGGACATCGAGGCGCTCTCCCGCGCGCTCTACCGCATCCCCAAGGGCGTGGAGAAGATCGTCGAGCGCATGTCGATCCACCCGGGCCCGATCCCGCAGCGGTATTTCTCCCGCCAGATCGAGCTGATCTCCCAGTCGGCCGATGCCGTGATTTTCATGGTCAAGCAGCTGCGCCGCGGCACGCAGCTCGAGAAAGTGCAGGACGCCAACAGCCGCCTCCAGCACGCCGAGGGCGAGGCCGACAAGGTCATGCTCGAGCTCATCCGCGAGGTCTACCTCAGCGCCCGCGACGGCAAGGAGTACGCGGTGCTGCGCGAGATGTTCGAGCTGTTCGAGAAGGTCATCGACCGCTGCCGCGACGCCGGGAATATCGTGCTCCAGATCGTCCTGAAGTACTCCTGAGCCGCCGCCGGTCATGACGCTCGTCCTTCTCGTCCTCCTGGCCGCGCTGGCCTTCGAGTACATCAACGGCTTTCACGACGCCGCCAACGCCATCGCCACGGTGGTTTCGACGCGCGTGCTCACCCCGCGGCAAGCCATCGCGCTCGCGGCGTTCTTCAACCTGGTCGGCGCGTTCATCGGCGTCGGCGTGGCCAAGACCATCTCGAGCGGCCTGGTCGACGCCGAGGCGGTGACGACGGTGACGGTGTTCTCCGCCCTCACCGGGGCGATCATCTGGAACCTCATTACCTGGTGGCTCGGCCTGCCCTCGAGCTCCAGTCACGCGCTCATCGGCGGCCTGTGCGGCGCTGCGCTCGCCACTTCGGATGGGCACTGGCACGTGCTGCACTGGTCCCTGATCGAAGGCGACAAGCACGTCGGCCTCTGGCCCAAGGTCGTGCTCCCGATGGTCACGTCCCCGATCATCGGCTTCATCGTCGCGATGCTGATCATGTCGGTCCTCTACATCGCGCTGCGCAAGGCGACCCCGCGGTTCGTGAACATGGTCTTCGGCAAAGCCCAGATCATCAGCGCCGCTGGCATGGGCCTGAGCCACGGCTCCAACGACGCGCAGAAGACGATGGGCATCATGACGCTCGCCCTCTTCACGGCGACGCAGGGCGGTCTGTTCGCGGACCTGCCGGCCTGGGCCGGATTCCTCCGCGTGGAGGGCACGGACATCCCCAGCTGGATCATCGTCGCCTGCGCCGTGACCATGGCCGCGGGTACGGCCGGCGGCGGCTGGCGCATCATTCGCACCATGGGCCACAAGATGGTGAAACTGCAGCCCGTGCACGGTTTCGCCGCCGAGACAGCCGCCGCCGCGGTGATCCTCACCGCCTCGAGCCTGAAGATCCCGCTCTCCACCACCCACGTGATTTCGACGGCGATCATGGGCGTCGGCGCCACCAAACGCTTCAGCGCCGTGAAGTGGGGCGTGGTCGGCCGGATCGTCTGGGCCTGGGTGCTCACGCTGCCCATCACAGGCCTGCTCGGTTACGGCACCTACCGGATCTTCGCCGCGTTCGGGATGCACTGAAGCCCTGCGCCCCGACCCCTGGGGTCGGAAATTTACGATGCAAGCGGCTGTCATTCAGTGACAAACGATACGGTCGCACACCGGAATTGAACAGTACAGGCATCCGGGGGTCAGATCTGGGATTCCGGAGCGATCGCGGGACAGGGATTCGACACCTCTGCACCGATGCCGCAGGCTGCCTTCCATGTTTGCCAGCACGCGGTGAACGATCCGAACCGGAACTCAAAACCACATAAGTATGAAATCCAACACTCGTATCCTGAAGTTCCTCGCCGCCGCCGCGATCGCGGCCAGCACGGTCTCGGTCGCCTCGGCTGCCGGCCTGCTCGGCCAGCGCTACGCTGCCGGCACGTTTGACTGGGTCCTGTGGGACAATGACGAACTCCCCGGTGGCGACATCGACGACGGCAAGGGCATCAGCCTGACCCTCAACCAGCCGCTCTCGAGCAACGTCGATCTCTCGGTCGACTACAGCTACCTCGACACCGGTGGCTCGGTCGACTTCGGCGAGGGCGACATCTATGACTTCGATGCCAGCTCGCAGGCGCTGACCTTCAACGGCACGTTCTACATGCCGGCCAACGGCTTCAAGCCGTTCATCAAGGTCGGTGCCGGCTGGGCGTGGAACAAGGTCGACGGCGACACCGACAACGACGCGGTCTACCAGATCGTGCCCGGCGTCGAGATCCCCGCCGGCCAGAAGGCGTCCCTCACGCTCTTCGCCGCCTGGCAGGACTACTTCGACAACGAGGGCGAGGATGACGGCTCCTGGGACTTCGGCGCCCTCGCCGAGTTCGAGGTGAGCTCGAAGTGGAGCGTGCTCGTCCGCGGCACCGTGGACGACGACTCAAACTACGGCATCTCGGCCGGTGCCCTCGTGCGCTTCTGAGCGCCGCAGAGCACCCACCGTCTTCCGCACTTCACGACCGCGGCTCCTTCCCGGAGCCGCGGTTTTTTTGCGTCCGCGCCACCGCCTCGTGTCACGGAGTTGCCACGTTCGTAACACATCCGCCACCGATTCGTAACAATCGGCGCCTACGATGGATCGGCTTGCCGGCCCGCCCGGCGGGCGCAGCCAAACCCAATCCACCATCGTATGCGTTCACTCACCCAACGTCTCGCTGCCGTCGCCCTGTTTTCGGCGACTGCCGGCCTGGCCTTCGCTCAGGACAACAGTGCCCTGATCGACATGCTCGCCCGCAAGGGCATCATTACCGATCAGGAGGCCGAGGATTTGCGCGCCGACCTGTCGAAGGAGAACACGGCCGCCACGGTCTCGACCGCCAAGGGCAACTTCCTCGACAAGGTCACGCTCACCGGCCGCATCCAGACCCAGTATGTCGGCCTCTCGACCGACATCGACGGCACGGTCAACGACCCGGCCTCGACCAACCACTGGTTCATCCGCCGCGCCCGCATCGGCGTGAAGGCCAACTTCATGCAGGGCTTCTCCGGATACATCAACTGGGACGTCGGCGGCTCGTTCTTCGACGCGGCCCAGATCACCTGGAAATACAGTGACACGTTCTCGGTCGACGGCGGCCTGCGCAAGGCGCCGATCGGCCTGGAGGAGTTCATCACCTCCTCGGGCTCGCTCAAGGCGATCGAGCGTTCCGGCGTGACCCGCTATTTCGTCGAGTCGAACAACGGCCGCCGCCTCGGCGCCGGCAAATACCGCCTCGGCCTCTGGGCGGTCGGTGGCAATCCCAAGCAGGGCTTCACCTACCAGCTCGCCGTGACCAACCCGGAGATGACCTCCACCGGCTCCGAGGCCGTCAACACCGGCAACGCCAGCAACAACGGCCAGGCCTTCTGGGCCCATGCCGCCTACCGCGGCGTCTTCACCGACGGCGCCTACATGGTCGGCGCCTCCGCCGGCTACCTGCCCCGCCAGGGTGGTCGCACGCCCGCGCTGGCCGGGTCGACCAAGGCCGACCTCTCCGTCATGAATCTCATGACCGAGGTCACGATGGCCAAGAACTTCACCGTCGCCGCCGAATACTACTGGGGCAAGGTGGAGAACGGCGCCGGCAACGGCCAGACCGTCGATCCGTGGGGCTTCTACATCATGCCCTCCTACAAGCTCAGCCCGGCCTGGGAACTGGTCGCCCGCTACGGCTACGTCGACTCCGACGGCCGCGGCATCAACCTCTCCGACTCCGTGCGCAGCGCCCCCTCCGGCGGCACGATGAATAAGCTCACCGAGATGTACTTCGGCGGCACCTGGTATCTGCGCGGCAACGACGTGAAACTCTCGGCCGGCTACGTCTGGGGCCAGACCGAGGAGACCGTCGCCGGCGCGCCCGCCCAGGCCACGTCCAACGGCGTGCGCTCCCAGTTCCAGATCAACTTCTGACCGACCCGTTCGCGAACCACGCCCATCCACCCACACTCACCATGATGTCATCCGCCACTCTTCGCTCCCTGGCCGTGGCCGCCGCCCTGCTCGCAGGCACCGGCGCCGCCTTCGCCCAGGCCATCAAGCTCGACGGGGCCCTGCCCGACTACCAGCCGGTCAGCGGCATCTCGGGCAAACTCGCCTCCATCGGCTCCGACACGCTCAACAATCTCATGACCTTCTGGGGCGAGGATTTCAAAAAGATCTACCCCGCCGTGACCGTCGAGATCGAGGGCAAGGGCTCCTCGACCGCCCCACCCGCGCTCATCGCCGGCACGGCCCAGATCGGCCCGATGTCGCGCAAGATGAAGGCCGAGGAGATCGACGCCTTCGAGAAGAAGTACGGCTACAAGCCCCGGCTCGTCGCCGTCGCCATCGACGCGCTCGCGGTCTATGTGCACAAGGACAACCCGATCCAGTCGCTCACGCTCCAGCAGGTTGACTCGATCTTCTCGTCCACGCGCAAGCGCGGCGGACAGGACATCTCGAACTGGGGCCAGCTCGGGCTCACCGGCGAGTGGGCCAAGAAGCCGATCTCGCTCTACGGCCGCAACAGCGCCTCGGGCACCTACGGCTTCTTTAAGGAGCACGCGCTCAAGAACGGCGACTACAAGGGCTCGGTGAAGGAACAGCCCGGCTCGGCCTCCGTGGTCCAGGGCGTGGAAAACGAGCTCGGCGGCGTCGGCTACTCCGGCATCGGTTACAAGACGTCCGGCGTCCGCGCGGTGCCGATCGCCGACCGCGCCGGACCGATCGAGGCCACGCAGCAGAACGCGGAGACGTTCACCTACCCGATCTCCCGTTATCTCTACGTCTACATCAACGTGAACCCGTCCACCGGCCCGGACCCGCTCGTACGTGAGTTCGTGCGCTTCGTGCTCTCGAAGGGCGGCCAGGACGACACGGTCAAGGACGGCTACTTCCCGCTGCCCGCCAAGAAGGCCGAGGAGTACCTGGTCAGCTCCGGCTGCAAGTAACCGTCGGCGATCCCAGACGCGCGACCTTCACAAGGGCCCGGCCGATCCGCCGGGCCCTTGTTGCTGGAAGGCCGGCCGCGCGTCACGCGATTGTAACACTCCGTCGTAACATTCGGCCTTGTCGGCTCCACCCGCCGCGCTGGTAGACCTAGGCCGCTCTCCCACCCATGCCGCCCGAAACACAGGCTCCCGCCGCGCCTGCGCGCACCAATCCGCTGCTCCGCAAGGTCTCGCGACGCGTGAAACTCGCGGACCGGTTCGCCAATTTCACCATCCGCACCTGCGGGGTCGGCATCATCGCGATCGTCACGCTCATCTTTGTCTTCATCGGACTGGAGGCGCTGCCGCTCTTCCGCGGCGCCCAGCAGCAGCAGGTGTTCGAAAAGCCGCTGCCCGGGCTCGGAACCACCCAGCCGACGGACGTCCTCGCGCTCGGCGTGGATGAATACGAGACCCACGCCTATTTCGTCGACGCCGCCACGGGCTCCCTCCGCATCGTCGATCTCGCCACGCACGCCACCTCCGGCGAGTTCCCGCTCCCGTCCCTCGCCGGTACGCGCGCCACGGTGGCCTACCGCACACCCGCGCGCGACCGCCTCTTCATCGGCACGGCCGATGGCCGCGTGGTGCTCGCCCGCGTGCTCTTCGTGACCGACTACGCGCCCGACGGACGGCGCACGGTCACCGCACGGGCCAGCGAGGTCGGAGTGGTCACCGTCGCTGCAGGCGCGGCGATCACGCGCGTCCACGGCCGGCAAAACAACAACGGTGACTACATCCTCGCCGCCGCCACGGCGGACGCACGCGTCTTCACCGCGCGTGTCATCGAGGACGAGCCGCCCGAGGAGCCCCGCCAGATCGGCGGCGCCTTCGCCGGCGCCGTCACCGCCCTGATCATCGACCACGAGGCCACCCGGCTCATGGTCGCCGACGAGGCGCCTCGCCTGCACCAGTATTACCTCGAGGAGGACCCCGAAGCGCCGTTCCGCTCCTATGCGATGACCGCGCGCATCACTGCGCTGGACTGGGCTATCGGCGACAACGCCCTGCTCCTCGGCTTCGCGAACGGCGCGGTCGAGTCGTGGTTCGGCGTGCGCGAGCAGCCGACTGACGTGCTCAAGCCGCTGCGCCGTATCCATGTCTTCAAGTCACTGCCCGCGACGGTCACGGCGATCCAGCCCTCGGCCCGCGACAAGGGCTTCGCCGTGGGCGCGGCGGACGGCACGGTGCACCTGGACTTCACCACCTCCGAGCGAACGCTGCTCGAGGACCGGCTGGCGGCCGGCGTGCGGCATTTCGCCTACGCGCCCAAGCTCACGGCCCTGCTCACGCTCGACGCGGCCGGCTCGCTGCGCTTCACCCGCGTGCACAACCCGCACCCCGAGGTCTCGCTCAGGACGCTCTTCGGCAAGGTGCACTACGAGAACTACGACGAGCCGAGCTTCACTTGGCAGAGCACCGGAGGCACGGACGACTTCGAGAGCAAGCTCTCGCTCGTGCCGCTGCTCGTGGGCACGCTCAAGGGCGCGTTCTACGGGCTGTTCTTCGCCATCCCCATCGCGGTTTTCGCCGCGCTCTACACCTCGCAATTCATGTCGCCGGCGCTGCGTCGCACGGTGAAGCCGACGGTCGAGATCATGGCCGCGCTGCCCTCGGTCGTGATCGGCTTCCTCGCCGGCCTCTGGCTCGCGCCCAAGCTCGAGGAGGCCATGGTCGGCACGCTCCTCGCCCTGCCCATCGTGCCGCTCCTCGTGCTCGCCGGCGCGGCCGGATGGATGATGTTGCCACGTTCCGTGCGCGCCCGGGTGCCCGAGGGCTGGGAGCTGTTTCTCGCCGTGCCCCTCGTCGCGGTCGGCGCGTGGCTGGCCCTGCAGCTCGGCCCCTGGGTCGAAGCCACACTGATGGCCGGCGACTACAAGCAGTGGGCCTACGACGTGTTCGGCAAGCAGGTGGAACAGCGCAACTCGATCGTCATCGGCATCGCCCTCGGTTTCGCCGTCATCCCGGTGATCTTCACCATCTCCGAGGATGCGTTCTCCAATGTGCCCGCGACGTTCCGCTCGGCCAGCTACGCGCTCGGCGCGAGCAGGTGGCAGACGGCTTGGCGCGTGATTCTACCAACGGCGAGCCCGGGCGTGTTTTCCGCCGTGATGATCGGTTTCGGCCGCGCCGTCGGCGAGACCATGATCGTGCTGATGGCGACGGGCAACACGCCGATCCTGAGCCTCAGTCCGTTCAATGGCATGCGCACGCTCTCGGCCAACATCGCGGTCGAGATCCCCGAGGCGCCCGCCGGAGGCACGCTTTACCGCGTGCTCTTCATCTCCGCGCTGCTGCTCTTCGCCCTCACCTTCCTGTGCAACACGATCGCCGAGGTGGTGCGGCAGCGCCTGCGGCAGAAATACCAGGCCGTCTAGCCCGCCACGCCCATGGCCTCGTCCCTCCTTCACTCCGAATCGATCCGCCACCGGCTCGCGCTCTTCGCCCGGCGCGGCGACGGCCTGATCTGGCTGACGTGCTCGGCCATCGGGCTATCCATCGCGCTCGTGCTCGGGCTGCTGCTCCTGGTCATGGCCAACGGCCTGGGCTATTTCTGGCCCGCTCCGGCCGCGACGGTCGAGCGTGCGACCGGCGCGCCGCTGCTGGGCACGATCTCCGCCCACCAGGATGCGCGCCACAGCCCGTCGGGCGAGCTGCTCAAGACGGCGCAGACCCAGGTCAAGGTCGGCAACCGTGAGCTCTACGGCTTCGACTTCATCTGGGTACCCGACGAGGAGATACGGTCGATCACGCATGACGCCGCGGCCGTGCAGGTCGAGCGCCAGGAATACGGCGATTTTTTCGGCTTCCTCCGGCGCATCGAGCACAAGGGCGCGGCCATCGCCGAGGGTGCGCAGGCGTGGGCCTCGCTCCATCAGCACCACGGCGACACGCGCACGCTGGCCGAGCGCTCCGCCGCGATGCAGAAGCACGACATCGGGGCGATCAACGCGCGCATCCAGAAGGAGGAGCTGCGCCTGCGCGTGCTCGCACGCCGTGCGGCGGAGAGCGGCCAACCCGTCGACACCGCGGTCGAGGCGTCGATTCGCGCGGAACTCGCCGACTTGCAGAAACGCTACGAGAGCCTGCGCGCCGAGGCGGCCTTCCTCTCCGAGCATGCGATGGAGTACGCCGCCGTCTTCCAGACCGTGGACGGACAGGAGAAGGCGATCCCGCTCGCGCAGATCGTGCGTGCCTTCCGCCCGAACGAGATGACCTTCCTGCAGAAACTCGGCCACTACCTGGGCCGGGCCGCGGAGTTCGTGCACGGCGAGCCGCGGGAGTCCAACACCGAGGGCGGCGTCTTCCCGGCCATCTTCGGCACGGCCATGATGACGATCCTGATGTCGCTCATGGTGACGCCGTTCGGCGTGGTCGCGGCGTTCTACCTGCGTGAATACGCCAAGCAGGGGCCGGTCGTGCGCCTGGTGCGCATCGCCATCAACAACCTTGCCGGCGTGCCCTCGATCGTCTTCGGCGTGTTCGGCCTGGGCTTCTTCGTCTACTTCATCGGCGGAAGCATCGATCGGCTCTTCTTCGCTGACATGCTGCCGACGCCGACCTTCGGCACGGGCGGCATCCTCTGGGCCTCGCTCACGCTCGCGCTACTGACCGTGCCGGTGGTGATCGTGGCGACGGAGGAATCGATCGCCGCCGTGCCGCGCGGCGCGCGGGAGGGCTCGCTCGCGCTGGGCGCCTCGAAGTTCCAGACGATCGTGCGCATCGTGCTGCCGGCCTCCGTGCCCGGCATCCTCACCGGCGTGATCCTCGCCATGGCGCGCGGCGCCGGCGAGGTGGCGCCGCTCATGATCACCGGCGTGGTCAAGCTCGCGGCCGAGCTGCCCTTCGACAGCTCCTTCCCGTTCATGCACCTCGACCGGAAGTTCATGCACCTGGGCTTCCACATCTACGACGTCGGCTTCCAG
>JACSRI010000215.1 GCA_014879845.1 Opitutaceae bacterium
CCTGCGTGCGCTGGAGTCCGTCGCCGATGCGACGACCCGATCACCACAATGAGATCGAGCTCAATTTTCTGCACAGCGGCTGGGTGACCTACCTGCTCGGTGGCGAGAAGATCCGCATCGAGGCCGGCCGGTTGAGCGCCTTCTGGGCGGCGATCCCGCATCAGGTCATCGACTACGGCGACGAGACCGACTACTTCGTCGCGACGATCCCGTTCGCGTGGTTCCTGCAGTGCAAACTCCCGGAACGCCTGACCCAGCCGATGCTGCAGGGTCGAGTCATGAGCGAGACGACCGACGCGCGCACGGCCTCCGACATCGAGCTCTTCGCGCAATGGGAACGCGACCTGAAGAACCCCTCCGAGGACGTCAAGCGCCTGGTCCTCCTCGAGATGGAGGCGCGCCTGCTGCGCCTCGCGCTCGCCCTGCCCGCGCTCGAGCCCACCGCCGTGCGGGGCCGCCGCCGCAAGACGGTGATCCACGATGGAGGGCTCAACAAGGTCGAGCAGATGGCCTGCTTCATCGCGCAGCACTACCTCGACAAGCTCACGGTCGAGGACATCGGCCGCCACGTCGGGCTCCACCCGAACTACGCGATGAGCCTCTTCCAGAAAACCTTCGGCACGACCCTCATCGACTACCTCACGCACCACCGCGTCTCGCACGCGCAGCGGCTGCTCGCGACGACGAGCGAGAAGATCGTCGAGGTGGCCTTCGGCTCGGGCTTCAGCTCGATCAGCCGCTTCAACGAGGCCTTCCGTCGCGCCTGTGGGTGCTCACCGCGTGAATACCGCGAGCAGCACCGGCTGGCTCAGTAGCGGCACGCACCGTGCCCGGTCCGGAGGTTTTAACCACGGATGGACACGGATGTAGAGGAGTCATCGAGTTTCCGCGGTCTGGCGGAGAAGGTGTGACAAAAGCTCTCAACCCACGGGCACAGTCCGCATACAGCAAGGACACTGCGTTCGGAATCCGTGTCCATCCGTGTCCATCCGGGGTCACTCAGTCCGTTTTCTCGGGCCCGCCGCGTCGCGGATCGCCTCCGGCACCGCCGGGCCGTTCACGCCCCACTCGTTGCCGGGCCCGTTGGCGTTCTTGATGAATTTCTCCCGCGGACACCAGTTGTCGCGCACGGTGGTGTAGGACGAACCCTCATCGAGGTAGACGAATCCCCAGTGCTCGGGATCGTGCACCCAGCGCCCGATGACCGGCTCGTCGATGACGTTCCCGCTCACGACCGAGCCCGGCTGCGCGGCGACGAGATAGATGCCGGCGCAGTCGGCCATCCGTGTGGCGAACGCGCGGATACGGTTGGCGCGCACGGCGTGGTTCTGTGCGGCGTGCGGCGTGCGCGTCCAGCCCCAGCCCACGCTGATGCCCGTGTAGGAGGTGGAGACGATGTCGTTGTGTTCGATCGTGACCTCGCGGGCCGTGCCCACGCTGATGGCGACACAGCCCCAGTCCTCGTTGGCGGTGTCGATGAAGCGGTTGTCGGCGATGCGCTCGCGGGTGCAGACGACGCGCTCGTCGGTCGGATCGTTCGGCAGATGGATCTCGAAGCCGCCCTCGCCGTAGCTGCCCATCTGGATGCCGTTGCCGCCGATGTCACGAAAGAGGCAGCGCTCGACGCGGTCGTCGCGCGTGCCGCCGGCGAAATCCACTGCGCTCATGGCGGTGTGCTCGAACCGGCAGGCCTCGAAGGCGATGTGGTTCGCTCCGCTGACGCGCACGGCGGCGGCCGCGCGTTCGACCCACGCTTGATTGTCGAGGCTGCGCCAGTCCGGCGTGCCTCTCGGCTGCAGCCCGTAGGCGTCGACCATCGGCATGCCCGCCTGATGGGGCACGTGGCCCTCGCGCGAGGGCCGCAGCCACGAGCTGTGCGCGAAGCCGAGCCCGCGAAAGGTGACGTGCTCGACCGGGCGATCGAGCGTGCCCATCACCGCCATCAGCACTTCCAGGGCCGGGGCGGTGACCTCCGTCTGAGTGAGGTCCTCGCCCTCGCGCGGCCAGTAGTAGACGCGTCCGCCCGCGAGATCCTGGAACCACTCGCCCGGCGTATCGAGAAACTCGATCGCATGGGCGAGGAAGAAGGCCGAGGTGCGGTCGGGGTTTCCCTTGTTGATAACCGGCTGGGGCCAGGGGTGCTCGAACTGGATGCGGCTCTCCGGCGCGTGAAAGGTCAGCCGCGCCCGGCCGTCGACGAGGTCGCGCGACTTCAGCCGCAATACGGCGATCTCCCACTGCTGGTGCACGACCATCTCCACTCCGTCCAGGTTCCGGAGCCCCGCACCCGCATCCGCCGGCACCCAGGCCTCTTCGCGCGCGCGGTCCCACTCGAGCAGGCGGATCATCTCGTCGCCGTCCGGTTCGCGCGCCCGCACGGCCTTGGTCTGCCCGACCCAGAGTTGGCGAAACTCCAGCACGCGCCCGCCGCGACGCGGCGCGTCGGCGCCCCAGACATGGCCGCGTGCCGCCGCGGGCAGGCCCGGCACGGACTCGGCAAGGCGCCGCCATCCGTCCACCGCGACGCCGCCGCTGAAGCGCGGTTCTTCGCCCGGCGCCGCCTCCACGACCGTCGGGGCTTTCGCCGTCCCTGAATCCTCGGGACGCACGAGCAGCGCCTCGTCGAACCGATAAAGCCCGCCGCGCACGATCACGCGCACGCCCTCGGTGATCGCCGGATCCTTGAGCCGGCGCATCTCCCACGCCTTGCGCAGAGCCATGCGCACGGTCGCGAGCGGCGCCTCGCGCGAGCCGAGCGCCGTGTCGGTGCCATCGGGGGCGACCCATATTTCCGCAGGCGCACCGCGCAGGCCCGACGTCAGGACGGCCAGTGCGAGCGCGCCGGCCAGGATGAGGGGACCTCCGTATCGCATGGTGCCGACGCTGCCACGACCCCGCGGTCCCGATCAACCATCGAGCCAAGAAAGCTTAGGATCCCGCAACAACCCCGCCATATCGCGGAAGATTCCTCGCCGGCCTCTTCTATACACTTCAACCTCCACTCACCCCACGACCGTCGTCCCCACCCTGACTTCACCCGTGCTCCCCCGTGTCCATCCGTGGCTGGCTTTCAGTGCGACTCTCGGCTTCGCCACGTCTCCCGCGTCGCTCCACGCCGGTGAGCGCGCGCTCGTCGACACGACCCGTTCGCCCGAGGCGAAGATGTACATGGTCGACATGGACGACGTGCACTGGGACGGCGGCCTGCTCGGCGAGCGCTTCGAGGTCTGCCGGCAAACGATGGTGCCGCACATGTGGACGATCCTCTCCGACGTCCACGAGAGCCACGCCTGGGCCAACTTCGAGATGGCCGCCGGCGTCGGCGAGGGCCGCGGGGACGGCAAGCCCCACGGTCCGCCCTTCAACGACGGCGATTTCCTGAAGTGGCTCGAGGCACTCGCGCAAGTCTACGCGGTCACGCGCGACCCCGCCATCGACGCCGAGATGGACCGCCTCATCGCCGTGATCGCGAAGGCCCAGCGCGAGGACGGGTACCTGCACACGCAGAAAATCATCCCGCAGCGCCGCGCCGCCGCCGGCCAGAACAAGCAGGAGTTCGAGGACCGCGAGCACTTCGAGACCTACAACATGGGTCACCTTATCACGACGGCGTGCGTGCACTACCGCGTGACGGGAAAAACCTCCCTCCTCGACTGCGCCCGCAAGGCCGCCGACTACATCGACGGCCTGTGCAAGAACGTCCCCCAGGATCTCGCGCGCAACGCCATCTGTCCGTCGCACTACATGGGCGTGGTCGAGCTCTACCGCGTCACCCGCGAGCCCCGCTACCTCGAGCTCGCCAGGCAGCTGATCGAGATCCGCTCGCTCGTGCCGCCTGAAATCGCGAGCGACCACAATCAGGATCGCATCGCCTTCCGCGCGTCGACCGAGGCGGTCGGACACGCCGTCCGCGCCAACTACCTTTATGCCGGAGTGGCCGACATCGTGGCCGAGGACGGCGACGCCTCGCTCCTCGCCCCTCTGCGCGCCATCGACCGCGACGTCGCCACGCAAAAGCTCTACGTCACCGGCATGACCGGCGCGATCTACGACGGCGCCTCGCCCGACGGCGTGGACCACACGCAGCACCGGTTCATCAAGACGATCCACCAGGCCTACGGTCGCGACTACCAGCTGCCGAATCTCACCGCCTACAACGAGACCTGCGCGACGATCGGCTACGGCATGTGGCTGTGGCGCATGCTCACGCTCACGGGCGAGGCGCGCTACGCCGACCTCTTTGAGCAGACGCTCTACAACGGCATCCTCCCCGGCATCAGCCTCGAGGGAAAACACTACTTCTACGTCAACCCGCTGAAGAAGCTGAACGACTTCAAGGTCCCGTTGCGCTGGTCGCGCACGCGCATGCCCAACATCAAGTCGTCATTCTGCTGCCCGCCCAATGTCGTGCGCACGATCGCCGAGGCGCACAATTACGTCTACACGCTCTCGCCCGACACCCTCTGGGTCCACCTCTACGGCGCCAGCACGCTCGACACGGCCTGGACCGACGGCGCCCGCATCCGGCTGCGTCAGGAAACCAACTACCCGTGGTCCGGCGCGATCAAGCTCACGATCGACGAAGCTCCGGCGCGCGAGGTCGCACTCAAGCTGCGCGTCCCCGGCTGGATCCGCCCGGGTGGCGCATCGATCCGCATCAACGGCCAGCTTTCCTCCGCTACTCCGCTCTCCGCACTCCGCAATCCGCAATCCTCTGCACCCGCGCCAGGGGCCTATGCGACCATCACGCGAACCTTCCGCCCCGGCGACGTGGTCGAACTCGCGCTCGATTTCTCCCCCGTGCTGCTCGAGTCCAATCCACTCGTTGAGGAGACGCTCGACCAGGTAGCCGTGCGCAACGGCCCGATCGTCTATTGCCTCGAGTCGAACGACCTGCCCGAGGGCGTGCGGCTCACCGACGTCGCGCTCCCGCTCGCCGAGCCGAAGCGCACGTTCACGGCCCAGCACGAAACGATCTCCGGCGCGCAAGTCGCCACGCTCACCACGCCAGCCATCGCGCTGCAGCGCCCCGCCTGGACACCCGACCAGCTCTACCGCGAGGCCGCGCCGACGCAGATGCGCCCGATCCACCTGAAGTTGGTTCCCTACTACGCCTGGGGCAATCGCGGCGACACCGAGATGACTGTCTGGCTGCCCGCGCGCTGACACGATCCCCGTGTTTCACCACAGAGACACCGAGGCACAACGTTCAAGCCACGGAAGTATGGCCACAGAAGAGGCAAGAAGCACAAAAGTCCGGATCCTGCGGCGTTTCTTCAAACCTTGCGGCTGGAGTGGAGGGCGGTGCTCCCGCACCGCCGCGAGTTCCCATGGACGAGCGTGCGCCGCTCGACATCCGCGGCCGGGCAGGAGCCCGGCCCTCCATTTCTGGCCAAACGCGAGAGCGGACGCAGGGTTTGAAGACACGCCACAGTTTTTGTGTTTTCTGTGCCTCTTGTGGCCATTCCCGCCTCTCTCTGTGCCATTGTGGTTCAACCCGCCCTTTCCATGAGTCAACACACCCCATCCCCATCCACCGACGACCATGTCGTGACCAAGCAGCAATGGAAGTGGTCGGCGCTCGCCGGCATGGCTTCCTATCTCGACGCCGGCTCGATCGTCGCCATCGGCACCGGCTACACGCTCTTCCAAACCAAGATGGGGATCACGAATACGATGGTCGGCATCTTGTCGGCGATCGGTCCCAACGCGCTCGGCTGCGCCATCGGCGCGGTGTTCGGCGGCTGGCTCGGTGACAAGCTCGGCCGCAAGTTCATTTATCAGTACGACCTCATGCTCTACGCCGCGGGCATCCTCTGCCTCACGCTCGCGGTCAACTGGCCGATGCTTCTCGTCGGCACGTTCATCGTCGGTGTGGCGGTCGGCATCGACGTGCCCACGTCGCTGGCGCTCGTCGGCGAACTCGCCCCGGCCAAGGCGCGCGGAAAACTCCTCGGCCTCACGCAGGTGGCGTGGTCGCTGGGTCCAGTCATCGTCCTGCTCCTCGGCACGGCGCTGTCCGGCCTGGGTCTGCTCGGCATCCGGATCATCTTCTTTCACCTGTTCCTGGTCGCCGTCATCACCTGGGCCCTACGCCGCGGTCTGACCGAGTCGGTCCGCTGGAAGGAAGCCGCGCAAAAGACTCCCGAGTCCCGCCGGCAGATCCGTTCCCTCTTCTCGGGTTCCCACCTCAAGGCGCTCGTCTGGACCACCACGATCTATCTCTTCTGGAACCTCGCCGCCGGCACCGCGGGCAATTTCAATCCCTACATCATCAGCACGCTCATCGGCGAGGAGCCGACGACGACCACGGAAGTCGTGACGGATGCGACTCCAGCCACCCCGGCCGCACACCCGGAAGCATCTCCGTCGAGCCCGACGTCGACGGACGAGGTCTCCTCGAAGGAAGCCTACAAGCAGGCCGTCGGCACCGGACTCTCGAGCTTGAACTTCATCATCGCCATGATCGTGACCATCACGGTCTTCATGAAGTACTCCGACCGGAGCTTCCGCACGCGCAAGACGCTCTGGGCCATCGGCGCGATCATGCAGACGGTCGGCTATGGGATCTTCCTCGTGCTGCCCTTCAACATCCCGACCGTCGTGGCCAACATCGCGCTCTTCGCCTGCGGATGCGCGCTCGCAGGCGAGGCGTTCTACAAGGTGTTCAGCCAGGAATTGTTTCCCACCATCCTCCGCGGCACCGCGCAGGGTTTCACATTCGGCGTCGCCCGCGCGATCCTGGCCGCATGGAGCATCTTCGTGCCGATGCTCACCGCCCTCGATATCCGCTGGGTGGCCGGCCTGCTCACGCTCTTCCTGGCGATCAGCGGCATCGTCGGCTTCTTCGGCATGCCCGACACCTCCGGCAAGTCGCTCGAGCAGATCGAAGCCGAACGGGCCTGAAGGCAGAATGCCAAACGTAAGATACGGAGTGCCGAGCAGGCCCGTGTCCGTGCAGCTCAGTCGATTCGGCATTCGCCCTTCGGCACTGGGCATTTCTCCATCCACACGTGTCCGCTCTCCACATATCCAACCTCCGTTGTGACTACCTCGTCGCGCCGCTCGGCATCGACGAACGCGCGCCGCGCCTGAGCTGGCAGCTGGACTGCGGCGACCGCCGCGGTGCCCGCCAGGTCGCCTACCGCATCCGCGTGGCGAGTACGGCGGAGAGCCTCGCGAAGTGCCGGTGTGATCGCTGGGACAGCGGTCGCATCGAGTCGGCGCAGACCACCCACGTCGTCTACGCCGGCGCTGAGCTGCGCTCGCGTGAGACCTGCGCGTGGGACGTCGAGGTCTGGGACGACACGGGAGCGAGTGCGCGCTCCACGCCCTCCGCCTGGTCGATGGGTCTGCTTGAGGCCTGCGACTGGGAGGCCCAGTGGATCGCCGCCGATCCCGCCATCCTCACGCGCGACCAGGAGGCCATCGCCCCGTCGCTAACCGATCCCGGCACGCCGGGACTTTTTCGGCGCGAGTTCGAGGTGCCCGCGCCCGTCATCCGCGCCACGCTCTACGCCAGCGCGCGCGGTGTGCTGGAGCTCCGAGCCAACGGCCGCGGCGTCACCGACGACCTCTTCGCGCCGGAATGGACCGACTACGATCGTCGCATCCATTACCGCACCTACGACGTCACCAGCCTGCTTGCGCCCGGCGCCAACTGCCTCGCCGCCACACTCGGCGACGGCTGGTGGAGCGGCTACGTCGGCTGGCAGGAGACACGCGGCCGCTACGACTCGCTCGAGAACAGCCTGATGCTGCAGCTCGAGATCGAGCTCGCGGACGGCCGGCGTATGACCGTCTGCACCGACGACCGCTGGCGCTGTAACACCGGCCCGATCCTGCAGAGCGATTTCCAGATGGGCGAGACCTACGACGCGCGCCGCGAGCGCACGGGCTGGGACGCCGCGTCGTTCGATGCTCGCGCCTGGCTGCCTGCCCGCGAAGTCGCCGCACCGCGAGCCGCACTCGTCGCGCAGCGCTCCGAACCGGTGCGCGTCATCGAGGAACTCGCTCCTGTCTCCATCACCGAGCACCGGCCGGGGGTCTTCATCTGCGATTTCGGGCAGAACATCAGCGGCAACATCCGCCTCGATCTCCGGGAGTTTGCCGCCGGCACGCGCCTCACCCTGCGCCACGGAGAGCGTCTCTCGCCCGACGGCTCTCTCTACACGGAAAACCTCCGCCGCGCCAAAGCCACCGACACCTACGTCGCCCGCGGCGATGCGAGCGAATCCTACGCGCCGCACTTCACCTTCCACGGTTTCCAGTACCTCGAGCTCACCGCCCGCGCCCCGGGCGAATGTCATCCATTAGTTGACACTTCCGCGCGCGTCGCCGGCCCGGGCGAGTGTCATCACTTGGATGACATTTTCAGCAGCGGGCGCGTGCGCGTGACGGCGCGGGTGATTCACTCGGCCACGCCGCCGGCGGGGCACTTCGAGTGCTCGCATGCCGGAGTGAACCGGCTGTGGCTCAATGGACTCTGGTCGCAGCGTGACAATTTCCTCTCCGTACCCACGGATTGCCCACAGCGCGACGAGCGACTCGGCTGGATGGGCGACGCGCAGGTCTTCATCCGCACGGCGACGTGCAACATGGACGTCGCCGCGTTCTTCACCAAGTGGATGGTCGACGTCGAGGACGCGCAAAACGCCGACGGAATGTTCCCCGATGTCGCTCCGCGCATCCGCGAGGACGTACGTTTCGTCGGGCTCGACGACCTCTGCGGCGGCGCGGGCTGGGCCGACGCCGGCGTGATCGTGCCCTGGACGATCTGGCGCGTGTATGGCGACACGCGCATCGTCGAAAGACACTGGGACGCGATGGTGCGCTGGCTCGACTATCTCGAGCGCACCAACCCCGACGGCCTGCGCACCCGCGACCTGCGCAACAATTACGGCGACTGGCTCTGCATCCCGACCGACACGAGCTTCCGCACGCACTCGCCGATGAAGAACCTGCTGGCCACGGCCTACTGGGCCGATGACGCGGCCAAGATGGCGGCGATGGCCCGCGCCCTCGGCCGCGAGGCCGAGACGTCGCGTTACCGCCAAATGTTCGAAAAGGTGCGCGCAGCGTTTCAGCTCGAGTTCGTGCGCGAGGACGGGCGCCTCGCCGTCGAGACCCAGACGGCTTACCTGCTTGCCCTCGCCTTCGACCTGCTGCCGCACCACCTGCGCGCCCGCGCGACCGAGCACCTCGTTGAGAACATCCGCGCCCTCAACTGGCACCTGAGCACCGGGTTCATCGGCATCAGCCACCTCAATCCCCAGCTCACGCTCAACGGCCACGCCGACGTCGCCTACCGCCTGCTCCTGCAGGAGACCTACCCCGGCTGGCTGTACCCGGTGAAGCACGGCGCGACGACGATCTGGGAACGGTGGAACGGCTGGACGCACCAGGACGGGTTCTTCAACCCGCACATGAATTCATTCAACCACTACTCGCTCGGCTCCGTCGGCGAGTGGCTCTTCCGCCACGTCGCGGGCATCGAACTCGACCCGGAGGCGCCGGGTTACCAGCGCTTTGTCCTGCGGCCCTTCGTCGGCGCGGGGCTCGACTTCGCCCGCGCCACCTTGCGCACCATGCACGGCGAGATCGAGAGCGGCTGGCGCCGCGAGGGGGGAGCACTCACCTGGTCGATCCGCGTGCCGGCCAACACCACCGCGCGGGTCTTCATCCCCAGCGATCCGGACACGCCGGTGGAGAGCGACGGTCTCGCGATCGTCGGCCGCGAGGGCACCTTCGCCGTGTGTGAAGCCTCAGCCGGACGCTACACCTTCCACAGCTCGATCGGTGTGGATTGAGAGATAGGGACGCCGCGCCGAAGCGTCCGCGTGCAGCATCCACCACCCGAGGAGTCCCTCGCGGAGGCCTCGGCTAGGCCTCCCTACGTCGCACACACGCGGCGATAGACCGCCTCGTAACGTGGCACGATCACCTCGGCGCTGAACAACGCGCGCGCCCGTGTCTTCGCAGCCGCGCCCATGGCCAGGCGGCGCTCGCGATCCCCGAGCAGCGAATCCATCGCCGCGGCGAGATCGTGCGGCTCGTCGGAATCGACCAGCACGCCGGAAACACCGTCCTCGATCACTTCGGGGATGCCGCCGACGCGGCGCGCCACGCACGGCACACCCAGCGACATGGCTTCGAGCGCGCTCAGGCAGAAGCTCTCGCTCTCCGAGGTGAACATCGCGGCGTCCGCGACCTGGAGGTAGTCCTCAATACCCACGACCTTCTCGCGCACGAGCACGCGCTCCCGCAGCCCGCGGCGCTGCACGTGCGGCACGTAAGGCGAGAAATCTGCGCCGGCGAGGAGGAGCAGTATTGCGGGTCGGTCCGTGCGGAGCCGCGCGATCGAGTCGAGGAGCAGGTCCACGCGCTTGACCGGGCGCATGTTCGAGGCGTGAAACACCACCAGCTCGTCGCCCAGCTTGAGCTCGCGCCGGACCTCGTCGGCGTTGCGCGCGGGTGCCTGCGGCTCGAAGAAGTTGTGCACCACGTCGATGCGCTCGCTCACGCCGAGCAACCGCACGGTCTCCACCCGCAGAAACTCCGACACGGTGGTGATCGCGTCGGATTGTGCGAGTGCGTGGCGGATGGCCGGGCCGTAGCCGGGGTCGCGCCCGAGCAGCGTCGTATCCGTGCCGTGGAGCGTGGTCACGACCCTGGGACGGCGCCCGTCCGGCAGCATCGAGCGCGCAAGAATGGCGGCGGTCGCATGCGGCACGGCGTAGTGCACGTGCAAAAGGTCGAGCTGATGGTCGCGCGCCACCTCGGCCATCTTGACCGAGAGCGGCAGCGTGTAGTCGGGGTACTTAAAGAGCTCGTAGTCGTTGATGACGACGGGATGGAAAAAGATCCGGGGCGCCGCCGCCGGCAGGCGGAACGGCCGCTGGTAGCTGATGAAATGCACCTCGTGCCCGCGCCGCGCCAGCTCCTCGCCGAGTTCGGACGCGAGGATGCCGCTGCCGCCGACTGACGGGTAGCAGGTGATGCCGATGCGAAGCGGTCGGTCAGAGGTCATCATTTGGGATGGGCCACGGAGACACGGAGGCTCGGAGACAGAAGAGAATACATGGAGGAGCGTTCTCTCAGCGTTTGCACTCCGTGTCTCCGTGCCTCCGTGGCCACCTCAGAACCGCCGCGCAGCGCGCGCCAGCGGTGCGAGCGATTCAAATACCGGAGGGTCGTTCGGGAAAAGCGGCACGGCGTGGCGCACGCCGCAGCGCAGACCGTTGGCGTGCGCGCGGGTGAGCACGAGGTCGGCGTAGTCGCGCGTCTTCGCCTGCGAGGCGTGGGCCTGGATCGCCGCGGTCCAGGCCTCGATCACCTCGGGAGCGGACACGTCGATGAACACCGGCGAGATGTCGCGCGGCTCGGCGTCGGGCGAGACGGCGTAGAAATGCAGCGCGTCGATCGTGTGCGGCGGCAGGCCCTTGAGCTCGACCACGCCGCCGTAACGCGCGAGGCGCGTCGCGTCGCGCACCATCGCTCCCAGGCGCGCGTGATCGGGGTGCTGATTCTCGACCACCGTAGGCGCCAGCAAGACCGACGGGCGTACCCGGCGGATGATGACCGCGAGTTTCAGGGTGTTCTCCACCGTGCGCTCAAAGTGCGCGTCGCCGCCGAGATCGACGAACTCGAGCGTCGCGCCGAGCGCGGTCGCCCCCCGCTGCGCCTCGAGCGCGCGCTGATCCGGCGTGCCGTTGGTCCCGGCTTCGCCACGCGAACCGAGCACGAGGTGCGCGGAGCGGCCCTCGCGCGTCTCGAGCGCGACCACCCCGCCGCAGCCGAACTCGATGTCGTCGGGATGCGCGCCAAACACCAGCAGGGTCGCGGAGGATTCAGGCGGGGGCATCGGTATAGGCTTCATCGGATCGATCAATGGGATCGCGTTTCACATACACGATTTCCGGCGCATCTTCACGCCGCAGATAATCCTGCTCGCTCGCGCCCGCGACATAATGCGTGCAGTGCAGCACCGACTGCATCCAGCGCAGGCGCGAGTCGCGCGTCGGGCTGACCTGCTCCTTCGCCCATGTCGTCGCCGCCAGGGCGACGTAACGGTCGCCGCCCTCGTGCAGGCAGAGTTGGCCGTCGCGCAGGCGCGCCCGCACGATCTCGCCCTCGTGCGGCACGTCGACGAAACACTCGTCGATCGCGCACGCGGCGCGCCGCAGTTCCACATCGCTCGAACGCACCACGCGGACGCCGTCGAGCAGTCCCATGCGCCGGTACATCTCGAGGCAGAAGTCGGCCACGGTGTCGGCGCGCACCGCCTTGAAGGCATCGACCCAGCACGGATCCACGTAGGCGGGCAGCTGGCGGGCGGTGTTTTCCTGCCAGCCCGGCGCGATGCGCTTGAGCGAGAGCGGGGTGAAGCGGCGCTGGAGCTTGTTGACGAAGGCGAAATTCATCTCCGCCGGCTCGCCGGTCTTCCGATGCCGCAGGATGGTCTTGGTCTCGCGCGGATCGTGGTCGGCGTCGTGAAAGAAGAACACGATCTCGCCGCCGAGTTCCTGCTGCATCCGCCGCGCGGTGACGATCTTTGCATACAGAAACCGCCGCGGGAAAAACCCGCAGGGCTGCTGGCCGAAGACGATGACAGGTGAGTCGCTCATGGTTTCAACCGCCGGGCAACGGTGCGACCTCATCGCGCCGGCCCAGGACGGCGTGCAGCATCAGGCTGAAGGCCACGCAGAGCGCGCAGCCGATCAGGTTGTACCAGAGATAGCCGATCTCGAGGGTGAAGAATCCGGTGAGCACGAGCAGCTCCGCGGCGATGGCGGCGAAGAAGACCGCCGTGCCGCCCACGCGCCGGAAGAAGAACGCGACGAGGAACAGGCCGAGCACGACGCCATAAAAGAGCGAGCCGATGATGTTGATCTGCTCGATGAGATTCTCGGCCACGCGCAGCAGCAACGCGAAGGCGACCGCGACCACGCCCCAGACCATGGTCAGGAGCTTCGACGCGCGCACATAGTGCGCCTCGGTGGCGCCCGCGTTCACGACTCCGCGGTAAAGATCCATCGCGGTGGTCGTGCCTAGGGCATTGAGTTCCGAGGACGAGGACGAAAGCGCCGCGGCGAAGATTACCGTGAGCAGCAGCCCGATCACGCCGTGCGGAAGGTGATCGAGGACGAACGTGATGAAGACGAAGTCGGAGTCCTTCGTCTTGATCTTCGGGTCGATGGCGAAGAGCGCCTGTTTCGCCTCCTGACGAAGCGCCTCGCTGCGCGCCTGCGCCGCGAGCATGGCCTCACGCGCGACGGCCTCGGCCGCGGCATCGTCACCCCGGCGCGCCGCCAGCCAGGCATCGACCGCCCCGGTCTTCTCGGCGTGCAGCGTGGCCTGCCGCTCCTCGAGCGCGCGCAGAGGCGCGCCCTGCGCACTGTCGACGCGGCGCGACCATTCGGCCTCGTTGAAGAAGACCGGAGGCCGCTCGAACTGGTAGAACACAAACACCAGCGCACCGAGCAGCAGGATGAAGAACTGCATCGGGATCTTGAGGACGGCGTTGAACATCAGCCCGAGCCGGCTGTCGCGCACGGAACCGCCGGCGAGGTAGCGCTGCACCTGCGACTGGTCGGTGCCGAAGTAGGACAGCGAGAGAAAGAGCCCTCCGAGGATGCCCGACCAGATCGTGTAGCGCCGGTCCGGATCGAGCGAGAAGTCGATCGCCTGCAGCCGCCCCATCTCGCCGGCCACATGCAGCGCGTCGCCCACGCCGAGGTGCCCGGGCAGCTTCATCACGAGGATGACGAAGGCCACCGCCATGCCGGCGAGGATGATCGTCATCTGATGTTTCTGCGTGAGCGTGACCGCGCCGCTGCCGCCCATCACGGTGTAGACGATCACGACCAGGCCGCTGAGCACGACGGTCCAGGTGAGCGACCAGCCGAGCACGGTCGAGACGATGATGGCGGGCGCGTAGATCGTGATCCCGGCCGCGAGCCCGCGCTGCACGAGAAAGAGCAGCGCACCGAGCACGCGTGTCTTCGTGTCGAAACGCCGGCCGAGAAACTCGTAGGCCGTGTAGACGTTGAGCCGTCGATACAGCGGCACGAAGACCGCGGCCACGAGGATGAGCGCGATCGGCATGCCGAAATAGTTCTGCACGAAGGCGAGCCCGCTCTCGTAGCCCTGCCCCGGGGTGGAGAGGAAGGTGATGGCGCTGGCCTGCGTGGCCATGACGGACAGGCCGATCGTGGCCCAGCCGGTGTGCGCGTCGCCTTTGAGGTACGTCGAGAGGTCGCGCGCCCCGCGCGTGCGCCACATGCCGTAGAGGGCGATCGCCAGGGTCGCGCCCACGAGAACGACGTAGTCCCACAGGTTCATGAATACACCCGCGTGAAGACGGTGAGGGCCACCACGTAGGCGACGAAACAGACGAGCACCACGAGGTAGATGCCCCGCCAGGAGCGAAAGCCCGGGAGGTGCGGTCGGCACTCGGCGTCATCGTCGTGCGCAGCGAAGAGGTGCGGGTGTTTCATGCGTTCACTTTCCCAGCGAGACGAGATTGGCGAGGAGCCGATAGGCGCCGGGCACGCCGGCGGGCAGCTGCCGGAAGAAGGCGAGCCCGGTGTAGACAACATGTCCCCGGCCGTGCTGCGCCACGAGCAACGCGCCGCTCTTCTGCGCCTCGCCTGGATCGGCGCAGCCCAGCAGCGGCGTGTAGCGCGCGTCCCACTCGGTCGGGAAATACAGGCCGCGCTCCTGGACCCAGCCGGTGAAGTCGGCGGGCCCCAGTTTGTTGGGAACGTTGAGCGCGGGATGGTCCGGCGCGAGGAAGGTCATGGCGGCATTCTCTTCGGTCACACGCTCGTTGCGCGCGATGCGCAGGGTGAGCGGCGCGAAGGTCGTGAGCGTCCGCTCCGGCGTGTTGTACTGCACGATGACGTTGCCGCCCGCCTCGGCGAAGGCGAGGAGCGCGGGCAAGTGCGCCGCGAGCGCAGGCCGGCTGCTGAAGGCACGGATGCCAAACACCACCGCGTCGAATTCGCGCAGACGCTCGGGCGTGAGTTCCGCATCACCGAGCGTCGTGACGGCGTAGCCGAGGCGCGCCAATCCCTCGGCCACGGCGTCGCCGGCCCCCGGGACATAAGCCACGGTGCGTCCGCGAATCGCGACGTCGAGGCTCACGGCCTTGAGCTGCGCCACCGGCTGCAGGAGCAGCGGCGGGATGTGGTCGTAGCGGATCTCAAAGCGGCGGTTCTGAAAACTTCGCCCACCGACCTCGGCAATCGCGACGATCTCGCCCGTGGCGCCGGCCTTCGGCGCTGTCACCGAAAAGCTCACACGTCCCCGCTCGCCGGCGACGCCGAGATTGAACGCCTGCCGTTCCGGAGCGGCTGACCAGCCCGCCGGCAGTTCGAGGCGGAGTTCCCCGGCCGTGCCCGCACGCGCGGCCTCGACTGCGACCTCGACCACGCGCGTCGCTCCCGGGGCGAACAGCGCCACGTCCTCCCCGAAGGCCAGCGCCACCGGTGCGATCACCTCGAGGCGGCGACGGATCTCCCCGCGCACACGGTCGTTGCCCACCTGGACGGGTTCGTCGGCGACGACCAGCTGCTGTCCCTCGATCTCGAAGATGTGCTCGACAGCAAACACCGGCGGGTTCTCCGGCCGGCCGATGAGCGAAGGGTCATCCACGCGTGCGAGCCCGATCGAACCGCCTCCACGCAGCCAATACGGCTGGCTCAGGGGCGTGTCCGTCGGCAGCGCCCGCGTCGTCTCCACTGTCGCAGGGACGTTCGGCTGCAGGGCGACGCCGACCGCCTGCTCCGCGCCTGGGCCGGGATAACGCGTGCCGACCCAGCGCACCGCGGGACCGCCGGTCGCGCGGGCGATGGCGACGTGCTTGAGCTTGAGCTCCTCGCCGGCCACGACATCGGCCTGCGGCACCACCGTCTCGACGTAGAGGCCGAGGCAGGCCTGCACGATGCGATCGAGCTGCCGGCGCTTCGCCGCCACAGCCTCGGAGTCGTCGGCGATGGCCGCGAGATCGCGGCGGAGCGCGAGGAGCGCGGGTACGCGTGCGACCGGCTCGAGCGCGTCG
>JACSRI010000016.1 GCA_014879845.1 Opitutaceae bacterium
CGGCTCGGGCCGCAAAGCGGATTGGGTACGATGCAGCGGTCGAAGCGCATTCCCTCGCGGGCGAGTCGGTCAATGTTCGGCGTCTGGATTAGATGACGTTCGTCACCATAGGCGCTGATCGCCTGCCACGCGTGGTCGTCGGAGAGGATGAACACGATGTTTGGCCGCGGACCGTGCACTCTGGTGGCTACAGCGGCTGGGGCGGCCTCTACTGGAGAGATTCCGAGCGGCACAAGCGCAGCGATGCCGAGGAAGCAGATCGGAAGGTGTGCAGAAAGGAGCAAGTGCATGTATGATTTCAAGGTGCGACGCTATCTGCCCGATGGGCAGCGAATTGGATGGATTCGAAGCACCACGGCATCCAGGAGCGGCGAGCCAGGGGCGCGGTCCGACGTGCTAATGATCGCGACTGGAGTTGCTGAGGTGTCGTTCATGGACGCAAGGGTGGTGAAAGGGAGGATCGTATCACCCGATTGTGACGGGACCGGTGAGGCGTAGTCCGGTGCGGCGGAATGCTCGATTTCGCGGAGCGTTTCGTGGTCCAGCGCGTTGAGTTGCTAGGGCGGTCGAGTCGCAGCCTACAAGCCCGCAGGTGCAGTCGTCGGGGCGCTCTTGGGGTGAAAGGCAGTCGGTCATGGTGTGTTTTCGCGGTCGAGTCGGCGATTTGCTCGGCCTTCGCGCGGGAGTCGTCGATGTCGAGATGGAGTCTGATGTCCTCCGGCTTCACATTGGGGACATTGGGTGCGTTGGGTGGTCCATAGGCATGCGGGAGCGCGAGGTTGAAGGCCGCGACGCTGCCCACACCCTGTGATCGTACTGGGAAGTCGCGGTAATAATTGATCACGTTGTTCGTGATCTGATTCTCGAGGCAGTCGGACTCCTCCAGGATGCCGCCTGCCATGACCTGGTTGTCGTGCCAGTTGAATATGGCGTTGCCCGTGATCTGCACGGACTTGGTGCCGCGGCGAAGGTGGACGCTAATCTGCGGCGCCTTGCGCCCGCCGGAGTCGATGAACTCGTTGCCGGTGACGGTACCCCACACGCAATGGTCGAGCCGGATGTTCTCGCCGGTGTTCCAGCCGATGATGTTGCCGGTGACATTCAGCTCGTGCGTATCCTCGATCGTGATGCCATTGCGGGCGCCCATGAACACGCGGCAACCGGAGACGAGGCTGCTCGTCGAGCGGTGCATGTAGATGCCGTCTCCTCCCGGGAGGTAGGCGGTGCAGTTGACGAGATTCTGGCAGATGGCGCCCTCGAACTCGAAGCCGTGTCCGTCCTCTGCGTAGCTTAAGCAGCCGGAGATCGTGTTGGGCACGAAGCGCCCGCCGCGTCCGCTTGAGGTCTGTCCGACGAGGATGCCGGCCCGACCGTTTCGTGAGGTGAAGTTGTCCTCGAGGCGGTTGGCGAAGGAGTGACCCTTGAGCCAGATGCCGCAGCCGGGGAAGCGGTGCGCCATGACGCAGCGCACGACGCTGGCGCCGCAGCCGTCGAGCACGATTGCGCTCGCATCGGCCGCGCCGGGAGCGCCGACGCACGCGAAATCGGCCAGCACGATTCGGTCGGTTTGTCGCGCCTGGAAAATCGGCCCGCCGGTCCGGGCCAGTTCGGGTGTCATCTCGAAGACGGTCGCCCGCCCGGCGCCCACGACGCTCACACTTGGCGGAAGTTCGAGCGTTCGGGCGATTGGGAAACGTCCCTGGCGGATTTCGACGCGCCCGCCCCCAGACCGGGCGAAGCGGTCAAGTGCATCCTGTAGAATAGAGGCCGCGTCATCGGATTCGGCGACCCTGCATCGATCCACGTCGCCCCAGAGGAAGAATCTGGATGCTGAACGGGTCAGCACGAACCCTTGCCAGGGTGCGGTTTCGGCGGGGCCGTCGGCGACGTCCGGCTCGACCTTAGGCGCCGCGGCCGGCTGATTACCGTGCGCGATTACTGGGAGCAGACCGACCATCAACGCGACGACGGCACTCCAGCTTTGGCGTTCGTCGATGGCGGGATGGGCAGAACTGGGCAAGTCGTGAGGCATTGAAGGACGCACCGTCGTGAGCTGCAGCGGGGGCCGGTGCGGCGTGGATCAGTAGTTGCTGGGCGCACCGAACGCGGCCGGGTTGTCTTGCCCGGGCTCGAGATAGTGAGCGCGCAGTCGCGCGAGTTCCTCGTGCAGTTGCTGTTGGATCTCCCGATATGCGGGTTGGTCGTAGACGCTCGTGAGCTCGCGCGGATCGCGCTCGCGGTCGAATAGCTCCCAGTAATCCATCGCGGGCGGGCGTCCGACGGGTGTCTGAACGTGAGCCATCGTGTAGCGGTCGGTGATGATCCCGTAATGCGGGGCGACCCGGCACCAGGCGGGAAACTCGTAGTAGTGAAAATAGAACGACTGCCGCCAGTCGGCGGGAGTCTCGCCGCGTAGGAGCGGAACAAGCGAGCGGCCCTGCATGCGTGCCGGAATGGATACGCCGGCCGCTTCGAGGAAGGTCTCGGCTATGTCGAGGTTGGATACGATGCGGTCCGTCGAACTACCCGGAGTCACGATCGTCGGCCAGCGCACGAGCAGCGGTGTGCGTGCGGACTCCTGGAAGATCCAGCGTTTGTCGAACCAACCGTGCTCGCCGAGGAAGAACCCCTGGTCGGATGCGTAGACGACGATCGTGTTTTCGGCGAGACCGGTCTCGTCGAGGTAGTCCAGAATGCGTCCGACGTTGTCGTCGATTCCCTTGATGCAGCCAAGGTAGTCGTGGAGGAATCGCTGGTATTTCCAGCGCGCCAGTGCGTCGCCGGTGAGGTGTTTGGAAATGAAGTCAGCGTTGCGTGGGGCATAGTAGGCGTCCCACGCGACGCGCTGCTCCGGGGTGAGTCTGGCGGGTGCGACGAACTTGGTGTCGCGCTCGAGGTTGATCGCGGTGGCGATGGACATGTCTGCATAGCGCTCGGCCGGACCCCGGCCGATGAAATCGTCGAAGAATGTCTCCGGCAGGGGGTAGGTGCGGTCGCCATCCCACCCGAGGTCGCGCAA
>JACSRI010000098.1 GCA_014879845.1 Opitutaceae bacterium
CTCCTGTTGGCCTCGCCTCTCGCCTCCTCGCTCGCAGCCGATGACACCGCGGCATCACCCGCCGCACCCAACGACACGATCCGCACCATCCGCGGATTGCGCTCCACGCACGGCAACTTCTCCGATCGCGAGATCCCGGAGGAGCAGCTGCAGACGATCCTGGAGTCCAGCCTGCGCGCGGCCAACGCCTCGAACATGCAGAACTACTCCATCATCGTCGTGCGCGACCGCGCGGTGATGAAGCAGCTCTGCGGCTGCCGCGGCAGCCGGCTCCTCGTCTTCTGCGCCGACCACAATCGCATGATGGCCAGCGCCGCCGCCCTCGGACACACCTACGCACCCGGCGATGCGCCGAGTTTTCTCACGGCCACGGTCGACACCGCCCTCGCCGCGCAGACCGCCGCCATCGCGGCACGCTCGCTCGGGATCGATTATCTCCTGACCAACGGCATCCACCGCGGCGACATGGCGCGCGTGTGGAAGCTGCTCGAGCTCCCGGAGAAGCACTGCTTCCCGGTCATCGCACTCGTGCTCGGATATCCAACCGAGGAGCCCGATCACCTCAAGGGCCGGCTCGACGGCCCGGGCATCATCCACGAGGGCAAATATCACCAGCCCACCGCGGAGGAGCTGGCGACCATCGCCCAGCGCTACGACGACCCGGCCACACACCTTGCGCTCAACGAGGAATGGGCCAAGGCCGGCCACAAGCACTTCTTCGATTGGCTCTTCACTGCGTGGATCGGCCGCTCCGCACGGCCCGCCGGTCAGTCCAGCCAGATGCTCGATTTGCTCAAACGCTCCGGCTATCTCGACGCCTGACCGTCGCCGCACGCCGCTGGGGCAGCTCGCTTGGCGGTCTCTCGGCGCGCACCGCGACCGGTCTGGCGCGGTGCGCGCCGCCCGGACGCACTTTTTCTGCAACTCGAGAGCGCCTTCGAGGGTTTACCTTCCGTCATGACCTGCGTACCCGTTTTCCGCACCCTCGTCCCGGCGGCTGCGTTTGCCATCGCCGCTGCGCTCTCCGCCACCTCCGTCTCGGCCGAAACCGTCGACACGATCGACAAGTCCTTCAAGGTCGCCGCCGGCGGCACGCTCTCCGTCGACGTCGACGCCGGCTCGATCGAGGTGAACGCCGCGCCCGGCGACACCGTGAAGGTCCAGGTGGTGCGCAAGTTCCGCGCCTCCTCGAAAGAGAAGGAGCAGGAGTTGCTCGCCAAACACACGGTGAAGATCGAGCAATCCGGCAACGACGTCTCGATCTATTCGCGCGGCGAGTCGGTCACGCGCTCGTTCTGGAGCTGGTTCGGCGGCGGCACGGGCCGCGAGGTGCGCTACATCGTCACCGTCCCGGCCTCCTACAACGCCGACCTCAAGACCTCCGGCGGCCCGATCGCCGCTGACGGACTGCGCGGCCGCGTCGAGGCGAACACCTCGGGCGGGCCGCTCGCTTTCGCCAACATCGCCGGGCCGATCTCCGGCGGCACGTCCGGCGGGCCGATCGCGCTGGAGAAGTGCGATGGCGACGTCGACCTGCACACGAGCGGCGGACCGGTCTCGGCCGAGAACTGCAGCGGCACGTTCAAGCTCTCCTCCTCGGGCGGCGGCATCGGGGTCGAAGACCACCGCGGCACGCTCAAACTTCACACCAGCGGCGGCGGCATCGACGTGGACAACATCGACGGTTCCGTCGACGCATCGACCTCGGGCGGCCCGGTCGCGGCGTCGTTCCGCGGGCAGCCCACCGGCGATTGCCGCCTGCACACCTCGGGCGGCGGCGTCTCGCTCGAGATCCCGCGCAACGCACGATTCACGCTCGATGCCCACACCTCGGGCGGCGGCGTCAGCTGCGACATGAGCGGCGGCACCAACATCGAAAAGTCCCGCGGCAACCTGCGCGCCACCTACAACGGCGGCGGACCGCGCATCGAACTCAGCTCCAGCGGCGGCGGCATCGACATCGAAGCCACCGGTGGCGTGGAAGGTTGATGACGTGACCCGCCCGCGCGACACGACGGTCAACACCTCGTGGGTCTCGGCTCTGGCCGAGGCCCTGAGCATACCCGTGAGCGACGAGGGCCCAAACGGGTCCGCAGACAGCCGCGGTGCCGGCGCGCCCAGGTCCACGGAGGCCGAACCAAGCGAGCCCGGAGCGAACCGCGACGACTCCGCGCTCGCCGTCCTGGCGGTCGACCGCTGACGCGGCGTGCACCGCCGCAGACGTCGATTGCTGCAACTTGGCTGCGGTGCCGTGTGTTGTCCGGGTATCCGACCGTTCCACCCATGAAAATCATCTGTGCCTTCTTCGTCTGGTGCCTGCTCCTCGTGGTCTGCTGGCCGATCGCGCTCCTGGCCCTCGTGGCCGCGCCGGTCATCTGGCTGCTCGCGCTGCCCTTCCGCCTGCTCGGCATCGCCGTACACGGTGTGTTTGCCCTGATCCGCGCGCTCTTTCTGCTCCCCGCGCGCATCGTGGGTGGACGCAATTTCGCCTGACACCGGCCGGGCGTGGGCGAGAGTCGGGCGCGCACGCCCCACCGATGTTTGCCGACGCTCCCGATCGTTTTCGTGATCGCCCGCCCCGCTTTGCAGAGGCGGGCGAACTCGTTTCCGTCGGGCTCGATCGACACGGGCGCGAGGCCTTGCTCGCCCCCGGCGCGGCCGCCGCCTGGCTGGCCATGGCGCGCGCCGCGACCATCGACGGACGCACGCTCCTGCTCGTCTCGGCCTATCGATCGATCACGCGCCAGGCGGAGATCGTGCGGCGCAAGCGCGCACGCGGCGACTCCTGGGATGCGATCCTGCGGGTGAACGCCTACCCCGGATTCAGCGAGCATCACACCGGCTGCGCCGTCGACCTGGGCGCGCCGGGCTGTGTTGACTTGACCGAGGCGTTCGAGGCGACCGCGGAGTTTGCCTGGCTGAGCACGCACGCGGGCCGCTTCGGATTCCGGCTCTCCTACCCGCGGGACAATACCGAGGGCATCACCTACGAGCCGTGGCACTGGCGGTGGCACGACGCTCGCGCCGGGTGACCCACACCCCGATGCGGGCACGGCGCGCGGGGCGGACTTGCCGCCGCGCCGCCAACGGACAAGGCTCGGGCCACTTCCCCCCGAGCGCAGGGAAAGCGCACGTCACGTTCGCACCCCCGATCCACCTGCCATGCCCCTCGACTACGTCAGCACGGATACCGCCCCGTTTTACGCCTCCTCCTCCGCCACGTCGGCGCGCGCCGAGCTCCTCTGGGGCGACCGCGTGCTCGTCGACGAGGACGCCACGCCCGTCAACGGTCGCGTCCGCGCCCGGGCGCGCGGCCGCCGCGGGTGGATACGCACGGGCGACCTGGGCGGCGCGTCGCTGCTGGAGTTCTACTTCATCGATGTCGGCCAGGGCGACGGCGTGCTCATCCGCACGCCCGACCACCGCCACATCCTCATCGACGGCGGCTACGATCGCTCGAAGCAGCCGACGGGAAAGAACGCCGCCGACTTCGTCGACTGGAAGTTCCGCGTCGACTACGGCGAGAAGGAAATCCACCTCGACGCGATCATCGCCTCGCACAACGACGCCGACCACTACGGCGGCCTCTGGGACCTGCTCGACGTGCGTCGCCGCGCCGAGATCAACAACATGGGCGTGCGCGTCGACGCCTTCTACACCGCCGGCGTCTGCTGGATGCGCGATTCAGCCAACAAACGCTTCCTCGGCCGCACGGCCAAACGCTACAGCAAGACCTACCTCACCGACCTGCTCTCCAGCCGCGAGCAGCTGCTCGAGTGGCTCAGGCCGGCGAGCGAGCCGCGCCTGCAGGGCGAGTGGGCGGAGTTCCTGCAGACCGTGGCCGATCTCGGCTGCCCGGTGGCGCGGCTGAGCCACCGGACCGGATGGCTGCCCGGCTTCGCCTCGACTCCCGGGACGGCCGCCGTGCGTGTGCTCGGCCCGGTCGAGACCACGGTGAAGGGCGCGCCGGGGCTGCTCTCGCTCGGCGACGACTCGCAGAACACCAACGGCAACAGCGTGCTCCTGCGTGTCGACTATGGCCGTGCGCGTTTCCTGCTCACCGGCGACCTCAACGCCCGGGCCCAGGCCGCGTTGCTCGCCGCGTATCCGGGCGCTGGAGCCGCAGAGTTCGCCGCCGACGTGGCCAAGGCCTGCCACCACGGCAGCGACGATTGTTCGCTCGCCTTCCTGCGCGCCGTCGGAGCGGGCTGCACGGTCATCTCCTCCGGCGACAATGAGTCGCACTCGCATCCGCGCCCGACGATCGTCGCGGCCAGCGCACTCACCGGCCACACCGTGATCAGGAAGGACGCCCTGATCACCCCGATGATCTACTCGACCGAGATCGCGCGCAGCGCGCGACTCGGCCGCGTCACCGGGGTGACCGGCCCGGGTATCGAGGCCGGCACGCAGCTGGCCGACTACCGCGCCAGCTACACCGAGACCCAGGCCGGCGACCTCAACCCCAAGAAGGGCACGCGCAGTCTGGCCGGCAGCCACCTCGTCGTCGGCATGATCTATGGCCTGGTCAACGTGCGCACCGACGGCCGGCGCATCCTCACGGCCACGATGAACGAGAAGCGCACTGGCTGGGACGTGAAGGCCTTCGACTCGCGCTTCTGACCATGCCCGGCGACCGCATCCGCCCGCCCCGTGCCCGGGCGATCCGGAAGCGCGCTCGCACCGCGAAATTCTCCTCTTTTGGCGCTTTACAAGGCGGGCGACGCCTATTCACCTATCGCCCTTTCGCTTCCCAAGCTCGGGTGGTGGAATTGGCAGACACGCATGCTTGAGGGGCATGTGCCGAAAGGCGTGCAGGTTCGACTCCTGTCCCGAGCACCACTGACGCGGACCCACTGGACCGCGTCACGCCTCGCCAGATTCCTGCGCAGCAGGAATCGAGAGATGGAGCGACGTTCCGGTTCGACGCGGACCCACTGGACCGCGTCGCGCCTCGCCTAGCTCTCGCGCAGCACGAGCTGAGGGAGGGTCCCGTCGGGATGTTTGCTTTTCTCGGCCCCGGGTCGTTGAGCAGTCAACGACGCGTCGCCGCTCCCCGAAACCCACATTTGACCCCCCGCCCAACCTCCGTTTACTCCGCGACTTCCACACCTATGTCGCTCGAGCGCATCAAGGCCGCCCTCCTCGCCTCCTATACCGAGCACGGAGGCATCAATCACGTCGACGGCACCAACCTCCCGTCCGAGGAGTCGGTCAACCGGCTCGCCTCGGACTTTATGCACCTGCTCTTCCCGGGCTTTTTCGAGCAGACCCCACTCACGAAGGACGGTGTCGAGGGTGCGACGGTCGCCCGCCTGGAAAGTGTGTTCGCGCGCCTGACGGTGGAGACGGAAAAGGCGCTGCGGTCGGTCGGCGACCCCGCCCCGGCGGACAACGCCCGGGCCCACGCGATGGCGTTGCTCGAGGCACTGCCGGCCGTGCGGCGCATCCTGCAGACCGACGTCGAAGCCGCCTATCTCGGTGACCCGGCCGCGCGCAGCACCGACGAGATCATCCTCGCCTACCCGTGCGTCCTCGCGATCTCGCTCCAGCGCGTCGCCCACGTCCTCTACGACCGCAAAGTGCCGCACCTGCCGCGCATGCTGACCGAGTATGCGCACGAGCGCACGGGCACCGACATCCACCCCGGCGCGCAGATCGGTTCGCACTTTTTCATCGATCACTGCACCGGTGTCGTCATCGGCGAGACCGCGCGGATCGGCGACCACGTGAAGATCTACCAGGGCGTCACGCTCGGCGCGCGGTCTTTCGAGCTCGATGACCACGGCAACCCGGTGAAAGGCGTGAAACGCCATCCCGACATCGAGGACCACGTCACCATCTACCCGGGAGCGACGATCCTCGGTGGCGACACGGTCATCGGCGCGCATTCAATCATCGGGTCGAATGTCTGGATGATGAAATCGGTGCCGCCCCACTCCATCGTCTACTATCAAGGCGAGGCCACCTCGGTCGTGCGCGACCAACGCCACCGCTCGAAAAAGAAAGGCGACGGCTCGGACGCGGCCCCTAGCGGCGCGGATTGGGTGATCTGAGCCGGACGCCCCGCCGTCGCCGTCCGGAAGCCCCGGAGTCACCCGCGCGCCGCGCGCGACCGCACCGGACTTGCACCCACGCACCGAGCCCTCAACCGTCACCGCCCCTTCGTCCCACGACCTTCACCATGCGGATCCAGTTCACCAAGATGCACGGCGCCGGAAACGATTTCGTCATGATCGACAATCGTGCCGGCACGATCTCGCTCACGACTGAACAAATCGCGGCCCTCTGCCATCGCCGTTTCGGCGTCGGTGCCGACGGCGTGCTGCTCCTCCAGCGTCCGGACGATCCCGCGACGTCCGACGCCCGCATGGTCTATTTCAACTCGGACGGCTCCCGCGCCGAGATGTGCGGCAACGGCGCGCGCTGCTTCACGGCCTTCGCGCTCGCGCACGGCGTCGGCACGCCGGCTCAGCTGCGATTCGTGACGGATGCCGGCCCGATGACGGCGCTCGTGCGCGGTGGCCAGATCACGATCGCCATGACCCTCCCGAAGGACCTGCGCCTCGGCGAGACACTGCCGCTCAAGGCCGGCGCCGCCGTGGTCCACCACGTCAACACCGGCGTGCCGCACGCCGTGAAGTTCGTCGCCGACGTGAGCACGGTCGACATCCGTCCCGAGGGCGCGGAACTGCGCTTCCATTCCGCTTGGGGACCCAAGGGCGCCAATGCCAACTTCGCTCAGATCCGCGCGGGTGCACCCGTCCTCGTCCGCACCTACGAGCGCGGCGTCGAGGACGAGACGCTGGCCTGCGGCACAGGCGTGACCGCGGTCGGCATCCTCGCGCATCTGGTGCATGGTGTGGCGCTGCCGGTGCGGGTGCAGGTCGCCGGAGGCGATGTGCTCACCGTCAATTTCGAGAAGCGCGGGGATGCGATCGCGCAGGTGACCCTGACCGGCCCTGCGGCGGTGGTGTTCACCGGCGAGATCGAACTCTGAGCTGCTTTCGACCGGTCCGAGCCATGGAGGGCCCACCAGCCATCCCGGTGCACCGGACGGAGACAGACCTCCATTGAGTTTGCCCGGCACCGCGCCAGCCTCGACCGCGACCCTATTTTGACCCATGGCCATCCCGCACCACACCGCCGAAGTCCACTGGTCGCGCCAAGGCGCGACCTTCACCGACAACCGTTACTCGCGCGCTCACACCTGGCGTTTCGATGGCGGAGCCGAGGTGCAGGCCTCGTCGTCGCCCCACGTCGTCCCCGTGCCGATGTCGGATCCCGCCGGGGTCGACCCCGAGGAGGCGTTCGTCGCCGCGCTCTCGAGCTGCCACATGCTCTGGTTTCTCGCGATCGCGGCCAAGCGCGGCTTCGTGGTCGAAGCCTACGATGACGAGGCTGAGGGCACGATGGGCACCAACGATTCCGGCCGCCTGGCCATGACCCGCGTGATCCTGCGCCCGCGCGCGGAGTTTTCCGGCCCGAGGATCCCGACCTCCGCCGATCTCGACGCCATGCACCACGAGGCCCACGAGAAGTGCTTCATCGCGGCCTCAGTCCAAACCGAGGTGCTGATCGAGCCGGCCTGAGCGCCGCACCCGCCAGATCGCCCGCCGCCCGTTCGATCCCGGGTTGACAAGGGGTCACGATTTCTGTCACGACAGAAATCGCCGAATGAAAGCCCTCACGTCCATCCAGCAGAAGTTCATCCTCCACTGGGGGGAGATGGGCACGCGCTGGGGCATCAACCGGACGGTCGCGCAGGTGCATGCCCTGCTCTATCTCTCGCCCGACCCGCTGCCGGCCGACGAGATCACCACGCTGCTCGGCGTGGCCCGCTCCAACGTGAGCACCAGCCTCAAGGAACTGCAGGGCTGGGGCATCGTGCGCCTCGTCCATGTGATGGGCGACAAGCGCGACCATTTCGAGTCGCTCCACGACGTATGGGAGATGTTCCGGATCATTCTCGACGAGCGCAAGCGCCGCGAGATCGACCCGACACGCGAGATGCTCCGGGCCACGCTCAATGCCTCGGCCGAGGAAGGCCTGGATGAGTTCACCCGCATGCGCATCCAGGAACTCAGCGATTTCATGGAGACCTCCATGGCCTGGTACACGCAGGTGAGCCGCTGGCCGCAGTCCGTGCTCACGCGCTTCCTGCGCCTCGGCGACCAGGTGCTTTCACTGCTCAAGGGCGGTCGCGGCTGACCTCCCTTTTTGAAGATGAATTTCTGTTAATACTGAAATCTCAGACCCCGACACCATGCCCCCCGCCATCCACGATCTCCGTTCGGCCACGCCTTCGCTCGACGCGCGGGGCTGGAGGTCGGGCTTCGGCGCGGGTCCGGTCACGCCCCTCTTCGTCGCTCACTGGAAGCGTGTGGTTTTCGTGCACTTCGCCGTCCGACCGGCCGACCTGGCTCCTCACGTGCCGCATGCCCTCGACGTGGTGGATGGCCGCGCGTTCGTCAGCCTCGTGAGTTTCACCCTCGAGGGCCTGCGGCCCGGCACGCTCATCCCGGAACGCGTCGGGCGCGCCCTGCTCGCACCCGTCTCCGAACACGCTTTTCTCAACCTCCGCACCTATGTCCGCGGCCCGGCCGGACCGGGCATCCACTTCCTCGCCGAGTGGATCAACAACCCCATCAGCCTGCACCTCGGCCCCCTCACCTTCGGACTCCCCTATCACCTCGCCGAGATCGAGCGCGTCGACCTGCCGGCGGGCGGGCTTTCGCAGATCCACGTGACCGCTCCCGGTCCCGGGGCGACGATCGGCATCACGGTGCCGCTCGTGCGCGACGAGGATGCCGTGCCGTGCCGGGACGGCTCGCTCGATGCATTCCTGGTGGAGCGCTACACCGCCTACACCCACCGCCGCGGCGTGGACCGCCATTTCCACATCGCCCACCGGCCATGGGACGTCGCCCACGTCGATCTCGTGCGCACCGACACGCCACTCATCGAAGCGATGTATCCTTGGTTCCGACACGCCGAACTGGTGGGCGCCCATGTCGGTCCCGGCGTCGATGAAGTCATGATCGGACGCCCGCATCGCTGTCGCGAGGCTTCCGCCACCGCGGCCCGCGCCGAACCCCTGGTCGCCGGCTCGCCGCGCGTGCTCTAGGGCGTGCCTTCAAACCTTGCGGCTGGAGTGGAGGGTGGTGCTCCCGCACCGCCGCGAGTTCCCATCGACGAGCGTGTGCCGCTCGACATCCGCGGCCGGGCAGGAGCCCGGCCCTCCATTTCTGGCCAAGAGCGGAGGGCGAACGCCGGGTTTGAAAACACGCCATAAAGCCGTTTCAGCAGAGTCGCAGCCGGGAAAGTCGTTCGGCTCTCTTGGAGGCGGCTCGGTTTCGCATGCAGAAGCGGTTAGGGGATCTCGTGCCGCTGCAGCCAGCCGGTCACCCACTCCGGAAGCGGTGCCTGCGGGCTTTCCCTCGGGTGCGCAGCGTGTACCCTCCGGCCCGATGACACTCAGCGCCGCGATCATCGCCGGAGGGTTCTCCCGCCGCATGGGCCGGGACAAGGCGCTGCTGCCCGATGCCGCGCATGGGACGCTGCTGCAACGGCAGGTCGCGCTCGTGGCAGCGCTGGCCCCGGGGGAAGTGCTGCTTTCCTGCCGGCCCGACCAGGACCTGCGCGCACCGCCCCACGTCCGCCGCATCCACGATCCGGGCACGCACGGACCGCTCGGGGGCCTGGCCGCCTTGCTGGCGGCAATGCATGGCGACCTGCTGCTCGTGCTCGCCGTCGACCTCGGGCGCATGACACCGGCGATGCTCCAACGCTTGGCGGCCGCGTCGGCCCCGGGGTGCGGCGTCGTGCCGAGGACCGCGCGCGGGATCGAACCTCTCGCCGCGGTCTATCCCGCGACACTCGCCCGCGAGGCGCGGGCGCGCGTCGCCGCAGGGCGCGACCTTGCGCTCCACGCGTGGAGCGACGCGGGCGTGGCGGCCGGCGCGCTGCGCTGGATGGACATCGCTGCGGCGGACGAAGCGGCGTTCACCAACTGGAACACGCCGGACGATCTGCACAGCTGAACGCTCGCGCCTCCCCGGGAGCGCAGCGCGGGTGCACGTGCGCCGACGCTCAGGTCGAGGCGTCGATCTCGGCGATCACCTGCGCGAGCGGGCGCAGCGACTCGGGCGGGTGGAAACCATTCACCCGCGCGATCACCTGCTGGATGATCCCGTCCGGGCACGAGGCGCCACCGGTGATCAGGATCGTCTGCGGCGTCGCCTTCGCGGCGAGGAACGGCCGCGCCCGCGTCTCGCCCGCGCCCGGCGCGCCCGGTTTGTAGGGATAGTGGTAGTGCTCGATCTCGCCGAGGGAGAGGATGTTTCGCTCGGATTGGATGTAGTGCGCCGCGGCCCCGTAGCGCGCCTCGCACAGGCGGAAAAGCTGGTAGGTATTGGAGCTGTTCCGGCCACCGATCACGATTGCAGCATCGGCCTCGATCTCGAGTGCGCGCTGAAGGGCGTCCTGATTCACCTGCGTGGCATAACAGAGTGTGTCCCCGCGACTCTTGTTGTGGATGTGCGTGCCGGCCTCGGCCGGTCCATAGCGGCGGACCATGATCGACTCGAGCAGATCGATGATGCCAACCGTCTCGTTGCGCAGGAGCGTGGTCTGGTTGACCACGGCGAGCCGCTGCAGGTCGCGCTCGACGTCGAACCCGAGCGAGTGTTTGCCCGCGAACGCAGCAAAGAGCCGCTCCTTCTCCGCGCGGCCCTCGGCGAGGATGACGGCGCCGAGCGCCTCGGCTTCGCGCGTGTCGCGGATGATGATGCTCGGGCCGTATTTCGCGGAGTTTGAGAACGTGGCCTTCGTTTCCTCGTGCTCGCTCTTGCCGTGGATCACGACGGTGTAACCGGCCTGGGCATAACGACGGGCCGCCTTCCAGACCTTCTCCACCAGCATGCAGGTGGCGTCGTAGCGGTTGACGGAGATGCCGCGCTCGATCAGGCGCACCTTGTCCTCGTCAGTCGCGCCGAAGGCGGGTGTGAGCACGACATCCCCCTGCACGAGTTCGTCCCACCAATCGCGGCCCGTCTCCGGATTCTTGATATGCGCGCCACGATCGGTCTGCAGGTAGGTGAGTCCGCGTGAGCGCAGGTCGTCGTTCACGAAGGGATTGTGGATGAGCTCGCTGATCATGAACACCCGGCGGCCGGGGTTTTCCGCGATGGCCTCGTAGGCGCGCTCGATCGCGTTTTGCACGCCGAGGCAGAATCCGAAGTGGCTGGGCAGCACGTAGCGAACGACGCCGAAATCGAGCACCGCCGGCGCGTCCGCGGTGCGCTCCTTCTGGCGGCGCGCCGCCTTGATCGCAGCGCACAGCTCACTCTGGTAAAGCGCGCGCGAACGATCGTCGCTCGTGTAGACGGCGATGTTGCGCTGGTCATCGGTGCGGAAGCGGAAGACGTACTCGTTTTCCGAGAAGTTGAGATAGGGGATCCGGATGAGGTGCGGCCGGATGGCCGGCACGAGCGCGGCCAGCAGCGGCGACACCTGGTCCGGCTCGCGCACGGCCAGGCGCTCGAGTTCGCGGATGCTCGCCCAGGTGGCACCGACCCGAGACTCCTCGGTCGACGACTGCAGGAGGACGAAGTGCACGGCGAGACGGGCGCCAGCATGCTCCAGGTCGACGATGTGGGTGGGCTCCGGCGTGCCGGCGATCGGCGCCGCGGGCACGAGGCGCCCGTCGATGTCGCGCACGACGGCGAGCAGGTGCGACTCGTTGAAGACGAGGACGCACGCGCGTGCCTTGGTTTCGGACGTGGAAGTGGCCGGCATGGACGAAGGGTGTGAGGGTGGGCCGCGCGAGCGCCGCTCGTCGAACGGAAAAAGGACCCTGCCGATCCCGCGCCGCCGCACGGATGACGCAGATCCCGGGTCCGCCCTAGAGCGTGAACCAATAACTCATCTTGACCAGGAACGTGTTGTCCGGATGGGCACGGAAGAGCTGTCGGTATTCGCGGCCCGGGGCGAAGCCCGGCGTGGCGCCCGCCTCCTCGCGGTTCTGCGTCCACACGGCATAGAACGTCGAGCCTGCTTTGTACTCCCAGCGCAGCACGAGGTTGGACTGCAGCGTGCGCACGTCGAAGTCCGGATCGGCGAAGGTCACGGTGTCGCCGCCGGCACTCGCGGTGTAGAGTCCCGTCGCCGGATCGAAGGCGAGACCGTCGTCGAGCCGCACAAAGCGATCCTCGTAGCCCGCGGCCCGCGGCTGGGTCACGCGCTTGAACCGCGTGTACTGCCCGGACGACACCAGCACATGCCCGAAGTAGGCGAGCGAGAGCCTCGGCGTGAAGTTCACCTCGAGCCGAAGCGAGGTGCCGAGCGTATGCTGGTCCATGCGGCCCATGATGTAGCGCACGCCACCCGCACTCGCGCCACGGCCGGCGTATTGCAGATCCTCGAGCACGCGCTCGTACTCGAGTCGGGCCTCGACGTTGACGAACTGCATCACGCGCATGTCGACACCGGGATTGAGGACGTAGCCGTGTGAGCCGCCGTCCGTGCCGCGCCAGACGTCTCCCTCGAGAAACGCCTGCCATGTCTTGCGGTTGTCGGAACGGATCTCGGTGTAGAACCACCCGGCGCCAGGCGTGACGAGAGCCGGTCCGCCGCGCAGGACGCGCGTGTCGAAGTGCTCGGATTCACCGCCGACCTCGGCGTAGATGTTCCAGTGGTTGTTGAAAAGCGCGCTCGCGCCCAGCTCGATCTCGTCGCCGAGATGTTTGCCGGACCAGTCCCACGAGGCCTCGGGATTGAGCCGGAAGGTGCGACGCTGCCACCACGCCTGTGGGTCGGTGTCGACATAGGACAGCTCGGCATCCAGTTCGACGAGGTCGGCCACACGGAGGTAGCCCAGGTCGTTGAGTTCCACGCCGGGTGAACGCCAATCGACCACGGCATCCAGGCGCCACTTGCCGCCGCCCGTCTTGTTGAGCGAGACGGTCCCGCCCCAGCCGGAGAGCGCGTCGGCCTCGGGGTCGAGATCGAGGTGATCGGCGTCGGGCCGCTGGTAGTTGTGCACTGGATTCCGCATGAGCGCGGTGATCGCCTCGGGCGAGCCGGAGATCCGGCTGGCGAAGAGCTTGGCGTCGAGGAACCACGCGCGGTCGCTCGAGTACTGGCGCACGTCCAGGCCGGCGGTGAGCGCCTCCTCAGCCAGGCCGGGCGGGCCCTCGGCGCCGATGTCGCGCTCGACCGCGGTCACCATGCCGCCCACCGTCGTGCGACCCTTGTCGAAATCCTGCTGCACGCGCGCGACGATCTGCTGCGTGGTCGGCACGACCAGCACCTCCGAGACTTCGCCATCCTCGAAAACCTCGGCGTGCTCCTCGTCAGACAACGCGCAGAGCGCACCCACCGACGTGCCGCCCGCGGTCTTGCCGGTGAGCTTGCCGGCGCCGAGGATGCGCGTCGCGCCCGGCTGCTCCACCCAACCGGTCGACGGCGGGCGGTAACGCGGCGGCGCACCGATGCGGCGCGAGTAGAACAGGAGGTCGTCCTCGGCCTGCCACTCGAAGATCGTCTTGCCCTCGAGGAAAAACGGCCGCCGCTCCGGGAAGAACGTCTCGAAGGTGGTGAGGTTGATCTCGGCCGGGTCGGCCTCGACCTGCCCGAAGTCGGGGTTGAGCGTGAGGTCGAGGATCATGTCGCTCGTCAGCCCGATCTTGGCGTCGAGCCCGGCCTCGAAATCCGAGTCCGAGCCGGTGCGCAGCGGATTGCCCGCCTCGGCCTGGGTCGTCGCGTAGCTACCCGACACATACGGCGCCAGCTCAATGCGGCGCGAGCGCGGCAGCCCGGCGATCCCGTGCAGTTCCCCGAGCGAGAAGATCGAGCCGGGATTCTGCTGCGGGATGAGCTGCCAGTTGCTCTCCTCGTTGTTGCGCTGCAGCCAGCGCCACACGACGAAACCCCAGACTTGCTCGGGCTTGTTGGCGTAGCGCAGCTGGCTGAACGGGATGCGAAACTCCGCGGTCCAGGCGTTGTGCTCCTTCGCGACGCGCACGTCGTAGACGGCGTTCCAGCTGGTATCGAAGTCGTAGTTGAGCAGCAGGCCGTCGACCTGCGAGCCGCCCGCGGTGACGTCGAACTCGAACCCGGTGCGCTTGTCGAAGTAGCTGTCGAAGACCACGCCGACGACGTCGCCGGAGTTCTCGTCGCGCTTGCCGCGCAGGAACGGGAGTTCGTCGATCCTGGAGTCAAAGCACCGGATCGCGACGTAGAGGTGCCGGTCGTCGTAGAGGATCTTGAACTCCGTCGGCTCGGTCGCGGGCTGGCCCTCGCGCGGCTGGCGCTGCACGAGTTGCCCGCCCCACACGCCCTGCTCCGCCCAGCACCGATCGTCGAGCCGACCGTCGACCGCGGGTGGCTCGCCGGCGAGGCGCACCGCCTGGAACGTGCGCTTGGGCATCCGGCCGGCGCGAATCACCTCCAGCGGGATCGCGGAGGTCGAGCCCTCGGGCGGACGCTCCGCCGCGGCGACGCCCGGGACGGCGACGGTGGCGAAAAATGAAAAATGACCGAGCAGACGCGCGCAGCGCCGCCAAGAAACAGGAGACATGTCGGGAGGGAAGCGAGTGCCGCGGGTGTCGACAGCGATCGAAGGACCGCAACGGTCCACCCGGCTCGTTTTTCAATACTCGCCGGCACGATGCGCGGTTGCAGGGTTTGTGCAATGCCGCGCAGGGCGGACCTGAGGCGCGCGGGGTCGCCGCCTATTGGCCCCGGCCGTGCACGCGGTGCTCACGCAGCGGCGCGACCGACGCATGGCGCTTGAACCCGTGCGGGTCGTGGCCGTGGCGCGGCGCGTTTCCGTGGGCCAGCGGACCGGTACGCAGCAGGGGCGGCACGGGCGCGCCCAGGCCCTTGCGCGCGACCGGCGCTTCGGGTGGCAGTTCGGTCACTTCAGGCAACGGCGCCTCCAGGCCCTCCGGGCTGAACAGGTAGGGCGGGATGTCGGCCGGTTGTCCGAGCCCGACGGCCCGACCCGCCGGTCCCATCTCCCCAGGCGAGCGGCCTCCCATCAGCCGCCCGTGCAGATCACGACGGTTCGTCGATGGTTTCATACCGGGCAAAGGTGCGCGTTTTCGTCGTCCTGACAAATCCGCCCGCCAACCGACCCGACCCTCGCCACGCCGCCGGTCACTTGCCGCGCTCGTGCTGGATCTGCGCCATGCCCTGCCGCGTGCCCTCCGTCATATAGAGGATTCCGGAAATGACCGTGAACACGCAGGCCACCGCTGCGACCCAGACGACCACCGGCCTCAGGTTCAACATCGATGCCGCCACTGTGGTCACCTGCAGGACGGTCGCAACCTTCCCCGTCCAATGTGGCTGGATCTCCACCCGGCCCGCCACGTGGTCGACGACAAAGGTACCGAAGAGCAGGATCACCTCACGCGAGATCAGCACGACGACAAACCACAGGGGCAGCGGCGCCGGCCACGAACTGAGCGCGAGCGTGAGCACGGCCGCGACCATGAGGAGTTTGTCGGCGATGGGATCGAGGATGCGGCCGAGCTTGCTCTCCTGCCGGAAATGCCGCGCGACCCAGCCGTCGATCACATCACTCACCGCCGCCGCCGCGAACGCGCCGATGGCCACGTACCGGTACCACTCCGTGCGCGCGCCCGCCGCCGTGCTCTCCGCGTAGTAGATCGCAAAGGTCACGAACACCGGGATGAGCAGGATGCGCACGATCGTGATCCACGTGGCGCTGGTCATGGCGCGAAGCTGGCAGGACCGGGTCCGCACGGCACGCCGAAACAGCCGCACCGGCCCCCGTCCCGGCCGGTCGCAGCCGACGCGCTACCGCGACGGCTGGAAGAACGTCGCGCGATCGAAGGTCACCGCGCCGAACGCGTTGTCGAGGTTGATGGCCGTCTCCGCCGTGCCCAGCAGGAGGTAGCCGTCGGGAGCGAGCACGTGGCGCAACTGGCGCAGGATCGAGCGCCGCGTCTCCACGTCGAAATAAATCATGACGTTGCGCATGAACACCAGGTCGCAGCGCGGCACGCCGGTCCAGTGGCGCGCGAGGTTGAGCGCGCGAAACTCCACCCGCCGCCGGATCGCGTCGGCCAGGATCCAGTTGCGCCCCTCCTGGCGGAAGTGCTTCACCAGATAGAGCGCGGGCAGGCCGCGGTTGACCTCGAGTTGCTGGAACACGCCGGCCTGCGCCTTCCTCAGGACGGTGGGCGAGATGTCGGTACCGATGATCCGGATACTCCAGCCCGCGAGGTCGGGGAAGTGCTCGGCCAGCAGCATGGCGAGGCTGTAGGGCTCCTGCCCGGTCGAACACGCGGCCGACCACACCGTGATCGTGCGGGTCGAGGCGCGCGCCTCGCGCAGCTTCGGGATGACGTGCTTGCGCAGCGCATCCCACGGATGCACGTCGCGGAAGAACAGCGTCTCGTTGGTCGTGAGCGCGTCGACCACCTCGAGGTGCAGGTCGGTCAGGGCCGGCTCTGAGGCGCGCAGACGGTCGATGAGTTCGTTGACGCTGCCCACGCCGTGCTTCACCGCAAGCGGCGCGAGGCGCGTCTCGACGAGATACTCCTTGCCGGCCTCGAGCGTGATCGCGGCCTCGCGCATGAGCAGGGCGGCGACGTGCTTGAAGTTCACATTCGTGAGCGGGGCCGGCGTGGCCGGTGCGGGCGTCGGTGATGGATGTGCCATGGTGCGCGCGGCCGGGCTCAGCCCGAGGTCCCTCCCCCGCTGCGGCGCGTGATCTCGCCCGCGATCTGACCGAGCGGCACGACGACATCGGCGAGCCCGGCCTGCACGACCGAGCCGGGCATGCCCCAGACCACGGAGGTGGCCTCGTCCTGTGCGATGACGTGCCCGCCGGCCTCGCGAATGCGTTCCGCGCCACGACAGCCGTCATGCCCCATGCCGGTCATGACCACGCCCAGCACACCACCGCCGAGCACGTCGACGGCCTGGCGAAAGAGCACGTCGGCCGCGGGCCGGCAGGAGTTTTCCGGCGGCGAGTCGACCAGCCGCGCGATCAGCCGGCCGTCCGGTGCCCGGGCCACGCCGAGGTGACGTCCGCCCGGCGCGAGCAAAGCGACTCCGGGCTCGAAGGCATCGCCGTCGCGCGCCTCGCGGCAGCGCAAGGCGCCCGGGCCTGCGTTGAGGCGCTCGGCCAGCATCTGGGTGAACATCGGCGGCATGTGCTGCACGATCGCCACCGGCACGGGCAGCGGCCGCGTCAGACCGGCGAAGACGTCGGCCAGCGCATTCGGTCCGCCGGTGGACGTACCGATGCAGACAAATTCCACCGCGCCGCGACGCACCGGCCGGGGTGCGGCCGGGGCCGCCGGAGGCGCGGCGGTGCGGGGCTGCGGCGTCTCACCACGGCAGTGCGCCCGCACCTTCGGCAACAGGTCGGCGGAGAGTCGCTCGATCGACTCCTGGAGATTCGCGACATCGAGCGGCTTGGTCACATAGTCGCTCGCACCGGCGGCCAGCGCGTCGAGCGTGGCAATCGCGCCGCGCTGCGTCGCGAGCGAGAGCATGATGACGGGAAGCTTGGGATGCGTGCGGCGCAGCTCGCGCAGCGTGGCGATGCCGTCGAGCTCGGGCATCTCCACGTCGAGGGTGACGAAGTCCGGGTTGACCTGCGTGAGTTTTTGCAGGGCGATGCGGCCGTTGGGTGCGACCGCAGCCACCTCGATGCCGCCCTCGCGTTCGAGCACCTCGGATACGAGGCGTCGCATGACCACGGCGTCGTCGACGACAAGTGCGCGGAGTTTCGGCAAGGTGACCGTCCCTTTCGTTCAGACCACCAGGCCGAGGAGGCGGAGCTTGTCCACGAACATCTCCTCGTCGAGCGGCTTCATGAGGTAGTCGTCGGCGCCGGCTCCGAGTGCCTCGGCCACGCGGTCGATCGAGCTCTGCGCCGTGACCATCATGATCTTCATGTGATCGTGCTCGGGCACGGTGCGCACGATCTTGAGCAGGTCGAAGCCGTTCATGCGCGGCATGTCCCAGTCGATCAGGGCGCAATCGAAAGGACCGCTGTCGTCGAGGCGCTCGAGCGCCTCGCACCCGTCGGCCGCCTCGACCGTCGTGCAACCCAGTTTCTTCGCGTAGGTGCACAACATCGTGCGCATGGTCTTCGAGTCGTCGATGACGAGCAGTTTCATGTCCGGGGGAAATCGGGATGAACCCCGCATCCCGCGCGAACGGGCAACGGCGCGGCACCGGGGCGGGCGGTTGGATCAGAGAGCATGGGAGAGTGCGACTCGCCGGTGAAGCGTGCCGCACCCCCTAAGTCGTCACACGCCGACGCGGTTTTAGGGGAATAACCCGGGGCGGCGCTTTCGCATCATCCCTCCATCACCTGCCCCTGGAGCGACGCATGCGATGGCGTCTCCATTGCCCGAAACCCCGCGCGCTTTTGGTCGATAGGTAATTACACCGATCGTCTCCAACTCCCCATGGCTCGTCCCACCTCCGCTCCCACCGGTCGAACCCTCACGTTCGACGAAGACGAGATCATCGTCTCCAAGACCGACCTGCGCGGCATCATCACCTACGCCAACGACGTGTTCGTGCGCGTCTCCGGCTACGGCGAAGCCGAGCTGCTCGGCGCGCCGCACAATATCCTGCGTCACCCCGACATGCCCGCGTGCGTGTTCCGCCTCCTCTGGGAAACACTCGAGCAGCGCAAGGAGATCTTCGCCTACGTGAACAACATGGCGAAGAACGGCGACAACTACTGGGTCTTCGCGCACGTCACCCCGAGCTTCGACGGCCGCGGCCGCGTGGTCGGCTACCACTCGAATCGCCGTGTGCCCTACGCCGACGCCCTCGAGAAGGTGAAACCGCTCTACGCCGCGCTCCTAGCCGAGGAAAAGCGCCACGCCTCCCGACAGGACGGCATCAAGGCCACGATGCACATGCTCGAGGACGTGCTGAAAGGCGCGGGCATGAGCTACGGCGAGTTTGTCTTCAGCCTCTCCACCCAGACCCGCCTGGGCTCCGCCGCATGAATACGCTCCCGGACACCCACGCCGGCTCGACGCGCACGGACGTGCTCGCCTCGATCGCCGACGCCTGCGAGCGCGCGGCCGCCGGCGACCTCGAGGCGCGCATCATCCGCACTCCCGAGGACCCGGAACTCGCCCGCGTCTGCCTCGCCATCAACCACCTGCTCGACATGGCCGACGCCTATGTGCGCGAGTCGGCCGCGGCCATGGACCACTGCGCGCAAGGGCAGTATCACCGCCCGATCCTGCTGCGCGGCATGCACGGTTCCTACCGCAACGCCGCCACCGTGATCAATGCCGCGGCGGTCAAGATGCGCACCGATACCGAAACGATCCGCCACTACCAGGCCGAGAGCGAGCGCATCGCAGCCGAGGTCGCCGACGCCTCAAACCAGGCCGCCTCGAGCGTCGGCGCCGTCGCCGCAGCCTGCCATGAGCTCACGGTGTGCACGAGCGAGATCACACGCCAGACCGAGGAGTCGACGACCCTCTCGCGTCACGCGGTCGACGAGGCCACGCGCGCGCAGACCGCCGCGATCGAGCTCGGTGAAGCCGCGCGCAAGATCAGCTCCGTCGTCGGCGTGATCAACAAGATCGCCCACCAGACCAATCTCCTCGCGCTCAACGCCACGATCGAGGCCGCCCGCGCCGGCGAGCACGGCCGCAGCTTCGCCGTGGTCGCGACGGAGGTGAAACAGCTCTCCCGCGAGACCGAACAGGCCACCTCGACGATCAGCGCGCAGATCGACGCGATGAAGCAGGCCACGACCAATGTGTCCCAGGTGATCGGCGGCGTCGGCGAGTCGATCCGGCGCGTCGACTCGACTGCGGCCGCGATCTCGGGTTCGGTCGCGGAGCAGGCCAAGGCCACCGAGGAAATCTCGCGCCGCATCAACGAGGTGTCGCGCGTGACCCACGACCTCTCGGTCCAGACCGCCGCGGCCGCCAAAGCCTCCCGCGCCCACGGCGCCTGAGCGCGCGCCCGCTCCGCCGACCCAGCAGGGACACGCCGCGTCCACGGCGCCCGCAGCCCGTGCCTGCCGGACTCATATCCCGCACCACGCCGCGACCGCGTGCTTGAGGTCGGCGGCACGGCACGGCTTGGCGATGCAGTCGTTCATGCCTGCGGCCAGCCCGAGTTCGCGGTCGCCCGGGTTCGCGCTCGAGATCATCCCGACGATCGGCACCGGCGCGAGACCGCGCCCGGCCTCGTGCCGGCGGATCTCCCGCGCCGTCGCAGCGCCGTCCAGGCCGGGCATGCGCGCGTCGAGCAGGATGAGATCGTGTACCCGCTCAGCGGCGACACGCAGCGCCTCTGCGCCGGCCAGCACCGTGTCCACGGTGCAGCCGAGCCGGCGCAAGGCCTGCACCGGCGCGATGTGATCGGCGACGCTGTCGTCGACGAGGAGCACGCGCACGGGCCCCGACTGGCGCTGCGCCTCGACTGCCGGTGCGGCCGGCGACGCGGCCAGCGGCAGGGAAAATGAAAACGTCGAGCCCTTCCCCACCTCGCTCGCGACCGCGACCGTGCCGCCCATCATGTCCACCAGCCGCTTGGAGATGGCGAGGCCGAGACCGGTCCCGCCGAAGCGCCGCGTGGTCGAGGTGTCGACCTGGGAGAACTTCTCAAACAGCCGGTCCATCTTGTCGGCCGGGATGCCGATGCCGGTGTCGATCACTGATGTCTCGAACACCCCACGCCCGTCCACCCCAGGCACGACGCGCGCGACGACGCGCACGGCGCCCGTGGTGGTGAACTTGACGGCGTTGCCCACGAAGTTTGTCGCCACCTGGCGGAAACGCGCGCGGTCGCCCCGCACACTCGCGCCCGGGCCCGGCTCGGTCTCGAGCCGAAGCGCGATCCTTTTCTCCGCGGCGCGCGGCCCGAAGAGCGCGACCACGTCGCGCAGCACCTCGACCGGGTCGAAAGCCTCCACCTCCAGTTCCATCTTGCCGGCCTCGATCTTGGAGAAGTCAAGGATGTCGTTGATGATGGTGAGCAACGCGTCGCCCGAAGTGCGCAACATCTTCACCCAGCTCTGCTGCTGCGGGTCGAGCGGCGTTTCGGCCAGCAGGTCGGCGAAACCGATGACGCCATTCATCGGCGTGCGGATCTCGTGGCTCATCACCGCGAGAAATTCGCTCTTCGCGCGGCTCGCGGCCTTGGCCTCCTCGGCGAGCCGGTTGGCCGTCTCGACCGACTCGCGCAACTGCGTTTCAACGCGCATCCGGTGCTCGATTTGATCCTGCAACCGGGCGTTTGCCGTCTCGAGTTCGCGCGTGCGCGTGGCCACGAGTTCAGCCGCGCGCCGCCCCGAACTCTGCAGGCTGCACACCAGCCCCGCGAGCAGCAGCGTGCCGAAGGCGAGCCCGGTGCCCGCCCAGACCGGCGCCGAAGCCGACGCGTGCACGAAGCCCGGACCGAGCCGCCATCCTATCGAGAACCGCTGGCCAGCGAGTTCGACGGTCGAAACTCGCTCGAAGCGCGCAGGTATCACGCCCGCCTCGCTGGCGCTCCACGCCACCAGGGACGCGGGGTTCCCCGGCACGCCATCGAAGACCCAGAGCCGCACGAGTTCCTCGTCCTCCACCGCCACGCCGTGGAAGAACCTCTCCGTCACAAACGGCGCGTAGACCCATCCACGGAAGATCTGCCGCCGCTCGTCCACCGAGAGACCGGCGGGCTCCCCGTCATACATCGGCACATACAGCAGGAAGCCCGGCCGCTTCTCGCCGTCCTGCACGAGGGTGATGCGGCCCGTGATCTGGGGCACGGCGCCGTCGCGCGACAGCTCCGCCGCCCGCCGGCGATTCTCCTCGCTGCCCACGTCGAGGCCGAGCGCCGGTCGGTTCACTTCGACCGGCTCGATCAGCGTGATGACGAACTGGCTCCAGCCCGCGGAGTCGCCGGGTGGCCGCTCGGCCCCGGTCAGCCCGTAGACCGCGAAGTCCGGCTCGCCGCTCGCACGCACCGCGTTGACAAAATCCACCTCGGACCCGGCGCGCACCGGCCAGATCACCCCCATGCCATGGATTCCCGGATACCGATCCCCCAGGTGCAGCGTCTGGACGTAGCGCCGCCATTCGGCGCGCTCGACCGAGTCCGAGGCCGCGAACAGGCTGACACCGCCGCGCAACGCGTCGACGTAGGTCTCCATGCGGCGCCCGATCTTGGCCGTGACACGTTCGACCGCCTGGTCGAAGCGCACCTCGTCCTCGCGCAGCCGCGCCTCTTCGAGTGACCGATACAGCCACCCGCTGAACGACCAGCCGGCCAGCAGCACGAGGCCCGGCAGCAGGAGGCTGCCGGAGGCGCGAAACGCCGGGAGCATCAGGGCGGTAAGCCCGACCGCGCCGAGAAAAAGCTGGAGGAGCAGGCGGCTCTGGTTGACGGACTCGCTGCTGAAGAGATCCGCGCCAAACGCCGAGGCGCCCACCATCGTGGCCGCAACGAGGAACGCCACGATCCGCGAGCCCCGCGCGCCAAACCACGCGGCCGCGAGCAGCAGCACCGGAAACACGATGAATGCCACCCGCGATCCGTCGCGCGAAAGCAGCACGATCGCGAGCACCGCGACCAGCACGAGCACCAGCGCCGCACCCTTCAGCCACGGCCGGCCCGGCGGCGGACCGTCACGCTCCGCGCCGAGCACCATGCACGGCGCGACGATCAGGAGCCCGAGCGCGTCGCCGACCCACCACGTCAACCCGATGTCGAAGGCGGCCCCGGTCGGCGCGCCGGCAAAGAGCACGACCGCGAGCGTGCCGAAGCACGCGCTGAGCAGCGGTGCCGCGAGCGCCGCGAGGCAGTAACCCGCCACCGCGGAAAACGGCCCGAGCACGCGCTCGCCCTCGCGCATCACGCCCCGGATCAATCCCGCGCCCACCACCGCCTCGAGCGTCGTACCGCAGGCCATGGACAACGCCGAGGCGATCCCGTGCCCGATCGACACCTCGAGGGCCACGACCATCGCGGCGATGACGGGCCAGAAACGCCCGCCGAGCACGAGCAGCCCGCCCACGGCCACGCCGGTCGCCGGCCAGACCGGGGAGACGGTGCTGTGCTCGCTCGCGAGGAGGGCGCCGATCCGTCCCGCGAGAAAATAGAGGGCGGCCAGGACGCCGGCCGCGACGACAGCGCGCCGTCCGCGCATGCGCGGCGAACCGTCGGTGCCCGTCATTCAGGTGAAGGAGGTTCCAGCCGGTATGAACGCCCGCGCGCCGAAGTAGTCGATGCAGTCGGCCGACCAGTGGCTCCACTGGCGCGACTCGTCGTCCTTCCAGGCGTGGTAGGTGGCGACGCAGCCATGGTAGAGCGCGTCGAAGCGCACCCGCTCATCGTCGCTAAACTCGCATTGCTCGAACCGCTGGTGATCGCGGTCGATGCCGTAGGTGGACCACGGGCACACGATGATGCGCACGAGGTCCACGTGGCCGTCGACGCGCCCGTCGACACGGCGGTCCTCGAGGATGAGGTCGATGCGGTCGCGCTTGCTGCGATCATCCCGCACATGACGGCCGAACGAGACCGTCAGCCCCTCGTACTGCGCGCCGCCGGACTCGCGGTTGTGGTAGAAGGTGAACGCCATCAACTCCGGGTCGCCGAACATGTCCTCGATGAACGGCAGCGTGAGCAGCGGCTCGGGCGCGAAGTCGCGGATCGCCTCCATCGCGCCGTGCAGTTCCGCGCCGTCCGTCGCGACCACGTGGCGATGCGTGCGGAAGACAGTCATGCCGATCTTGTTCCACGGACGCGACCAGCCGAGCCCGCGCGCCTGGCGCTTCTTGTCCAGGGCCTGCATGAGTACGCGCAGCACCCACATCGGCCGCTCGCGCAGGTTGATCTCACGCATGAGCGTGCCGAGCGAGAGCTCGTCGGCGGCGATGGTGGACTCGTCGAGGACCTGCGGCGGGGTGACCAGGGGCATGGCTGCGGGGATGGGGACCGAACGTGTTAGAAGTAGTTTGGCTGCCCGGCGAGCCTGTTGCGCACGTGCCCGTGCGAATCCCCGCGGACATCGCTCGCAGCGCCGCCAGCGGAGACCGCACCGGCCGCGGTGCCTCGTTCGACCACCGCCTTGAGATCGGACGCGAGCTTGGCCAGTTCCTGCGCGGCGGACAACGTGTTGACCGCTCCCTGGTTCGTGGCCTTCGCCCCCTGGGACACAGCCGTGATCGAGCGGGTGATGTCGGTCGAGCCCTGCGAGGCCTCGGCCGCGTTGCGCGCGATCTCGTTGGTCGTGGCGGACTGTTCCTCCACGGCGCTGGCGATCGTGTTCTGGATGTCGTTGATCTGGCCGATGATCTTCGAGATCTCGCTGATCGCGGAGACGGCGCCGTGCGTGTCGCTCTGGATCGCCTCGATCTTGCGGGAGATATCCTCGGTGGCGGCGGCGGTCTGCTTGGCCAGTTCCTTCACCTCGTTGGCGACGACGGCGAAACCCTTGCCCGCCTCGCCGGCGCGCGCGGCCTCGATCGTGGCGTTGAGCGCGAGCAGGTTGGTCTGCTCGGCGATCGACGTGATCACCTTGATGACTTCGCCGATCTCGTTGCTGGAGGCACCGAGCTTGGCCACGGTGGTGTTGGTGTCGTTGGTCACCTTCACCGCGGTGGTCGCGACGCGGGCGGCCTCGGCCGAACTGCGGGCGATTTCCTTGATCGAGGCGTTCATCTCCTCCGCGCTCGTCGCGACGGTGGCGACGTTGCGGGCGACCTGCTCGCAGGCGGCGGCGACGGAGTCGGCCTGCTGCGCGGCGTCGTTGGAGCTGTCGCTCATCTGGCGCGCGGTCGCGGAAAGCTCCTCCGAGGCGGCGGAAACGGTCTGCGAGTGTTCGCTCACGGCCTCGAGGGTGGTCTTCAGGCCGATCTCGGCCTGCTTGCGAACGGTGATGTCGGAGGCGAACTTGACCACGCGCGTAACCTTGCCGGTCACATCGACACGCGGGTTGTAGGTGGCCTGCAGCCAGATCTCACGCCCGCCGCGGCCGAGACGGCGGAACTCCGCCGTCTGGAAACGGCCGGCCTGGAGGTCGGTCCAGAGCTGCGCGTAGGCGGGCGAAGCCACCTCGGCCGGATCGACGAACATGCGGTGGTGCCGCCCCTTGATCTCGTCGAGCCGGTAGCCGGTGCAGGCCAGGAAATTGTCGTTGGCGTGCAGGATCGTGCCCTGGGCGTCGAACTCGATGACCGCCTGGTTGCGGTTGGCCTCGGCGAGCTGGCGCTCGTTGTTCATCGCTTCGACGCGGGAGGCGGTCACGTCGGTCGCGATCTCCACGACCTTGGTCACGCGTCCCTTCTCGTCCTTGATCGGCGCATACACCGCCTGCACATAGACCTCGCGGCCGTCCTTGGTGCGTCGCGGGAAGGTGTCGCAGCGGACCTGACCGTCGTTCAGGTCGCGCCAGAAAGTGCGATAGTCGTCGCTTCCGGCCTGGGCCGGGTCGACGAGGATGCGGTGGTGGCGTCCCTGGACCTCGTCGAGCGCGTAGCCGAACAGGCCGAGGAAGTTGTTGTTGGCTCGGACGAACGTCCCGTCGGTCCCGAACTCGGCGAACGCGTAGGCGCTGTCGATGGCGGCGAGGATGCCGCGCATGTTCTGGCGCTCGAGTTCGAGCTCGGTGATGTCGTAGCGGATTCCGATGTACTTGCGCGGCTTGCCGTTGGCGCCGAGCACGGGCGCGACGACGGCATCCACGTAGTAGGGCGAGCCGTCCTTCTTGCGGTTCTTGATCACGCCGCGGAAGGTCTGGCCGCGGCCGATCGTGGCCCACAGCTCGCGGAAGACCTCCTTGGCCATGTCGGGGTGCCGCGTGGTGTTGTGCGGCCTTCCGACGAGTTCGTCGCGCGAATACTGCGAGACCTGGCAGAACTTGTCGTTGATGGCGATGATGTCGCCCTTGAGATCCGCCTCGGAGACGATGCTCGTGAGGTTCGTCATCTCGGCGCGGACCTTGTACTCCTCGATCTGGTCGGCCAGCGCGTGGAGTTCGCTCACGTCGGTGCCGATCTCGACGATGCGCGCGACGCGCCCGCGCGAATCGGTGACCGGCTGATAGACCGAGCGGACCCAGACCGTGCGGCCGTCCTTGGTTGTGCGGGCGCAGCTGCCGCTGGCCGGGCGCCCGGCGGCGAGGTCCTGCCAGAGCTGCCGGTAAGCCGCGCCGTCGCGCTCCGCCGGCGCGAGGAGCGCGCGGTGCTCGAGCCCGGCCAGCTCGGCCTCGGAGAAACCATAGAGTTCGCAGGCGCGCGGATTGGCCGCGAGCACCCGGCCCGCGAGGTCGCACTCAAGCACGGCGTGGAGCCGCTCGAGCGCGGCGAGGCGCTCGTCCCGCGCGGCCGCGGGCCGGGCGCCGCGTGATCGCGCAGCGGCCTTGGACGACCTGGGGGAGCGAGCGGCTTTTTTCGGGACGGTGCGTTTGGTCTTGCGCGTACTCATGGCGGGGAGGCGGAGATCTCGGCTGGGTTGGTATTCGAAAAGCGGAACGCGGAAAATCAGCGCGCCAGGTCGGCCGCGTGCTCGGCGTCGAGCACGTGGAGCAGGCGCTTCGGGAGCTTGTGCACGCCGACGATAAGGTCGCGCACGGTGGTGCGGATCGTGTCGGGCGGCGGCTCGAAGGTGTCTTCCGCGACATCGATCACGTCGCCGATCGCATCGACGAGGAACGCCACGACCGCGCCCTCGGTGCGGGCGACGACGAGCATGGGCGGGCGGTTCTCCGGCCGCGGCGGCAGGTCGAGCCGGCGGCGCAGGTCGATCGCGGTGACGATCTGGCCACGCAGGTTGAGCAGGCCCTGCACGGCGTCGTGCGCGAGCGGCACGGGTGCGAGGTCGCGGGACTTCATCACCTCCTGCACATGCAGCACGTCGATGCCGAGGAAGAGCGAGTCGACCTCGAAGGTGCAGTACTGGCGGACGCTGGCGGCGGCTTCGGCCATGGTCGTGATCTTCAGGATACTCAGGCGGCGCGGTCGGCGGCGCGCAGGATGGCGGGCACGTCGAGCAGGTCGGTGATACGGCCCTGGATGACCGCGGAACCGAGGATGCCGGGACCGGAGGAACCCACCTGGAGGTCCACCTCGTCCTCGACGATGTCGCGAATCTCGTCGACGACCAGGCCCACCGTGCGGTCGGCCTGCTGGTAGACGATGACCTGCAGCGCATCGGCCGCGGGCCGGGGCGACGCCTGGGCGCCCGGGAGCAGGCGCGAGAGGCGCACGAGCGGCAGGATGCGGCCGCGATACTGCACGGCCTCGCGCGTACCGGAGCGTTCGATCGCGTCGGGCAGAAACTCCTCGAGACGGGCGGCGGCATCGAGCGGGAGCGCGAGCCGGTCGCGGCCCGCGGCGGAAAAGAGCAGGAGCTGGCGCACGTCCCGGCGCGAGGCGGCATCGTCGGTCGCAGCCGTGCCCGCAGACGCCCGGTTCTCCGATACGACCTGGGCACGCTGCGCCAGACCGTAGACATCGAGAATCAAGGCGACCTTGCCGTCGCCCATGATCGTCGCGCCGGCGTAGACCGGGATGCTCTTGAGCTGCTTGGACAGGGGCTTGACGACAATTTCCTCGGTGTCGCACACGCCGTCGACAACGAGACCGAACTGGCGGCTGTCGGCCTGGAGGACCACGATGTTGAGCGCGGCCGTGCCAGCCGGCGGGACCTGGCCAAGCGTGAGTTCGCGGCGCAGGAAGACCAGCGGCAGGAGATGACCACGCAGGCGGAAGACCGGCGCATCATAAACGTGCTCGAGGGCATCGCGCGCCGCCGCGCCGTCGAGGCGGACGAGTTCCAGGAGATTGGCCTGGGGGATGGCGAAACGCTGGCCGGCGGTGCGCACGACCAACGCGGGGATGATGGCGAGCGTGAGCGGAATCTTGATCTTGAGCGACGTGCCCTGCCCGCGCGTGCTCTGCACGTCGACCGAGCCGCCGATCTTCTCGATGTTGGTCCGCACCACGTCCATGCCCACGCCTCGGCCGGAGACGTCGGTGACGGTCTCCGCGGTCGAGAAGCCCGGGGCGAAGATGAGCGCGGTGAGTTCGCGCTCGCTCATGCGTGCGGCCTCGTCGGGCTTGATCAACCCGCGCTCGAGCGCGCGCTGGCGGACCTTGTCCACGGCGATGCCACCGCCGTCGTCGACGATCTCGATGTTGACCTGGCCGCCTTCGTGATAGGCGCGCATCATCAATGTGCCTTCCGGCGGCTTGCCGGCGACAACGCGCTTTTCGGGCGACTCGATGCCGTGGTCGATCGAGTTGCGCACGATATGCGTGAGCGGATCGCGGATCGCCTCGATGATCGTGCGGTCGAGCTCGGTTTCGGAGCCGAAGGTCTCGAGCCGCACCTGCTTGCCCAGGCTGTGCGCGATGTCGCGCACGATGCGCGGGAACTTGCCCCACACCGTGCCGATCGGCTGCATGCGGGTCTTCATCATCCCCTCCTGCAGCTCGCTCGTGATGAGATTGAGACGCTGGGAAACCTCGGTGACCGACTCGCTGCGCGCCTTTTTCGACTGCGCGAGCTGCACGAGCTGGTTGCGTGTGAGCACCAGTTCGCCGACAAGGTTCATCAGGCGGTCGAGCAGGTCGACGTCGACGCGCACCGTGCTGCCGGCGGCGGAAAGCGCGGCGGCGACCGCCGGTGCGGAGCCCTCCACGCCCGAGGACGGAGCTGTCGTGGACGCCGGTATCGGTTCGGTCGCTACCGCCGGAGTAGCCGGTGCAGCGACGACCGGTTCATCAAAGAGCCCCCACGAGCCGGGCACGACCGCAGTCTCCTCCGGAGCGGGCGTGGCCGGCTGCGGCGCCGCAGTGTCTTCAGAAAGTCCCCACGAACCCGCGGAATCGCGTACGGTGGGAGGCGCAACGTCGGCCGTGGACGTGGACGCGGAGGCGACGACGGCCGTCTCCGCCTCGACGCGCGCCGGTCGCTTCAGCGGAGCCTTGCCGTCCTTCAGCGCCTGCAGGAGCTCGATCACGTCGGCCTGGTCGGCATCGCTCTCGGCGCCGGTCGCGTCGATCGAGTCGAGGTGCAGTCGCAGCGCATCAGAAAGGCGCAGCAGGCCCTCGGCGATCGCGGGCGACGGCGGCAGGGCTCCGGAGCGCAGCAGGTCGAGGAGGTTCTCACCGACGTGGGCCACACGCTGGATACGCTGGAATCCCAGACAACCGGCCGTGCCCTTGAGTGAATGGATGACGCGAAAGATGTCGTTGAGCATCTCGCGGTCCGACTGGCCCTGCTCGATGCGCAGGATGCTCTGGTCGTAACGATCGAGCCCCTCGAAACTCTCCGTGAGCATGTCACGGACGAACTGTTGATGCAGATCCGAGCTCATGCCGGGAGACGGATCCGGTTGTCAGGCCGAAGCGACTACGACCCCGGGCAGCACCTTGCCCACGACGGCGAGCAACTGGTCCTGCTGGAACGGCTTCACGATCCACCCCGTCGCGCCGGCGGCGCGTGCCTCGGCCTTCTTCGACTGGTCGGACTCGGTCGTGAGGATGAGAATGGGCACAGGACGGCCGCGCAGCGCCGCCCTCGCCTGCCGCGTGAATTCGATGCCATCCATCACCGGCATGTTCACGTCGGTGACGATCAGGTCGACGGGCTTGGCGTTGAGCTGCTTGAGCCCATCGGCTCCATGGCCGGCCTCCACGACCTCAAAGCCCGCGCCGCGAAGCGTGAATGCGACCATCTTGCGCATGGTCATGGCGTCATCGACTACAAGTACGGTACGGGGCATGGGTCTGTATCGGATATTCCTACGGTCGGGCGACCGGGCGGATTGAGTAATGAATTCTACAAGGAATGCCTTAGGCCCTCAGAAGAGGTCCACGTTGGTGCCGAGCGAGGTCTCGGCTGGCGTCCCGGCGGCCTGACGCGAGCGCGCCGCCGGACCGCCGGCCATCTGTCGCTGCGGAGACACCTCCGCGGGGACGTCCGCGGTATCGAAGAGTTCGGGAGCGGCCTGCTCGACCTCCGGCATGGCGTCGCCTCCGCCCGTCGCCGCCACGTGCACGTGGCGCTCCGACGCCATCGTGTACTTGCCGGCATGGGCCGCGAGCAGCTGCTCGGCCCGGGCGGACAACTCGTCGCTTTCCGAGCAGTAGTTTTCGGCGAAGCCCTCGAGGTCCTCGACGGCCCGGATCAGCCCCGCGTGGGCCTGGGGCACATCCGCAAGCGCCTCGTCGAGGCCGCTCGCAGCGGCCCGCACATGCTCGACCGCCTGCGTGATCGTCTGGAAAACGGCGAGCGTCCGGTCGCGCAATTGGTGCAACTCCGTCTCGACCGGGCCCTGGGCCAGCTCCATGCGCTGCTCGCGCTCGCTCCCCTCCTGGCTGAACCGGTCGAACAGGCCGAACATTTCGTCGGTCACGTCGCGCAGGCGCCCGAGGCGCTCCGCGACCTCATGGCTCACGCCGGTGATGCGGTTGGAGATCTCGGCCGTGCGCACGGCCAGCACCTCGAGGCCGGTCACATCGGTGATCTGTACCGAACGCACCTGGGCGTTGAGCGCGACGAGCCGCATGTTGATCGAGAGCTCGCCGAGGGTGGAGGTGAGATTGGCGGCGATGTTGCCCGCCGGCCGGGCGGCTTCGTTCGCCTCGCGGATCAGCGCCGTCGTCCCCGTGAGGATACCCCGCGTCTCGCGGATGGAATCGAGGAGCATCTGCACCATGCCGTCGGCCGAGGCGATCATGCCCTCGAGGTCGTCCATCGAGAGGGAGCGCCGCTCGATGCCCTCGCCCAGCTCTCGGATCCTGCCGATACCGCCGGAGATCTCGCTCACCGCCTGGTCGATATCCTGGTCCACGGTGCGCAAATGCGCGACCTGGACGCGGACGAAGGCGCGATCGTAGAGGTGATGCTCCTCCCAGTCGGCCAGCGCTTCCACGACGTGGCTGCACTTTTGTTTGATGATGTCCTGGAACTGGAGGGCCGAGACGACCGTCGCGACCTGGACCGAGAGCTGGCGCGCGAGCGCCCGGGCGTCGGTATCCTGCCGGGCGTTGCTGAGCAGCTGCTGATCGAGCCGGCTGAGCGCCGCCTCGATGCTCTGACGCTTTTCCGAGATGGCGCGGGCGTGGTGGCGGAAATCGTTCTCGAGCCGCTGCCTCACGGCCGCGAGCGTCGCGTGCGTGGAGCCGAGCAGGCCTGAGTTCTTCTCGAACGCCTCGCCGACGAGCTGGCGCAGGCGGTGGATGTCCGCCGCGACGGTGCCGAAGGTCTCGCGCTGCTCCATCTCCAGCGACGCCGACTCGACGCGGAAGAGCACCTCGACAAACGACAACGGCGCGAGCAGGTCGCTCATCTGCATCTGGAAACGCAGCATCACGCGCATCTCCTCCTCGCAGCGCTTGAGCAGCTCGAGCAGGCGCGTGTGCTGGGAGACGCAGCGGTCGATGAACTCGAGCGGCTCGTGCAGCACTGTGATGGCGCGCTGGAAGAGCGTCTGTCCATGCTCCCGGCCGCTCGCGAGCTCGCGCAGCGATTCACTCGAGCGCACGAGCCCCTGCATGCGCTCGGTCAGCGGCTCGAAGTGCCGCCCCAGGTTGAGAAAAATGCGCTCGAGCGCGGCGTTGGCCCGATCGACGTCGGCGCGCACGATCTGCGAGACGTGCGGGATGCTCGCCGCACGCCCGTGGCGCAGGCGTTGTTTCCAGCGCCGCGCGTACCTTCGCGGCAGGTCGCGCAGGAGGCTGCGCCACCAGGCGCGCCGCGGGTCGCCAGCCGGAGGAGGCGTGTTGGATCCGAATCCGCTCACCTGTCCTCCTCGACGACGACTTCGGCGTGCTGGTCGATGCGGGTGAAGGCGAGGACGCGCCGGACGTTCTGGTTGGACACGACCACGCGGACGGAGCGGCCGGCCGGGCGCGCACCGCGAATGATCGAGACGATCAGGTTGAGTCCGACCGAGTCCACGATGCGCGCGGCGCGGAGATCGAGCACGATCGTCTTCCACCGGTCATCCGCGCCCATGAGGCGGGAGAGTTCCGCCTGCGCGGCGGCGGCGTTGGTGCTGAGCAGGTCGCCACGAAACACGTACGTGATGACCGAACTCGATTGGGTCGGCGGGGGCGTATTCATAGTGAGAATTCCATGGTCACCTGGGTGCCGCGCTCGGCCAGGTCGAGGCGGCCGGCGAGGTTGCGCATCAGGACGAGGCCACGGTGCTCGGCGAGCAGGCTCGTGGCCGCGGCGGCCTCATGCGCGCCAAGGTCGAAGTCGTGGCCGGCGCCGTCGTCCTTGATCCTGAGCGCGAGGGTGCGCGACGCGGCCCGCCACGAGGCGAGGATGACGACGGACCGCTCCGACGAGGCGTGGCAACCATGTTTGAGTCCGTTGATCACCGCCTCACGCAGGCCGAGCATCACGTCGAAGAGTCGTTCCTCGTCGAGGTCGGGCAGCGCCACGCGGAGGCATCGCTCCCAGAAGGCTTGAAGATCGTCGATGCGCGCGAGCGCATCTCCTGAAAGCACCTGGCGCAGTAACGGCACGGCGGCAGGCCCGGTCGGCGCGATTCCATGACCCAACCGGGCACGCACAGCGAAGATGTCGTCCTCGGCATAGCAGGTCAGCGCCTCGCGGTCGGCCTCCGGCGCAAGCAGTCGGTGCGCGACGGCGAGCGGGTCGACCTCGAGGCGGTCGGCCAGCGCCTCGAGTCCGTCGGACCAGAAGGAAAGCACACCCCCGGCCGTGGAGGCGGTGATCGCGCCGGGCACGTCCTCGAACCAACCGAGCGGGCTGCCGCACACGGCATCCTGGGCGACGGCCCAGCCCCCAGCGTCGGAAAGCACGGGATGAGGAAAGCCGCAGTTGAGCATGGCGAGACGGCCCGAAGTCGCCTCGATCTCCACGCCGAGCGCGGCGATCGAGGTCTCGACGAGGCCGCCGTGGTTCCAGTCGCGCAGGAGCATGTCGTTGAACCGCCGGAAGACCGACTCGATCGGCGCTCCCTGTTCGATCATGCCGCGCGCGAGTCCGTGAAAGTAGAGCGACTTGTAGGCAGCAGTCAGGTCGTGCCCGGAAACGTCGGAAGCGAGGATCACCACGCGGTCCCCGGCCGTTCGGAACGAGGAGACGAAGTCGCCGCTCGCATCGGAGAGTGGAAGATACACGATCTGGATACGGTCGAGCACCGCCGCCGTATGCAGGCCCAGGAGGGCGAGTTGGCTCTCGCCGACGGCGCGCGCCGCGGAGACCGTCTGCTGCACGCCGCGCTGCTCGATCGTGCGCTGCACGGCCTTGGCCACCGAGTCGCGCAGCAACTCGGGCTGGATCGGCTTGTCCACGAAACCGCTCGCACCCTCGCGCAGCGACTCGGCCACGAGTTGTTTCTCCCCCACCGCCGTGGCGATGACAAACGAGAGGGTCGCGTCCATCGCTCGCACGCGACGGAGCAGGTCGAGACCCGTTCCGCCCGGCATACAGTAATCCGTCACGACCGCCACAAACGAGCGCGTCCCCTCCCGCTCCAGAATCTCGAGCGCAGGCACAAAATCACCCGCCGCCGCGACCTCGTAGCCGGCGTTCAGCAGATGGCGCTGCGCGATGAACAGGGAATTGGGATCGTCATCGACGACAAGCAGTCGCCGACGCGCCTCCGGGGGAGTCATATCCCGTTGTCATCGGCCCGCACCCCAGGGAGCTGAACCCCCGGGATGCCTCCTGAAGAAATCCCCCCAGGCAGGCCTCCCGTCACGCCCTCCGAGCGGAGGTCACGGCGCGGACGCGAGCGCGGGATGGCTCACCACGTAGAGGCTGATTCCCTCGATCATGGCATGCGCGACGATGACCGGCCAGAGCCGGCCCGTGCGCCAGTGATAGATGCCGAAAAGCAGGCCGAGCGGCACGATGCCGACGAGCGCGTGGGGACCCTGGTCGAGGTTGGCCAGCAGGCGCGCCAGGAGCGCGCCCCCGATCGCGAACGCCGCCCCCTGCGGCCGCAGCCGCGTCTGGATGTAACCGAGGTTGATGGCCTCCTCAAAAAGCGGATTGATCAACGCCACCAGGACCGCCGCCGGCAGGCCGAATGAAGCCTCCACGGGTACGTCGGCCAACCGGTCTCCCGCCGCGGGCAGCCCGGCGGCAAACACGAGGGCCAGCCACATCGCGGCGATCGCGCCGAAAAACACCCCAACACCACGCACCGTGTCCTGCCACGACACTTCCGGACGCAGGTCCGCCCACGTCCGCCCGCGCCCGCGCAGGAAAAGCAGGATCAAGCCGCCGGCGACCAGTTCGAAGATGACGATCGGCCACAGGTCGGCATCACCCACCCGCACGGGACCACGGGCCTCGTCCGTCGCGCGCGCCGCCCACAACTCCATCACGCCCGCCACGAACGGGTAACCGTAGGCGACGAGCAGGAGGATCCAGAATTCTGCACGTTCGGAGAGGCGCTTGACCATCGCCACCCATCCAGCCGCGAGGCAGGCGGCGAGGTCAAAGGTGTTTCACCGCGCCCCCATCCGCAGCACGGTGGCCGAATACGGCGGATACGTGCGCGTGTAGTCGGGGCCGCCCGCGAATCGGTAGGTTTCGAAACGCGGCGCCACGCGGTGCGGCTGCGCGAGGGTGTTGTCGTCGCTGGCCTGTGCACCCGTCAGGATCGTCGCGCGCACTTCACCGGCCGGGAGCACGGCGCCCTCGAATGCCACGGTCGCGCGCAACGGCTGGCCGAATGGATTGACCACGGTGACGACCCACTCGCGCGTGCGCTCGTCGCGCCCGGCCGTGGCGTAGATGCGGTCATACGAGCCGCGCGTGGCCTCCTGCAGGAGCGTGCCGTCGAGGGTGCACGTCACGCGATTGCCCCGCGACTCGATGCGCACGTCGTACCAGCGCCCCGTCTCGATCGTGCCAGGGATGCGCTGCAGGATCGTGCCGGGCACGTCGAGCCCGTGCTCGCGGTTGCCCCAGCCGCCGAGATTCCACCGGCCCTGCGCGCCGTCACCCGCGCCGAAGAAGATGAGAAATCCCTCCTGGCCCGCGAGCTTGCGCGCCTTGAGCGTGAGCGTGATGTCGCGCCAGGTGTCGTCACCCGTCGTGGCCTCGAGATTGGGATCCTCGAGCGTCTGGCGCAGCGCGCCGTCGACGACGCTCCACTGGCCCCGCGCGGTATTCCACCCCGCAGCCGCACCGGAGGCGAAGTCGCTGCGGTAGAGTTCCCGGCCGTCGGCACCGGTCACGACGATGTCCTTGAACTCCGCCTGCGTGAGCCACGTACCCACGCCGATGCGACCGGCCATCTGCGGCTGGATGCGGCTCTGGCCGTCGATGCGCACCGGCAGCACGCGGTCGACGCGATGGCGCGCGAAGAGCGCCTGCGCGTGGTAGGACGGCGTGAGCACGACCCGCGTGTTGTCGAACCAGATGAGGTCGGGCCGCCACTGGTCGCGACCGAACTTCGCGAGCAGCGGCGCATACGAGGCCATGATCACGACATCGGCGTGCTTGCGCAGGCCGGTCATGTAGGCGGCCTCGGCGAGCGCGGCGCCGAGATCATTGGCGCGGCTCGCGTGATGCGCGGCGAACTCGCCGACGAAAACCTTCGGCCCGGCGCGATCGTAGGAGGCGTAGCGGTCGACGTTCTCATAGAGCCAGTGCGGCGAGACGTAATAGTGCTCGTCGACCACCTCGGCCGGCGTGCCGGACCGGAATTTCTCCCAAGCGAACTTCCAAAGTGGGTCGTCCACGAACGGCCCCGAGGTGCTGATGATCTGGATATCCGGATACTTCGCCTTGATCGCCTGGTGAAAGGCGAAGTAACGCTCGAAGTACTGAGACTCCCACTGTTCGTTGCCCACGCCGAGGTAACGCATGTGAAACGGCTCCGGGTGCCCCATGGCGGCGCGTTTCGCGCCCCAGGTGCTCGTGGCCGGGCCGTTGGCGAACTCGATCAGGTCGAGCGCATCCTGGATCCACGGTCCAAGCTCCTCCATCGGCACGCACGGGCCCTGCCGCGCCTGGCAGGCCATGCCGCAGTTGACCACCGGGACCGGCTCGGCGCCGATGTCCTCGCAGAACTGGAAGTACTCGTAGAAGCCGAGACCGTAAGTCTGCTGGTAATGCGGCGAGCGCCGGTCCTGCCAGAGGTTGTAGTTCTCCTTCCGCTCCGCCACATCGCCGATGGTGTCCTTCCAGCGGTAGGCGTTGGCGAGGTCGCGTCCTTCGACAATGCAGCCGCCGGGGAAGCGAAGAAAACCGGGCCTCAAGTCGGCGAGCGCCTGGGCGAGGTCGGCGCGCAGGCCGTTGCGACGCCCCCTGAAGGTGCGCTCGGGGAAGAGCGAGATCATGTCGAGGTCGATCGTGCCCACGCCTTGCGCGACGAGAACGAGCCGCGCATCGACGTCGCCGCCCGTCGCCTGGATCGGCGCATCGATGCGCTGCCATTTCGTGGTCGAGCCGGTGGCGGTCGCATCGACCTCCAATTCGCCCAGCACCGCGCCGGTGGCGCTCTCAAGGGTGATGCGCAACGGCACGGACTTGCCCTGCATCACGCGCGTGTAGAGGGAGAACCGATACGTCTCGCCCGCCTTCACGGCGAGGCCGTCGAAGCCGTCGTTGGCCAGGCCGAACCCGCGATCACGGCCGGAGCCGGCCTGGGCGACCACAAGGCGGATGGCCGTGGGATTGTTCGGATGGATCGGCGATTCGCGGACGATCGTCGCGGTGCCGGCCGCGCCGCCTCGCACGACGTCGGTCCAGCTGTGGCGGTGCTCGGCCTGCTCGAAGGAACGGTTCTCGATGAGTTCGGCGTAGAGGCCGCCGTCAGCGGCGTAGTTGATGTCCTCGAAGAACAGGCCGTGCAGGGTCGGCTCCACCGCGAGACCCGGGGCCTTCGCGTCGACGGCGATGCGCACCTGCGCGGGCGCGGCCGCGGGTGGCGTGAGTGCGATCGACGTCGGCGCATCGCGGTCGCAGGTCAGCCGGCCGTCGACGAGTTGGAGCTCGGTCACGAGGATGGAGCTGCGGCGCTGCTCGTAGCCGTCGACCGGCGCGCGGTCGACGAGCCGGCCCGGATGCGTGAAGTAGAAGAGGAAGGCGCGGTCGCCGTTCACGACGACGTCGCAGTGACCGCCCTTGACTTGATCGTCGGGCCCGCGGCCGGGCTTCTCCAGGAGATTGTCCCCAGGCTGGCGCGTCCACGTCGTGAGATCGTCGGAGCGGTAGACCGCGAGGCCGCGCCACACGTCGGTGATCATCCAATACGCGTCGCGCCAGCGAAACACCTTCGGGCCCTCGCCCGGCTGGTCGGCGACGACCTTGCCCTGGTCGCTCCACGTGACGAGATCGGCGCTGTCGGCGACGTAGATCGACTTTCCGTCGCGCTCATTGTTGTACCACATGCGCCACGTGCCGTCGGGCAGAGGGAAGACGCTGGCGTCGATCACGCGATCGGACGCGAGCGCGATCACACGCGGGTGATGCCAGGAACGCAGGTCGGTGCTGGTGAGGTGCACGATCGAGCGCGGGTGGTTCCAGTTCTCAAACACGCCCGGCACGACGGTGAGGAACATGTGGTGCATGCCATCCGGCGTGGTGATGACATCCGGCGCCCAGTGCGTGGGCTCGGCCCCGCCGATCTCCGGCGGAAGGTCGATCTGCGCCTCGCCGCTGTAGCTCCACGTCGCACCTCCATCCGTCGACTCGGCGATGCCGATGCGCGTGCCGTGCACCCAGGCCACGCCGGACAGGCCGTCGGCGCGCGCCCGCCGGTTGGTGTAGAACATCCACCACGCGCCGCGGTGTGGGTTCCAGATCACGACGGGATCAGCCGCGCCGTCGAAGACCGGGTCGCGGTAGAGCGGCTGCGGCGCGGCGGAGCCCGGGTCACGAACGGAGTCGGCCGCAGCCAGGGGCGCGAGTGACGCGAGGACGGCGAGCAGGCCGAGGCAAAGGAATGGTCTCATGGGGCGAGGCGGAGGATGTGGGTGAGCGCGCGGGCGACTTCAGGCAAGGCCCGCATGCGCAGGACAGATTGAGCGACGAAGGTGCGACGGGCAACCCAGCCAGCCGGACAAAACACCATGCGACGTCCCGTCGTCGAACCCGACACGGGCGGCGAGATCCGTGGCTACTTGGCAGGGAGTGTTAGGGACGCACGCCGTGGCCACGCCCCGGCCTCGCTCGCGATGATCACGCCGCCCAGATCGGTGCCCTCGCGTGCCGCGCCAAACGTCAGGCGCCGCGAGCCGCTGCCGCCCACGTAGGTCACGCGGCGTCCATCGCGCAGGACCACCGTCGGCACACCCTTGACCGTGACCACCTCGGAAAACGTCAGCACCACCTCGCCGGAGTCGAGCGGCTCGACGCGGTCGATGCGCGGCGCGTCGGTGCGCTCAGGATCCCACGTCGCGGCAAAGGTCCAGGCCGGCGTGATCTGCCCGGGCGTCGGCGCTCCGTCGGCCGCGACGAGATTGTCGGCGTGCCAGGCGTAGTCGCCGCCGTCGCGGTGGCAGTTCCAGAAATAGAAGCGCTCGCCCCAGAGGTTCTTCTTGTCGAGTTCGCGGTTGCGCGCGATGTCCGCCTCGGTCGCGGGCTTGTCGCCCAGCGGGTAGATCACGCGATAGGGCGCGCGATCGCGCATCGTGGCCGAGAACGTGGCGTCGAGCAGGTAGAACTGCGCGTCGGCGTGGTGACGCGCCAGATACCAATCCGGGGGGCCATCGAAGCGGCAGTCGCGCAGCACGAACTTCATGTCGCGTGCGCGGCTGCCATCGTGCCAGATCGCGGCGGTGGCGCCGGGATTGACCTGCGTGATCACGCTGTCGCGCATGAAGCACCAGCCGCGCGGGCAGACGAAGTCGACCGAGCCCTTCACATCGAGCCGCGCGTGGTAATAGCGCCCGCCGTTGGCCCAGAGCGAGAGCGTGTCGGCGCCGTGGCTCCAGACGTTGGCATCCTGCACGACCGTGCGGTCGCCGCGTCCGAAGATGGCGAAGGCGTGCGGGCCGATCACGCCGTGGGTGTTGCGCACGGTCATGGCCTCGATCACGCAGTCGTCGCCCTCGATATTGATCACGGCGCGGCCGATCAAGTCGGGCTTTTCCGAAAACTCGTTCATGCCCTGCGCGAACTCCACGATCGTCGCATCGCGGCTCTCGCCCCGCAGGGTCACGCAGTCCGCATCGATGCGCACCTTCTCGCGATACACGCCGTCGCGTATCCAGACGACGGTGCGCTCGCGCCGGCCGACCGGGATCGAACGCAGGGCGGCGCCGATCGTGGCAAAGTCGCCATCGCCGCGCGCCGACACGACGAGATCCGGCGCGGGCGACTCCAAGGTGCGCCGCAGCCACGCGACGAGACGGCGCGGCCAGGCGGGATCGTGCTTGGCCCACTCGGAGAGCCGGTGCGGCGCGCCGGGCAGCGTGATCAGTTCACACGATACGCGCGCCTCGCGCAGTTTCGCCTGGAAGTTGAGTGTCTGCTGGGAGGGCACGGTCTTGTCCGCGTCGCCGTGCAGGATGAGGAATGGCGGCAGTCCCGGCCGCACGTGGTTGATCGGCGAGGACGCGCGCAGGACCTCGAGCGCCTCGGGCGTGACCTCCTTGGCGAGTCCGTGGAGGTTCTGCAGGGCGAGGCTCACGCCGCCGCGGATCGGTAGTTCCTGCTCGAAGTCAGTGACCGGCGCAAAGCCCACCACCGCCTGCACGCGCGTGTCGTCCTCGGCCACCACGCCGGCCATGCAGGCGAGATGACCGCCGGCGGAGTGACCGAAGAGCGCGATGCGTGACGGGTCGCCGCCGTAGTCGGCGGCATGTGCCTTGACCCAACGGACCGCGATCTGCACGTCGTCGAGACAGGCCGGCCAGCGATGGGCGGACGCAAGCCGGTAATTGATGGAGAACGCGAGGATTCCCGCCTGCTCGATCGGCGTGAACCACACCGAGATGTCGGCGCCGCCGCCGGGCGTTTCCGGCATGCCCTTGTCGCCGCTCCCCCACCCGCCGCCGTGGATCATGATCACGACGGGAAACGGCCCCTCGCCAGCCGGCCGGCGCACGTCGAGGAGCAAGCGCTCGCCGGCGGCGATGCCGTACTCCACATCGCTGATCAACTCGGCGCGGAGTGGACCGCCCGAAAGGGCCAACGCGATCAGCACGCTCGCAAACCAGGCACGCATGCGCGGCTCACTCCTTCCGTTCGCCAAGACGCGGCACCAGAATCTGGATGGCGAGGAGCGAGATCACGTACATGCCCGAGAAATACGCGAAGACGAGCAGGTAGCCGCTCGCATCGCCGAGCCCGAAGTAGTCGGCCCCGCTCGCCTTGGTCGACTGGAGGATCTCGCCGGTGAAGCCGTTGACGAATCCACCCGTGAAGTAGGAGACGAATCCACCGAGCCCGACCACGGAACTGATCGTCTGCTTTGGCATGGTGTCAGAGACGATGCTGAAAAGGTTGGCCGACCAGCCCTGGTGCGCCGAACCCGCCACGCCCACGATCACCACTGCGAGCCAGACGCTGCCGGCGAACGGCGCGAGAAACACCGGCACCACGGCGAGCGCACATGCGAGGAGCGAGACCTTGCGGGCCGCGTTGACCGACCAGCCCATGCCGAGGAGTTTCCCGGCCAGCCAGCCGCCCGCCACACCGCCGATCGCCGCGACCGCGAAGAAGGCCCCCGTCCACCACCCCACCGCCTGCGTCTCGAGGCCGAAACGCTTGCCGAGAAAGTCGGGCACGAAGAACTGGTAGAAACCCCACGCCGGCCCCGCGAGGATGCTCGCGATGACAAACGCCCACACCGGGCGATACCGCAGCAGCGAGAGCCACGGCACCTTGACCTTCTTCTCTGCGGCGACCGGCTTGTCGCTCTGGATGTAGGCGAGTTCGACCGGGGAGAGATGCTTGTGCTTCTCCGGAGCCTCGTAGATCCACCACCAGACCGCCACCCAGACGAAGCCGGTGCCACCGGTGATGTAGAACGTCGATTCCCAGCCGAGGTGACGGTAGAGCCACGGCACGGCGATCGGGCACACGATCGCGCCGACATTGGTGCCGGCGTTGAACAGGCCCGTCGCGAGCGCGCGCTCCTTCACCGGGTACCACTCGGCCACGGCCTTGATCGCGCCCGGAAAGTTGCCTCCCTCGGTCAGTCCGAGCGCGATGCGCGCCAGCATGAAGCCCGCAGCCGTCATCGGCAGTGTGAGCGTCATGAGCGCAAAACCCTTGTCGAAGGAGAGCCACGGATACGTCATCTCGAAGCGCGACCCGACATCGATCAGCCCGCACAGGCCATGGGCCGTCGCGGCACAGCTCCAGAGCGTGACGAAGATCGGCAGGCCCTTCTTCACGCCCCAGCGATCCATCAGCCGCCCGCCGAGCAGGTAGCCAAAGGCATAGGCAAAGGAGAACGCGGCGGTGATCCAGCCATAGTCGGCATCGGACCAGCCAAGCTCGCGGCAGAGGTCCTTCTTGAGGATGGCGAGCACGAGGCGGTCGAGGTAATTGACCGCGACCGAGAAGAAGAGCAGCCCGCAGATGACCCAGCGGAAGTTTCCACCGGCGGACTTCGGAGCGGGAGGCGAGGCTTCAGAGGAGGACATGGGGTGAAGACAACCAGCGGTGGCGGGTGCGGACGGAGGTCGCTCAGGGCACGAGCGTGACTGAATCAGCCGGCGCGCCATCCGCGAGGACGAAGGGCTGCGCCGCGCCGGAGAGGTCGCTCGCCTCGATGCGCACGCCGCGCGAGCCCGGGCCCGAGAGTTTCATGAAACTCTCCAGGCCGTCCGGCGCCTTCGCGCCGCGGATGACGACGCCACGCGCGTCGGTGAGCTCGAAGGCCGGACCCTGCGCCGGAGCAATCGTGACGCGATCGAACGAAAGATCCTGCACATGTGTCGCGATGACGCCCTTCGTGGACGTGATGGTGACGTCCTCGAAATGCACGTCGCGGATGAGCGAGTCGTCCATGCCGGTGATGCGCACGGCGACGGGCGCGCCGTGGCCAGTGACGCGGCGCACGTTGATGTTTCGAAACACCGGCGGCTTGCGCGTGATCGTGGCATTGCGGTCGGCCGTGTAGTCCATGTTGAGAATCACGACCTCGTACTGCATGTCGCGCACGGTGATATTCTCGACCCACACGTTCTCGACCACGCCTCCGCGGTCGGCGCGCGACTTGATGCGCAGCGCGCGGTCGGTGCCCTCGAACTCGCAGTCGTGCATATAGACATTGCGCACGTCGCCGGACATCTCGCTGCCGATGACGAGGCCGCCGTGGCCGCGCCGCGAGGAGCACCAGCGCATGACGACATTTTCCGTGGGCTTGGCGACCCGCCAGCCGTCCTCGTTGTAGCCGGACTTGAGCACGAGGCAGTCGTCGCCCGTGTCGAACACGCAATGCTCGACGAGCAGGTTGCGGCAGGAGTCGGGGTCGATGCCGTCGTTGTTCGGCCCGTCGGTGAGCACGTGCACCCGGCGGATGATCACATCCTCGCAATAGATCGGATGGATCGTCCAGTTCGGCCCGCTGCCGATGGTGAAACCCTCCATGAGCACGTTGCGGCAGTTGAAGAATACGACAAAGCTCGGGCGGATCGCCGCCTCCTCGGTGCCGTAGATGCGCTGCTCGACGGGCACACCGCGGCGCTCGAGCTGGAAGATCTCCTTGGTCTCTTTGGTTTTCCACGGCCACCACGCGGCGGCGTTGCCGTTGAGCCTGCCCGGCCCGGTGATCGCGACGTTCTCGCAATCGCGCGCGTAGATCAGCGGCGAGTAGTTGTAGAACTCGATGCCACCACCGCGGACGAGCACGACGGGGAGGTAATCGGTGAACACGTCGCTGAAAACAATCTCCGCGCCCTCGGCGAGATGCAGGTCGATGCGGCTCCTCAGGTGGATCGGTCCGGTGAGCCATTTGCCCGCGGGCACGAGGACGCGCCCGCCGCCAGCCTCGGCACAGGCCGCGATCGCGGCGGCAAAGGCGGCGGTGTTCTTCGCCGCGCCGCCCTCGACCGCGCCGTGGTCGCGGATGTCGACGACGCGGTCGGGAAACACCGGCCGTTGCAGCTGCTTCATCGGAAACGGCGCCGAGATCGGAGCGATCGGCTCAAGTTCTGTGGAAGCGCGAACGGCGGTGACGAGCCCGGCCGCGATCGCGCCGGCGAGGACTACCCGGATGGCGTGCATGGTCAGTCAGCGGTTACGCGAAACCACTCCACGTCGGCGTGCCCACTGGCGACCGCATCGCCTGGCGCGAGCGCGAACACGCCCACGCGCGCGCCGACCCAGATGCCCTTGAGGGCGGCAAACGGTTCGCCGAGTGCGGTCCACGTCGCGCCGTCATCCAGACTGAAGCTGAAGCTCCACGCCTCACCTTCGGCGATCTGCACGCGGAAGAGGGCGCGTCCACCGGGAGCGATCGGTCCGGCGACCTCGGTTTCCTCGCGGTTGCCCTTGTCGGCATCCCTGCAGGTGCGGCGCACGATGCGCATGCGGCCGTCACGCGCGACGAGTTCGAGCGACGTGTAGTCGCGTCCCATCACCACGAGCCCGGTGCGCGCGGCGCCATGCGAGGCGATCGCCGTCGTGACGACGGAGCGCGGGCCGAGCACGCGCTGCGTGAGCACGTGCGGCGCGACCCAGAGGTTGGCGGCGGGTTGCGCGAAGAGGCGCAGACAACCCGGCACAGCCTCGAGCGAGTACCACCCATCGCGCCGCCCACCTTCCCATTGCCACTGCAGGCCGAGCGTCGGCGCGTCGAATTCGTCGCCCGCGGGCAGCGTGAGGATCGGCCGCGCGGGCGCGCCGGTCGCCGGCTTGGCATGCACGAGCACGGGCTCGCCGCGACCGTCGTCGTCGGCATCGGCACCCATGACCGGCCAGCCGTCCGCGCGCCAGCGCATCGGCTGCAGGTGCATGATGCGGCCGAACGGGCCGCGGTCCTGAAAATGGAAAAACCAATGCTCGCCCGAGGGCGTGTCGATCCACGCGCCCTGATGGGGCCCGTTGACCGGCGACTTGCCCCGCTCGAGGACGATGCGGTCCTCGTACGGACCCCAGATGTTCTTCGCGCGAAACACCGACTGCCAGCCCTCCTCCACGCCGCCGGCCGGGGCGAAGACCCAGTACCAGCCGTCGCGCTTGTAGAGCTTCGGCCCCTCGAGCGTGCGGTAGCCGGGCAGCGTGTTCGCGTCGATGATCACCCGCCCCTCGTCGAGCACGCGCGAGCCGTCGGGCGCGATCTCGTGCAGTGTGAGCAGATTGTTGATACCGGCGCGGCTCCTGGCCCAGCCATGGATCATGTAGGCGCGACCGTCGTCGTCCCAGAGCGGGCACGGGTCGATGAGGCCTTTGCCGGCCTTGATCAGGTGGGGCGCGCTCCACGGGCCGGCGAAGTTTTCCGCCGTGATGACGTAGAGGCCGTGATCGGGATCGGGAAAGAAGATCCAGAACTTGCCCGCATGATGGCGCAGGGCCGGGGCCCAGACGCCGCAGCCGCGGCGCGGCTCCGCGAAAAACTCCGCGGGCACGAGGCGATCGAGCGCGTGGCCGACCAGCCGCCAGTTCACCATGTCGCGCGACTGCAACAGCATCAGGCCCGGCTCGTGGCTGAAGGTCGAGCACACGAGGTAATACTCGTCGCCGACACGCACGCCGTCGGGGTCGGAGAAGTCCTGAAAGAGGACGGGGTTGCGGTAGGTGCCGTCACCGGCATCGGAGACCCACGGGGCCGGGGCCGCAACGTCTGGCGTGGATGCCGCGTTCATGGACAACGCCGTGCCCACCACGGCCGGGGCGAGGAAACTGGAGAGGGGCACATGAATGGACATAGCGCACGAACCGCGACGCAGGACGGCAAACACGGGGGCGTGCGCATTGTTGACGTCTCGCCTGCCTGGGCGGTCACATCCATCGCTCGCGCCGCGTCGCCGGCGATCCGCGTCAGGTCCGCCGCGGGAGCGTGTTGCCGTCCCGCCAGTGCCCGGTCAGCAGCACCTCGTGCGGATCCGCCGGCACGCCTGTCTCGTTGCGGTGCATCAACCCGACCAGCATCTCGACCGCGAGGGCACCGACCTTGGCCGGATCGTAGTGGATGCCCGCGCAGGGCGACTCCGGGCGGTTCTCGAGGTCGACGACCCCGACCTCCTCCGGCACCCCCGCGCCGAGCCGCTGCAGCCACTCCAGCACCGGTCGATGGTGCGTCGCCAGGATGGCATCGGGGCGCGTCCGTCTGAACCAGGCGGCGAAGGTCGTGCTGTCGGCGGGATCTCCGGGGCACACCGGCAGGCGATCCTTCTCCGGCAGGGCAAGCTGGTGCCGGAGATAGGCCCCGAGCCAGCGGTCGCCCACGCGCGGGCTGTCGTTGGCCTCGGAGAAGACAAATCCCACGCGTCGGTAGCCCCGCTCGAAACAACGCTGCATGGCCTGGGACACCGTGGAGAAGTGGTTCTCCGTGACGTGATGGAGACGCGGCTCGCGCATCGTCATGCCGAGGGCCACGCACGAGAAACGCCCCCATTCCAGCTCGAGCGTGTGGAGGCCGGGCGGGAGCCGGCCGACGATCATGCCGGTGATGCCGCGCGCGGTGAGGATATCGCAAAAGCGCCGCGGCGAGATCCCGGGTTCGCGGCACCAGAAAGGCTCGAGCCGGTAGCCAAAGTCGCGCGCGCGCGCCGCTGCGCCGGGGAAGAAGTCCGGGCGGTCGTGCTTGGCCGGCCGCCAGCCCTCGCGTGTGGGATAACTGGTGACAAAGGCGAGCACGACGTCCTTGGTCGAGCGACCGCTGCGGCGCGACTGCATGAGCGCGGCCACGAGCGGATTGACCCGGTAACCGAGTTCGCGGGCGATCCGCTGCACGCGCTCCCGCACCTCGGGCGAGATGCGCGGCGCGTCGCGCAGCGCGAGCGACACCGTCGAACGGTGCACGCCGGCGCGCTCGGCCACATCCTGGAGGGTGACTTGGGAAGGCTTCACACGGGACGGCCCGCACACAATCCCGCCTCACGCGGGAGGCAAGGCAGGATCAAAACCGCTCCGGACGCTCGCGGATGTCGCCGCTCCACTTGAGCTTGGTGCGCACGACCCCGAAGTGCTGGTAGTCGACCGGCACGGCCAGCGGCAGGCGGGTGTTGGCCAGACTGATCTCGATCGGGCCCGACGCGCACACGATCTGGTTGCTGTGCCCGTCCACCGCGATGCGCAGGCAGGACTCGCGACTGCAGTTCTCAATGCGCAGCCGCACCGTGTCCGGGAAGATCACCGTGCGGTTGCTGAGCGTGTGCGGGCAGATCGGCGTGAGCGCGATCACCCGGGACGCCGGATGGACGATCGGTCCGCCGGCGGAAAGGTTGTAGGCCGTCGAACCCGTCGGCGTGGACAGGATGAGACCGTCGCAGAAGTAGTCGGTCACCAGTTCGCCGTCGGCATGCACCGCGACATGCGCGATCTTGGAGGGGAGATCGTGCTTGATGAGCACATCATTGAGGGCGAACCCGCCCCCATGCTGCGTCGAGCACTCGAGCAGCGTCCGAAGATCGACGCGAAAGCGCCCGGCGAGGATCTCGCGAAACCGCGACTCGAACTCCGCAGAGGCGAAGGTCGTGAGGAAACCGAGACTGCCGCGATTGACCCCGATGACCGGCACCTGCGCCGCGGCTGCCTCGTGCACCACGCCGAGGAGCGTGCCGTCGCCGCCGATCACACAGCAGGCGTCCGCACCGTGGAACGCGCCTGCCGGAACGGGGAAGGCAGTCAACAGCGTCGCGTGCACGCCCGCCGAGGCGCACACACGCAGGAGCTCCTGCGCGAGCGCGACAGCTCCGGGTTTGCTTTCATTGACGACGATGCAGAGTCGGCGGATGGCAGGCATGGGGCGGTGGCGTGGATGGACGGTACCGATGCGCTCCGCGCGCTCAATCACCAAGGTAGCGACGCCTCGCCGAGGCGTCCGCAATCGAGTCCGGGAATGCAAAAGTCACATCCGGATGCCTCGGTGAGGCCGCCCTACCCTTTCGCCAGCACGAGCAGGAACTCGCGGTTGCCATCGGCTCCCGCGATCGGGGAATCAATCACGCCGCGGTCGCGGCAGCCCGGCAGTTCGCGCGCGGCGAACTCCCGCACCTCCGCGAGCGCGCGCTGGCGCACGGCCTCGTCGCGGATGACCCCGCGCCCTTTCGTCGCCTCCTCGCGGCCGGCCTCGAACTGCGGCTTGACCAGCGCGACAAGCACGCCGCCCGCGTCGAGAAACGGCCACACCGCCGGCAGCACACTGCGCAGCGAGATGAACGAGAGATCCATGACCACACGATCGTAGGCGCGCAGCGGCAGGTCGCCGGCCTTGAGGTGGCGGGCGTTGAGCTGCTCGATGTTGGTCACGCGCGGGTCGGCGCGAAGTCTGCCGTGCAACTGCGCGCGGCCGACGTCGATGCACGTCGCGCTTTTGGCGCCATGCTGCAGCGCGCAGTCCGTGAAGCCACCCGTCGAGGCCCCCACGTCGAGGACGGTGCACTCCTGGAACGAAATCTGGAAGTGCTCGATCGCCGCGAGGAGTTTCTCCCCACCCCGACCGACAAAACGCGGCGGCGCCTCAAGCTCGATGGCGGTGTCGACCGGCAGGGACTTCCCGGGTTTGTCCGAGCGCTCACCGCCGACCCACACACGCCCCGCCAGGATCAATGCCTGCGCCTGCGCGCGCGACTCCGCGAGCCCGCGGGCGACGAGCAGCTGGTCGAGACGTTCACGCGGCGTGGCCATGGGAAGTCAGGTTTGAACCACAGAGAACACAGAGGGCACAGAGAAAAACAGGATGGTCTTACGGGGGCCAAACGACGAAGCGTTCAGACTCCGACTCCGTCAACGGCTCGGACTCTGTGCTCCCTGTGTCCTCTGTGGTTCAAATCAGGATTGCCTGTGCCGCCTCGCGGTCGCGCGCGATCTGCTCGCGCAGCTGGTCGATCGAGTCGAAGCGGCGCTCGGCGCGGAGGTGCCGCACGAGTTCGACGCGCAGCGTGTCCCCGGTCGTGAACGGACAGTCGCCGATGATGTGCACCTCGAGCACGGGATCACCCGTGCCGTCGACCGTCGGGCGCACGCCGTAGTTGGCCACGCCGGCGCGCGGCGCCCCGCCCATCACGCCGCGTATCCGCACGGCGTAGACGCCGCGGGCGGGCTTGAGGTCGGGACGCCAGTCGAGGTTGAGGGTGGGAAACTGGATCGTGCGGCCGAGCTGCCGCCCGGGCACGACGCCGCCGACGGCGATATAGGGATGCCCGAGCAGCTCGGCTGCCGCAGCGACATCACCGCTCTCCAGCAGCAGGCGGATGCGCGTGCTGCTGATCGGCTCGCCGTTGAAGCGCAGCCGCGCCGCGCTCACCACGTCGACGCCCTCGCGGCGCGCGCAGGTGACGAGCGCGGCCACGTCGCCCGCCCGGCCCCGGCCGAAGCGCCAGTTTTCGCCGACATAAAGCGCCTGCAGCGGCGGCATCGCCCGCTTCAGGTGTGGCACGACCTGGTCCGCCTCGATCGAGGCGAACTCGCGCGTGAACGGCTGCTCGATGATGAAGTCCGCGCCCAGGCCGAGCAGGAGCTCCGCGCGCTCGGCCGCGGTAAAGATCATGCGCACCGGGTCCTCCGGGCGGAACAGCCGGCTCGGATGTGGCCAGAACGTGAATACGCCGGCGATGCCGCCGGCCCGGCGCGCGGCGTGCACGGCCGCCTCGATCACGGCCTGGTGGCCACGATGCACGCCGTCGAACATCCCGACCGCCACGTGGCAGGGCCGGTCGGGCAGCTGGATGCCCGCGAGATCGCGGAAGATGCGGGCGGCGGGGGACATGTCAGACAAGACCAGGCTTCACGGATGGTCGGGACGCCTCACCGTGGCGCCCCCGGCGGTTCTTCCGGATTGCGTGGGACTCACGAGGATGCCTCGGCGTGGCGTCCCTACCCGAAGAATCTCGCGGCGCCGATCCATGGCGCGATCACAGCACGTGCCCCGGAGCCGCCTCGTAAGCGGAGAGCAGGCGCTGGCGGATGGCCTGCAGGTCCATCGTCTCGAGCTCGGCGAGCGGGACGGCCTGCGAGATGTTGAACCGGTCGGTGGCGGTGCGGCGCAGGGCGGAGAGGTGCGCGCCGCAGCCGATCTTCTCGCCAAGATCGTGTGCGATGGTGCGCACGTAGGTGCCCTTGCTGCAGCGCAGCCGCACGTCAAAGCTCGGCGGCGCGAAACGCGTGAGCTCGAAGCTCGAGATGCGGATGAAGCGGGGCTCGCGCTCCACTTCCTTGCCCTTGCGCGCGAGTTTGTAGAGCGGCACGCCGTCCTGCTTCTTCGCGGAGAACATCGGCGGCGTCTGGTACTGGTCGCCGATGAAGGTGGCCATGACCTGCTTCACCTGGGCCTCGGTCAGCTCCGGCACGGGGCGCGAGGTGACGACCTCGCCCTCCGCGTCGTGCGTGGTCGTGGTCGTGCCGAGCGTGATCGTGCCCTCGTACTCCTTGTCCAGGCTCATGAGGAACTGTGAGAGCTTCGTCGCCTTGCCCACCAACATGATGAGCAGGCCGGTGGCCATCGGGTCGAGCGTCCCGGCGTGGCCGATACGCTTCATGCGCAACACGCGGCGCAGGCGGTCCACGACGTCGTGCGACGTCATCCCGGACGGTTTGTCGATGAGCAAGACGCCCTCGAGTTCGTTCAATTCAGGCATGGAAGTGAGGCGCGGGCGGCGGGCGCCGAGTGTCAGCGCCGTGCCGCGTCGAGGCGGCCGAGGTGGGCGCCGATCGCGGTGATGAGTTGGGTGCGCAGCAGTTCGACGGATTCGCCGACATTGAGGCCCGCGGCGCAGGCGTGGCCGCCGCCGCCGAAGGTCGCGGCGATCTGGTCGACGCGCATGGCCGGGTCCTTCGCGCGCAGCGAGGCTTTCGCGCCCTCGGGCCGTTCCTCGACGAGCACGCCGATCTCGATGCCCTCGATGGAGCGGGCGTAGTCAACCAGCCCCTCGGTGTCCTCGCTCAGCGCGCCGGTCTCCGCGAAATCGCTGCGGCGCAGCACGCCGACACAGACGCGTCCGCCGCACTCGCGACGCAGCGAGGCGAGGAACCGGCCGAGCAACTCGAGCTTGGCGAACGACTCCTGCGCGTAGAGCTGGTTCGAGGCGACGGCGGGGTTCGCGCCACGCTCGATCAACTCGCCCGTGAGCTCGAACACGCGATGTGTGGTCGAGGGGAAACTGAACTGGCCGGTGTCCGTCGCGATGCCCGCGTAGAGCGCCTGCGCGCCGACCGCATCGATGGTGATGCCGAGGTCGAGGAAGAGACCGGCGAGGATCTCCGCAGTCGCAGCCGCCGCGCTGTCCACGATGTTGTGCTCGGCGTAGCTGCCGTTGGACAGGTGGTGATCGATGCAACCGAGCGGGCGCAGAAAGGCGGAGGCCAGGCGCTTGCCCGGACGGGCGTGATCGGCGCAGTCGACAAAGACCGCGCGCCAGCCATCGATCGCCGCTCCCTCGGGCAGGAAATCGCGGCCAAGGAGGAAGGGCGTGTCGCCAACGAGGAAGGCGAGCCGGCGCGGCACGGGGTCGGCGTTGACGCAGACGGCCTCGACACCACGCGCGCGCAGCACGCGGCAGAGCGCGACCTGCGAGCCGATGCAGTCGCCGTCGGGCCGGGCATGGCCGATCACGGCGATGCGCTCGCCCGGCGCGATGGCGGCGAGCATCTGGGCAAACGTGGGCTGGAGGGCGGAAAAATGACTCATGGTTGCGGTCGGCGTTTCTGCTCGGCGTCGATTTCGTCGAGCATCTGCAGGATGCGCGAGCCGCGCTCCATCGAGATGTCGTGTTTGAAACGGATGCGCGGGATGTTGCGCAGCGTGATGGTGTGGCGGAGGTGCTGGTTGATCTCCTGGGCGCAGTCGTTGAGGCGACTCTCCATCGCGCCGGTCGTGGTCGCATCCCCGACCATCGAGAAATAGACCGTGGCGCTCTTGTAGTCGCTGGAGGCCGCGACGTCGGTGATCGTCACGCCGACGACCGCCGAACCGAGTTCGCGATGGATGAACTGGCTGACCTCGCGCTTGAGGAGCTCGTTGACGCGGAGAGTGCGATTTCCCATGGGAGGACCGGGTGGAACGGTGGGCTGGACTTGCGCTGCGGCGATGCGGGCGGGGGCCGGAGGCGTCACGCGGCCGCGCGATCCATGGATCGCACGGCCGGATCGGACCGGCTCACGCGCTGCACCTTGGCCCGGTCAAAGGCTCGGGCGCAGCTTCTGGATCTCGTAACACTCGATGATGTCGCCGGGCTGGTAGGCCTCGTAGGCTTCGAGGTGGATACCGCACTCGGTGCCGGCGCGGACTTCCTTCACCTCGTCCTTCACGCGGCGCAGGCCGACGATCTTGCTCTCGACCTCGACGGCGCCCTTGCGGCGGAGACGCGCGGCGGCCTGGGTCTGGATGCGGCCCTCGGTGACGAGACAGCCGGCGACAAAGCCCTTCGAGACCGGGAAGACCGCACGGACCTCGGCACTGCCGAGCTTGATCTCGCGCGTCTCGGGCTCGAGGAGATCGGCCATGGCGTCGCGCACCTTGTCGACTAGCTCGTAGATGATCTCGTACTGGTTGACGACGACCCCGTGGTGCTTGGCCACGGCGTCGACGCCGTTTTCCGTGCGGACGTTGAAGCCGACGATCGCCGCCTTGGCCGCGCTGGCCATGAGCACGTCGTTCTTGGAAATCTGGCCGACATCGGAGGCGACGATCTCGAGCGAGACCTTGTCGCTCTTGATCGTGCCGAGGGCGGCGGCGACGGCCTCGACCGAACCATACACGTCGGCCTTGACCACGATGCGCAGCACGCGCTTGTGCTGGGACTTGATGTCGTCGAGCAGCTGGGCGAGCGTGGCCTTCGGCGCGGCCTCGGTGACGGCCGCCTGCTTCTTGAGCTCGTACTCCGCCTCTTCGGCGATGCGCTTGGCCTCGCGTTCGTTCTTGGCGGCGGCGACGACGCCACCGCACTCCGGCGTACCGGACCAGCCGATCACGCGGACGGCGGAGGACGGGCCGGCTTCCTTCACCTGCTTGCCCTGGTCGTCGAACATCGCGCGGACCTTCGCGTAGAAGGGACCGCAGACCACGGCGTCGCCGGTCTTGAGCGTGCCCGACTCGATGAGCACCGTGGCCGTGGGGCCACGACCGACCTCGATCTCGGCCTCGATGACCACACCATTGACGGGAGCCTTCGGGTTGGCCTTGAGTTCGAGCACGTCGGCCTGAAGGAGAATCATCTCGAGCAGGTGGTCGATGCCCTCGCCCTTGAGCGCGGAGATCGGGCAGGTGATCGTCTCACCACCCCAGTCTTCCGGCATGAGGCCGCGGTCCTGCATCTGTTTCTTCACGCGGTCGATATTGGCGCCCTTGGTGTCGGTCTTGTTGATCGCCACGATGGGCGTGACGTCAGCCGAGCGGATGTGCTGCAGGGCCTCGTCGGTCTGCGGCATGAAACCGTCGTCGGCGGCGACCACGAGGATGGCCACGTCGGTGACGTTGGCGCCGCGCGCGCGCATCTTCGTGAAGGCGGCGTGGCCCGGTGTATCCAGGAAGGTGATCTTGCGGTTGTTGACCGTGACCTGGTAGGCGCCGATGTGCTGCGTGATGCCGCCGGCCTCGCCGGAGACGACATTGGTCTTGCGCAGCGCGTCGAGAAGCGAGGTCTTGCCGTGGTCGACGTGACCCATGATGGTGACGACCGGGGCGCGCGACTCCAGCATCTCC
>JACSRI010000264.1 GCA_014879845.1 Opitutaceae bacterium
GCTGGGCGGAGACGGCGGCGGGGAGTCCGCACGCGAGGAGGAGGCCGAGGGCGGCCTGCGCGGGGTGTCTGCGGCTTGGGTTCATGGTTTGAGGGACGGAATTCGGAGTCATCGATGGGGAGGGCGTAACAATCCGACGGGGCACGGCCGGGGCGGCCGGATCTCGATGGCCGGCAGGGGCGCCGGTCATCGGAGGGCGAGCCTCATACTCTGCTTCCACGTGTGTCAATAGTTTCTGTTTATGTGAAACTGTTTTATAGCACCAAACGCCCACCCATCGCATCCAGGATGACGAACTGGCGAGTGCCTGCCGCCCGGCCGTCGCGGTTCAGTTGCGGCGGCCTGCGCGCGATCGGGCCGGGCTGAGCCCGAAGGCGGCGCGATAAGCGCGACAGAACCCAGTCGCACTCGAGAACCCGCTCGCACTCGCCACCTCGGCGACCGGCAGTTCGGTCGCATCGAGCATGGCTCGCGCGTGCTCCAGACGCAGGCGGCGCAGCAACGCACCGGGCGTCTCGAGATAACGCTCGCGGAACGCGCGGATGAAGTGCTCACGCGTGACACCACACTGCCGCGCAACCGTCTTGAGGTTGATCGCACCACGGAAACGCGCACGCAGCAGGTGGCTGCCGAACTCGATCGGGTCCTCGTCGCGCGTGCCGTGCACCTGCTCCCGATAGAGCGTGACGAACATGCGGTAGATCAGCTCGGACTCCTGGTAGCGATCAACAAAGGTGCCCGTGCGCATGCGCCGAAATATCTCCTCGAAGAGCGCACCCGCCTCGCCGTCCGGCGCCATGCGCACGACGCTGCCAAAGTCCGCACGCAGCTGCTGGAAGATCCCGATGATCGAGGTGCCCGGTGAGAACGAGAGATAGCGCAAGCGGTAGGGGACACTCACGCCCTCCGGCACGCCATAACACGACGGCTCGCGATGCGTGAACAGCATCGCCCACCCCGCCGGCGCGAGCCGGCGACCTCGGGCGTCCTCGAAGAAGGCCGAGCCCGCGAGCGTGCGCTGCACGATGATGCGGTTGGCGTCGCTGCGACGGGAGTTGTCCCAGTGGTAGCTAGCGTCCGGGCGCAGTTCCTCGGCGCCGCCGTCGACCAAGGCAAACACATCCGCGTGCATGCCCATATGGCTCCCACGGCGCGGCGCGCGCGGCAACGCGGAAGGGGAAAACGACTGCGGGCCGCCGCACAACGCACGGCGACCCGCGGAGATTCGAGGCCCGGTATTCGCGGAAGCCTACTTGGCCGCAGCCGCGCCGGTCGGCGTGAGCCGGAGCAGAACGACGTCGTGCGACGCGACCTTGCGCGTCAGCTCGTGGCCCTTCGCGCCTAGGTCCTTGCCTGCCCAGACATCGCGGACCTTGGCCTCCTTCGGCAGGAACCACATGTGATCCCAGTGGATGGTGAGGTCGGCCGGTGCGGCGCCGACATTGAGCAGACACACGGCCCAGTCGCCGCCGTCGAGTTCGCGCACCCAGATCTCCTTGGTCGAGCTGGCGTGGTAGCGCCATCCCTGCTTGCCCAGGCGGTCCTGATCGATGGCGATGACCTCGCGATTGGTGAGCAGTGCCGTGATCTCGGGCGACATGTGGCGCACGTCGTTGCCGGCCATGAGCGGAGCGGCGATCATGCACCACAGGCTGAAGTGCGCGCGCGACTCCTCGAAGGTGAGGCCGGCGTTGCCGACCTCGAGCATGTCGGGGTCGTTCCAGCGCCCGGGGCCGGCGTATTTTTCGATGCCGTCGTTCTGACCGGTGTGCGGCTGCACCTGGCTGACCTGCAGGTCGAGGATCACCTTCCAGCCGCGCTCCCAGCGTTGCTGGCAATCGTAGCAATCCGTGATATCCCCCGTCGTGCGCCAGAGGTGACCGACGTCGCCGGCCCACTCCCACGGTTTGCTCTGGCCCCATTCGCAGATGCTCAAGACCACGGGCCGGCCGGCGGCGCGGATCGCGGCGCTCATGCGTCGGTAGGCGTCGGGCGCGTTGGCCGTGCCGCTGAAGCACCAGTCATACTTCAGGTAGTCGACACCCCACGACGCGTAGGTGCGCGCATCCTGAAACTCGTGCCCCCAACCACCCGGGTAGCCGGCGCAGGTCTTGGTGCCTGCGCAATTGTAGATGCCGAACTTGAACCCACGCTCGTGCAGGTAGTCGCCGAGCGCCTTCATACCGCTGGGAAACTTCTCCGGATGCGCGACAAGATTACCCTGAGCGTCGCGCTCCATCGCGCTCCACGTGTCGTCGAGCACGATGTAGACGTAGCCGGCATCGCGCATCCCGTTCGCGATCATCACATCGGCGGTCTCCCGGATCAGCGCCTCGTTGATGTTCGAAGCGAAGGTGTTCCAGGTGTTCCAGCCCATGGGCGGAGTCTGCGCGAGTTCGGTGAACTTCTGCGCGTGGGCAAGCGGGACGACACAGGACACCACTGCAGCGGCAGCTGCGATCGACACGACATGACGATTTCGGCGGGGCTTCTTCATGGTAGAGCCACGACCCGATCACCGGAGCGGTGCACGGTCAAACGCCCGCAGCCACGGGATCACATTTTGCACAGTACCGATCACTCCCTCGACCCAGGCGCGCGCGGCCGCCGTGCTCGAGCCGAGACCGATCTCGTCAGCCCGAGTGCACCAACTCGTGCACGGGCTTCGGAGCAGACGGATTCGGCGCCGCCGCAGGACGCTGGACGCGACCGCTCTCGCGCGCGGGCGGACCGGCTTCGCGCCCACGCGCCGGCGCGCTTGCCTGTTGCTCGACCACTCCGAACCAACCGAGGCCGCGATACGTCTCGTACCCCGGAGTCAGCGCGAAGCTCACCACCGTCCGCCCGTCCGGCGAATACGAACCCATGGACGTGCCGTCGGTGCGCAGCGGGTACTTCTCCTCGAGCACGCCGCGTCGGTCCGATGCTGCGATCACTCGAAAATCACGATCGACGATGAGACACCGCGTATTCTGCCGCTCCTCGTCCGAGAGCCGGACTCCATCGACGACCGTCTGCGATTGAGCCTGCCAGTCGAAGAAGATGCCGAGCACGCCGATGACGCGGCCGCTCGTCTCCCCACCCTCGCGTATCGCGGCGGCGTAGGTTGCGACCGACCGCCCCCCGAGCACAGGCTGCACGTCGATGTCGGCGACGGCGAACTCCGTGCCATCGCGCGACCCCATCGCCTGCCGAAACCATGGCGTGTTCGCCACCGACCGGCCCACCGCCTGGGGAAATCGTCCCGGACGCCCGTTGGCCACGACTCGTCCGTCCGCATCGGCGACCCAGAGGTCGAGATAAACCGTGTAGGCATCGAGGATCACGCCGAGCCGCTTCGCACAATGCTCCGCCACGCTGGAGTCATCCCGGGCCACACAGTCAACCACCGCGGAATCGGTCGCCCACCAGCGCACGTCGCACGAGCGTTCGTAGAGATTGCGGTCGATGATCTCGATCATGTTGAGGGCGAGATCGGTCAGGCGCGCGCCACGGAGCCGCGCGATCAGCGCCGCCCCAAGCGTATTCAGTTCCCTGATCCTGGGGTCGAGCTTGTCCTGCAGCTCGTCGACGATCGCAGTCACGCGATCCGAGACGGACTTCACCTGCTCGGCCACGACGGCAAACCCGGCACCGGCCTGACCCGCACGCGCCGCCTCGATCGAGGCATTGAGCGCGAGGATGCGCGATGTCATGGTGATGCGCTGGATGTCGTCGACTCGTGCGGACACGAGCTTCGATATCTCGCCGGCCAGACCGAGAATGCGTTCAGGCATGGTGGAAACGTGGGCTAGTTGCTCCAAGCCGCCGCATGCGCTCCCACGCTCGAACCGATCAAACCGATCCGAGGCGGGGCCGGAGGCTTCGGAGGCGTGACCCGACAAGGCGCGAGAGGGCGTCAGGGAACGCCGCCGCAGCTGAAGTCCCCGGTGCATCGACAACAGAAGGTGCTCTTTGAGCAATTTCCGCCCTTCATCAGGAGAAGTACTGCGGCCGGCGAAGATCGAGAACTTCCTTTCATGCAGGAGGCCGCGACATCGACCTGCGCCGGGAACGGGAGGCTCTCGATGCCCGGTCCACCCCAGTCTCGCCAACTTCGCTCCCAATCCTCACGCTCACCGTCCTGTGCCCGATCCAAGATTCAGCCGAGACGTCGAGAACCTTATCGCGGAGCTCCGCGGACTCCCGACGGACCTGAGCCGCTCCAAACTGCGCCAGACACGCGGCCTCGGCGATGTGGTCGAGCAACTCCTCCACAAATACCGCATCGGCATGGCCACGCCGGAGGATGCGATCCGCCAGGCCTGGCACGAGATCGTCGGCGAGGGCAACGCGACCTTTTGCCACCCGTTGCGTATCGACCGCGAACGCACGCTCGTCATCGGCGTGAGCAATCCCGTCGTCCGCCAGGAACTGCTCTTCCACAAGGCCACGATCCTGCAGCGCATCCGCGCCATCCCGGCCGCCCACCACATCACCGACGTGGCCATTCGCACGGGTTGAGCGAGCCCGCCCTCACGCCCGCCGTCGCTCCTGCCCACACCGTCGCGCGCCCGCGCCTTCGACACGCACCGCACCACCGTGGAGTTTCCCGAAGTCTCGTTCATCATCCCGGTCTTCAACCGCCTCGACCTCACCCGCGATTTCGTCGCGCGCCTGCCCGCCACGCTGCCCGCGGGATTGCGCTGGGAGGCGGTGATCATCGACGACGCGAGCAGCGATGGCACGGCGGAGTTTCTCGCCCCGCTCGCCCCGCCCTTCCGCGCGCTGCGGCAGGAGATCAATGGTGGCTTCGCCCGCGCCGCCAACCGCGGCGCCGCGGCCGCCTCGCCCACCGCCACCGTCCTCGGCCTGCTCAACAACGACCTCATCCTCGCACCCGGCTGGCTCGAGCCGATGCTCCACCTGCTCGCCGCCACTCCCCGCGTCGGCGCGGTCGGCAATGTGCAGGTCAACCCGGCGACGGGACTGGTCGACCATGCCGGCGTCTTCTTCGATCTCGAGGGCCTGCCCACCCACGCGCACAAGCACCGCCGGCGCCCGCCGCGCGGACCGTGGCGGGCGCGCAACGCCGCCACCGCCGCCTGCCTGCTCGTGGACCGCGCCGCCTGGGACCGCCTCGGCGGCCTGCACGAAGGCTACCGCAACGGCATGGAGGATATCGACCTGTGCGTGCGCCTGCGCCGCGAGGGCCTGCGCATCCTCGTGAGCCACGAGAGCATCGTCGGTCACCTCGTGAGCAGTTCTCCCGGCCGCCACGATGCCAACGACGCCAACACCGCCCTCTTTCGCCAGCGTTGCGCCGCCACGGCGGCGCGCTGGGGTCGCGAGGAGTGGGCGGGCGAATACTTCCGCAGGTATGCGCGACGCTGGTGGCGGATGGACCCCGCCAGGGCCTGGCTGGCCCTGCGCCTGATCGTGGGTCTACCCGTGCCGCGGCGGTTTCGGCCGAAGCCGGAGAACCCGGTTGCCTAGCTCCGCGCGGGTGTCGATGCTCCGACCCTTTTCCGAAGCATGAAGTTCATGTCTCCATTCCGTGCGGCCAAGGCGATCGTCGAGCGTTGCTCGACGGACATGCCGACCAAGCTGCGCCGTCGCTACGATCCCTGGTATCTCACCTTCGAGAAGCAGCGGGGCTCGCGCGTCTGGCACCAAGGCAAGGAGTACGTGATGCTCTCGAGCAACGACTACCTCGGCCTCTCCTTCCACCCGAAGGTGATCGAGGCCGGGCAGCGCGCGCTCGCCGAGTGGGGCAGCAGCACGACCGGCGCCCGCCTCGCCAACGGCTCCCGCCGTTACCACACGGAACTCGAGGAGGCGATCGCCGCGTTCCTCGGCAAGGAGGCCTGCCACGTGACGGCCGCCGGCTACCTGTCCTGCGCCTCGAGCGTCGCCGCCTTCACCCAGCGCGGCGACATCATCCTCGTCGACAAGAATGTCCACTCGTCGATCTGGGACGGCATCCGCCTCTCGGGCGCGACGGTCGAACGCTTCTCCCACAACAGCCCGGACAACCTCCGCACCGTCCTGGGACATCTCGACCCCAAGGCGCCCAAGATCATCGTGATCGAGGGTGTGTATTCGATGGAAGGACACATCGCGCCGCTCAAGCCGTTCGCCGAGATCGCGGCCGAGCACGGCTGCACGCTGGTGGTCGACGACGCCCACGGCTTCGGCGTGCTCGGCCAGGGAGGCCGCGGCACGGCCAGCCATTTCGGCGTGGACGGCGGCGTGGACGTGATCGCCGGCTCGCTCTCGAAGTCGCTCTCGAGCACGGGCGGCTTCGTCGCCGCGTCGCGCGACATGATCGAGTACCTGCGCACACACTCCAAGCAGACGATCTTCAGCGCCGCCCTCAGCCCGGCCCAGGCCGCCTGCGCCCGCGCGGCCCTCGAGGTCATCCAGACCGAGCCGCAGCACCTCGAGCGCCTCTGGGCCAACACCCGACGCTACCGCGAGTTGCTCCTCTCCCTCGGCCTCGACATCTGGGAGAGCGAGACACCCGCGATACCCATCGTGCTCGGGAACAAGGAGCGCGCCTACTTCTTCTGGAAACACCTGCTCGACCAGGGCGTCTTCTCGGTCATGTCGATCGCGCCCGCCGTGCCGGTGGGCAAGGACCTTGTGCGCACGGCCATGTCCGCGCGCCACGACGACGCCGACTTCGAGATCATCGAGAAGGCCCTGCGCTACGCGGTGAAGAAGCTCTAGCCCGCCCGTACGCCTTTCGTCCGTCAGCGTTGTCTGCGCGGCTCCGGGAGCCGGTGGAAGAACCACTGGCTGATGAACAACAGCACGAGCGCGGCTGTCGCCGCCGGCCAGATACCACGATCGAGTTCGCGCAGCTCCTTGGCCAGCCACGCGCACCCGAGCATGGCGGGGAAGTTTGTCAGCGCGATCAGCGCCATGGTCGTGGGCCGGCGCTCCGCCGGAAACAGCTCGAGCTGCAGGATAGCCGCACCGTTCTGCGTCAGAAAGGTGGCAACGCCGAGCAGTGCGAACATCACAAGAAAACCGACCTCGCTGCTGTTGACCAGCGCACCCGCGCTCAAGCCGATCGCAGCCGCGCCGCCGATCTGCGCGAGGACGCGCCCGCCGAACCGATCGCCGAGCCACGCGCCCAGGAGGTTGCCGCCGATCGCGCCGGCCATCTGGGCGGCGACGAGTTTTCCCAGAAAACGCTCAGGCTGCCCGAGCACGCGCAGCACGTGGATGGCGAGAAACGGCGTCACGACGGTCACGCCGTTGGCGAAGGTGCGCGCGATCACATAGTGCCGCAGGCGCGCGTCCTCACGCAGCCACTGCGGGAGCATCTTCGCCTTCTCCCGCCAGCTCGGCACGACGCGTCGCACGCCCGGCGCATTGGGAAGTTCCCGCACGCAGCAGAGGGCGGCGAGCGAGATCATCATGCATCCGCTGGTGCAGAGGTAGAGCACGCCGAATCCGCGCGGTCCGGGCCAGCGGGTGAGCACGGCCGCGATCAGTCCACCGGCGGCGAAGCCGAGCGCCGTGCCCATGATGTTGCGCCACGAGAGATTGGAGGCGCGGCGCCGCGCCGGGATCACCTTGGCGACGAGTTCCCAGAAGCCCGTGACGTTGGCCCCGCCGAACACGCTCAGCATGACGGGCGAGAGCGCGACAATCCAGAGCACGGCGGTCCGGTGTGTATCGGCGAAGAAGATCAACGCCAACCCGGCGACCATCGGTGCGAGGCGCTGTGGCACGCTCAGCCACGCGACGAAATTGCGGTAACGCGTCAGCCGGTCGACCCAGTGCGAGGTGAAGAACGGCATGAAGAAGAACCCGTACATCGCGAGCGTCGGCCCCATCGCGACGAGCCAGGTCGGCGCGCCGAGCTGCTTGAGCAGCGTCGGCAACACGGTGTCCGCCGCCACGCAGGCCGAGCCCGCGGCATAGAAGCCGCCGTCGAGAAGCAGCGCCGCGTAGTTGCGCCGCAGATGGCGCCGCTGCGCGTCGTCGTCCCAAGTCGCTGCCGGAGCCGGAGAACTCACCGTCCGAGCTAACTCGACCCGCACCCACGCTCCAAACGACTTCCGCGTGCGGCCGGATGCCCGGACATTTTCCGTCCGGCCCCGGGGCATATTAGCTCGCGCTTGTCGCCAAGACGAGGAGGTCGCATTTCCGCAAGTCGCTGATCTGAAGAGCGCTTAGGAACGTGCACCCGTCGTCGGCACACGGCGAGCAAGGTCCTCGGCACACCATGAACTCCGCGCGATCGCTCTTCCGATCTCTCGTCGTCGCGGCCGGCGCCTGCGCGCTCGCCGCCGTCATCCACGCCGCCGGCACGCTCACGCCGGTCGGCTCGCCCCAGGCGCCCATCCAGATCCGCGACCACCAGGTATCGATCGTGATCAACAACGGCTTTGCCCGCACCGAGGTGCAGCAGGTCTTCTTCAACCCCAATCCCCAGGATCTCGAGGCCGTCTACGCATTTCCGATACCGAAGAGCGCCAGCCTCTCGGAAGTCACGATCTGGGCGGGCGAGCGCGAGCTGCACGGCGAGGTCATGCCCAAAGACAAGGCGCAGCAGGTCTACGAAGAGGAAAAGTCCGCCGGCAACGACGCCGGTCTCGCCTCGCAGCAGGGCTATCAGAACTTCGAGTTCCGCGTGTCTCCCGTGCGCGCCCAGTCCGAGACGCGCCTGCGCCTCGTCTACTACCAGCCGCTCACGATCGACACCGGCATCGGCCGCTATGTCTACCCGCTCGAGGACGGCGGCACCGACGAGGCCGGCGCCTCGTTCTGGACGGCGAACAGCCAGGTCGAGGGCCAGCTCTCGATCTCGCTCGAGCTGAAGAGTGCCGCACCCGTCACCGATGTCCGGGTACCCGGGTTCGAGGCCGCCGCCGCGATCGAAAAGCTCGACGCCGGCCACTACCGCATGCGCCTCGACCGCACGAGTGCGCGACTCGACCAGGACTTCGTCTTCTACTACCGGCTCGCCGACAACCAGCCCGGCAGCATCGAGCTCATCCCCTACCGTGCCGATCCCTCGAAGCCGGGTACGTTCATGATGATCGTGACGCCCGGCGTGGACCTGCAGCCGCTCACCCAGGGCGCCGACTACGTCTACGTGCTCGATGTCTCCGGCAGCATGCAGGGCAAACTCTCCACCCTCGCCCGCGGCGTGGCCCGCGCCCTCGGCGAGATGAAGCCCGGCGACCGCTTCCGCATCGTCACCTTCAACAACAACGCCCGCGAGGTCGTGCCCTGGACGGCCGCCACGCCCGAGGCGGTGCAGCGCGCCATCGGCGTGGTGCAGGGCCTGACCCCGGACGGCAGCACCAACCTCTACGACGGCATTGCCGCCGGCCTGCGCGGCCTCGACGCCGATCGCGCCACCAGCCTTGTGCTTGTGACCGACGGCGTGACCAACACCGGCGTGGTTGACTCGAAGGCTTTCGCCACCCTGCTGCGCCGCCAGGACCTGCGTTTCTTCGGATTCCTCCTCGGCAACAACGCCAACTGGCCGCTCATGCAGGTCGCGGCCGAGGCCAGCGGCGGTTTCTACGCGGGTGTGTCCAACGCCGACGACATTCTCGGGCAGATCCTGCTCGCGAAATCGAAGATCACCTACGAGGCCATGCACGACGCGCAGCTCAAGATCACCGGCGTGCGCGTGACCGAGACGACCGGTGACTACCCGGGCAAACTCTACCGCGGCCAGCAGCTCGTGGTGTTCGGCCGCTACGAGACCGCCGGCCCGGCGCGGGTCGCGCTCACGGCCCGCATTACCGGCGAGGACAAGGTCTACGCGACGGACTTCACCTTCCCCGAGACCGCGACCGACCATCCCGAGGTCGAGCGCCTCTGGGCCATGAGCCTGGTCGAGCAGGTGCAGACCGCGCGCGACATGGGTGAGCTCGTGCCGGCCGAGGCAGACAACGTCGTGCGCGACCTCGGCGTGGCCTACTCCATCGTCAACGAGCAGACCTCGATGGTCGTGCTCACCGATGAGCGCTTCGCCCAGCGCGGCATCGAGCGCCGCAACCAACAGCGGGTCGCCACCGAGCGCCAGGCCCAGGCCGTGCGCGCCCAGCAGCCCACTCCGAACCACCGCGTCGACGCACAGCAGCCCGCCTTCAGCGGCCAGGCCCCGCGCGTCGGCGGTGGTGGTGGCGGCGGAGGGGCGCTCGATCCGCTCACCGTGCTCCTCATCGCCGCGGGCGTGCTTGGCCCGATCGCCGGCGCCCGAGCTTCAAAGAAAACTCAGGATTGATCGTTGAACCATTGCCACGGAGGCGCGACGCACCGAGAGCCACCCCTGCTGCTTCCGGCCCCTCGGATTCTTCCGCGCCTCCGTGGCTCTTCTTTTCCACCGATGTCGTCCCTTGTCCGCCGCTTTCCATGGATCACCGCTTCGCTCAGTGCGTTGACGCTGGCGGCCTGGCTGATGCCCGGGGCGAGTGCGGCCCTGCAGTTTGACCGCACTGCGATCGCGCACGGTTCATGGTGGCAGCTCCTCAGCGGTCACTTCACGCATTGGACGCCGAGCCACCTGGGCTGGGACCTCGCCGCGTTCGCGCTGCTTGGCACGATCCTCGAACGTCGCTCGCGCGCCGGCCTTGTCACGACGCTCGCCGCCGGCGCCATCGCGATTTCCGCCGCCGTCTGGACACTCGCGCCCGAACTCGCGACCTACCGCGGTTTGTCGGGGATCGACTCGGCGCTGTTCGTCGCGTGCGTGAGCCTGCTCGTCGCCGAGGCCGCACGCGAACGCCGCCCGGCAAGCGCAGCGTGGATCCTCCTCGGTGCGATCGCCTTCGTGGCGAAGACCGTAGTCGAATCGATGACCACAACGACGTTCTTCGTCGCCCCGGACGCGTCTTTCGTCCCCGTCCCTCTCGCCCACGCAGCCGGCGCCGCCGCCGGCCTGCTTTGCGCACTGACCCGGCAACGACTCACTCGAGCCGCGGCCCTGACACGAGTTCGTTCCATTCGTCGTCGTTCAATGGAAACGGCCGCACCTTGGTCCCACTCACGTCCCACGGCAGCTCAGCCCGTCCCACGTCCTCCCCTGGGCGCAGGGTGAACCTATGCTGCTCGCGCCACATGGCCCGAAAGACTCCCGTGGCCACCACCTCACCCTCGCCAGGTACGATCACCGGATCGATTGAGCCGGCCGACGCCCCGGTGACCTCCATGCCGAGCGCACCGGGGCGGAGGAATCGGGTGAAGCCCGCGATGTATTGTCCATCCGAGCCAACCGTCCGAATGAAACGCGGATAGAGGTGCCACACCTGCAATCCGAACGGCGCGATGGACAACTCGTCGGCGTCGATGCGCCCGGCCCGCAACGCGCGCTCGCACAAGACCACAAGCGCGCGCGAGCCGTCCATCACACGCTTGACCCGCATGGCCGTCCCGGAGTGCTGCACCAGCGCCACAGCACCGACCGCGCACCCACAGGCCAGTCCGGCCCATCGCCCCCACGGAACACGAACGCCCGCGTCGAGATCGTGGCATCGCTCCAGCGCAAAATACCCGAGTACGCCGACATCGAGAAGATAGTAGTCCCACACGCTGCCCCGAAGACCGACAAGTGCGGCCGCGACACATCCCGTCGCGACGCACTCCCAGCGCACCCGCCAGCCGCCCAGAGCCCATCCCATCGACGCCACCCACACGGCGTAGCGGCATGATCCCATCATCTCACGCAGGGGCACCTCGAACTCCACGACCAACAGGTGCGATGAAGACCACGCGGCCACGAATACTCCCACGCCGACAGCCACGGCCATGGGGCGCAGTCGGAGTCCTTCATCGACGGTGTTGCGCGCGGCGAGGCATCGCCGGAAAAACGCACCGCAACCCGCCGCGAGACAGAAGACGACAACCGCAAAACCCGTCCCTCGGACAAACTGGACAGGGTCGAGACTGCTCCACATCGCACCCGTCATGACACGCTGGGCATACGTCTCGTTCATCGCCCATCCTGTCGCCAGGTAGACGCCGAGGCCGGCGACGACCGTCACAATCTCGGGCAGGACCAAGCGCCAGCGACGCTCCGCCTCGTTGCGACGACACAGATACTCCCGCACAGCCATCCAGGCAGGCAGCGCCAGCCATGCGATCGCGCTCTGCCGCGACGTTACCGCCACCAGGAATGCGACGAAGAATACCAGCCAACGGCGGCGAGCAAGGCACCCAGCATCGCAGGCAGGTAGATCGCGAGGCTCGTGAACTGTGTCTGCTTCCACAGGACCGTCGGAAACGACAGCAGCACGAGCGCACTCAAGACCGCGCCGGGCCACGACACGCCTCGCCGCATGGACAACATCACCCCGAGCACGACCGACAGTCCGGCGCAAACGACGAGCACGGACTCGACCTCGACCGAGAAACTCCCCGTGAGCCGGATGAGCGCGGCCGTTACCGCGCTGAGTGATGCAGCCCACGGCTCCAGCCAATCGTCAGTCCACGGACGGCCGTGCTGCAGGGTGTGCACGACCGACCGCAGGTAACCGACGTCGTCATCGTACGGGATGATCGTGTCGGGCAGGAGCATGAAGACAACGCCAGCCCAGGCGGCCGCCATGGGTACAAGCCATGGCAGCATGCGATAACGAGCAGCAGGGGACCGCATCGCAGCAACCCTCGCCAGCCCCTATCCCGGGGCAAGGCGGAACGATAGCCGATCCCGTCAGCCGTCACTCCAGCAGCGCGAACGCCGCCCAGGTCGTCGCGGCCTGGCCGTGCGGGTCGCCGACGGGGCGCTTCCGGTCCATGTAGTACTGCACGCTCGGTCCCTTGTTCGTGCCGATGCAGGTCTCGCGGACGTTGCCGTCGTCGTTGACGTAAGAGGCCAGTCCGATCCAGGCGCGGCGCGCGACCGGGCCGTAGGTGGCTGCATCGAGCCAGCCGCGCTTGACTCCACGGACCATGGCAAAGGTGAACATGCCCGTGCAACTGGTCTCCGGCCAGGACTCCGGCACATCGACGAGCTGGCGCCAGAGTCCGTTCTCCGCCTGGGTGGCGAGCAGCGCGGCCATCATCGAGCGAAAGCCGCGCATCATGCGTTCATACTGCGTATGATCCGCGGGCATGTCGGCAAGGATCTCGGCCATGCCGGCCGCGTACCAGCCGTTGCCCCGGCCCCAAAAGAAGGGCGAATCCGGCGCGTGATGGAAGAGGCCATTCTCCTTCTGCAGCTTGTCGAGGTAGGCATTCATCGCGAGCGCCGCGCGATCGCGGTAGACCGTGTCACCGGTGGCCCGATACGCCTGCATCTGCAGCGCCGGGATCATGTACATGTCGTCGATCCAGTAGCGCGCCTCGGTGGTGATGCCGTCCGGCGTGGTCGTGCTCCACTGCGCGTCGGCGAGACCCTTGCCGACGGCGAGAAAGCTCTCCGTCTTGGTCTGCAGGTAGATTTCCAGCGGCACGACGCCGAAGACGCGGTCGTCGACATGCGCGCGCTGCGAGATCTTGGTGGCGCCCTCGGGCGTGAGCAGGATGTCGTACTTGCGCACGAGCCGCTCCGTCAGCGCCGTATCAGCCGTGAGCTTCGCGATGCGGAGCGAGCCGTACCAGGTGCAGACCTCGGGGTAGATGACGATCTTGCGCCGCTCGGGGTTGGTCTGCCACTCGAAGGGGCGGGCGAGGAAGTTCTCGACCACACGCCGGCCCACCACGGCCGGTTCGGCGCCGGCGGGCCAGCCGGTGAAATGAGTGTCAGCGGACGCGCTCGATCGGGATACGGCGAAGCCGGCTAGGAGGACGGCGACGAGATGGACAGTTGTTTTCATCGATGAATGGTGTGCAGGCTGGAAGCCTGCGCTACTTGGGTTGCGGCTCATCGAGCGCGAAGCTCGGGTGCGGCGGCTGGTTGTAGGCGACGTTTTGCCAGGCGATGGCGAGGCGGTACTGCGGATCCTGCATCAGAGTGACGAGCCGGTGCTTCGTGGGAATCGTGGTCGTGTAGAGACGCAGGGCCTTGCCATCGAGCGTGCGGAGGAGCACTTCCTCGCGCCAGTCGCCGAGCAGATCGGCGCTGAGCGCGGGCGTGGCCTTGGTGCCGTTGTTCGACGAGCAATCCTGGGCGACGAGCAGCACGGTCTCGGTCGAGTCGTTCCAGTTCCACTTGGTGATGACATTGCGGTCCAGAAGCTCGCGCAGGAAATCGCCGTCCCACCAGATGGCGAAGTTGGCGGACCGCGGCCGCTTTTCCGAGATGCGCTCGCCGGTGGCGCTGAACATGCCGTTCATGCCGGCGCCGGCGGCCCAGACTTCACTTCCTGGATACCGCGGGTCGACATTGAAGGCGACGCCGCGGCCGGGACCCTCGCCCTTGTCGCCGCCGGAATCTGCCGCCTTGACCGACGGCACGAGGAAGATCGGCCGGCCGGTGGCGGCGTCGCGCATGTTGATGCCCTGCCTGTCGAAGCGCTCCTGGATGCCGAGCACCTCGAGTCCAGGGTTGGACGGGACGAGATCGGAGACGTGGAGCGCATCGCCGTGGCCCCAGCCCGTCGAGTAGAGGCCCGTGCCGTCGTCGTCGATCACGCACGCGCCGTGGACGATCTCGTCGCGGCCGTCGGCATCGACGTCGGCGACGCTGAGGTTGTGGAAACCCTGGCCGGAGTACGCCTTGTTGTCCTCGGAAGCAAGGCTGTCGAAGACCCAGCGCTGCGTCAGCTTGCCGTCGCGAAAGTCCCAGGCGGCGAGCACGGCGCGCGTGTAGTAGCCGCGGCACATGACGAGGCTCGGAAGCTTGCCATCGAGGTAGGCGACGCAGGCGAGGAAACGATCCATGCGGTTGGCGTAAGCGTCGCCCCAAAGTTCTTTCATCTGCTCGCCGGTCGGGTTGTCGTTGCCGGGAAAACGCTGCGGTACGTAGGGCACGGTCGCGAGGGCGGCGCCGGTGCGTCCGTCGAAAACGGTAAGGTATTCGGGGCCGCGCAGGATACGGCCTTCGAGGCGCGCGCGCATCCGGCCCTCCGCATCGGTGACCGCACCGGAGCGGTCGGCGGTCGGCACGGTCTCCGCACCTTTCTCGACCCAATCGGCGGCGGGATCGCCGATCACCTTGCCGACGCCGTCGACCGTACCGTCCGCTGTCTTGCACGCGAACTCAGCCCGGCCGTCGCCATCGAGATCATACACCATGAACTGCGTATAGTGTGCGCCCTCCCGGACGTTTTTGCCGAGGTTGATCGTCCAGAGGAGTTTCCCGTCGAGCGTGTAGGCCTGGAAGACGGGCGCGTCGGTCACGCCGGCCTGCGAGTTGTCGCGGCCCACGCCGGTCTGGTGAAGCACGATCTCGTAGCGGCCGTCGCCATCGAGGTCGGCGGCGGAGGCGTCGTTGGGCGTGTAGCCCGCGGGTGTCTGCAGCGGGATGCTGAGATACGGGAGCGGCAGCGCGCCCGCGGCGATGGTGAAGCTTCCGTCCGCCGGCCGCTCCTGACCGTCGATGACGACACGGACTTCGTAACGCGTCTCGCGCGCGAGGTTTGGCCGATCATCGATGCACCACGTCGGGCCGGTGAGCGGCTCGGCGTTGATCTTTACCGCACCGGCGTCGGCCGTTTGGCGCGCGCCATAGATGCCGATCTCCTCGCGATCGGTGGCGCCGCCGGTAAGTCGATAGACGTTGAAGCCGATCCCGATGGGATCGGAGGCGAGCAGGCGCCAACTCACCCAGACGCGGCCGTCGGGCTGGTGGATGGCGACGACGCCGCGATCGAGCTTTTCCATCACGCGCTGGGCGTGGAGCGGGGCGACAGCCAGACCGGCAA